>JAOTRX010000007.1 GCA_030247675.1 Desulforhopalus sp. | reverse complement strand
ACCAGTTTGCCGTCCTGTTTGAAGTACCAGACCTCAGCACCGTTCGAGGTGTAATCGGACTTGACGCCATCAACGCCGATTCCGGTAATATCATAGGTCACATCGGCAGGCTCGTCCGCACCGTCCAGCGGGCTGTCCAGCAGGTTGGCAAGGTTCATGGTCGCCGTATCAGTATCCCCGGCATTCTCGAAGTTGCCAAGCGAACTGTCGGTATCGTCAGTAGCACCATCAACCAGCTCGTTGCCAAGGGCGTCTTCCTGCACCGCACCGGTCGCCCGGCCTTCGCCAAGACTGATGATCGGTACGTCGTTCTCGACGGTAATGCCGATCTTGCCATCAAAGGTCACGCTGTCGGTATCGCCGTCGGTGTCGGTGATCGTTGCCTCGACATAGCTGCCGAGATCGCCGATCGACAGCGTCTCTTCGTCGCCCAAACCATCATGATCCAGCTGATCGTCGAGGTTGAAGGTCGCAATACCGCTGGCGCTGTTCACCCCAAAGGTGAAGACCACCGTCCCGGCATCATCGCCGCCGTTGCCGGCACGGGCCACCAGTTTGCCGTCCTGTTTGAAGTACCAGACCTCGGCGCCGTTCGAGGTGTAATCGGACTTGACGCCATCGACGCCGATTCCGGTAATATCATAGGTCACATCGGCAGGCTCGTCCGCACCGTCCAGCGGGCTGTCCAGCAGGTTGGCAAGGTTGAGGGTCGCCGTATCAGTATCCCCGGCATTCTCGAAGTTGCCAAGCGAACTGTCGGTATCGTCAGTAGCACCATCAACCAGCTCGTTGCCAAGCGCGTCTTCCTGCACCGCACCGGTCGCCCGGCCTTCGCCAAGACTGATGATCGGTACGTCGTCAACGACATTGACCACGAAGGTACCTTCGGCGGCGCCGGTTGCGGTATCACCATCGTAGTCAGTGATGGTGAGAACTGTAGAGAGATCAATGCCGTTGATCGGACCGTCACCGCTTACCAGGCTAAGATTTTGATCGTTAGCACCATCATCCACGTGATCCAACTGATCCTTGAGGTCAAAGGCCCAGGAGCCGTCGTTGTTGACGGTCAGGGTAAAGACTTCGCGGCCATCGGCGGTAGCAGTAAGCGTCGTCCCGTTTGAGCTGTAGGAAACTGCCTGGCCATTGGAGTAGAGGGAGGGCAAGTTGCCGAGAATTTCCTCGTCTTCGGTGATGCCGTAGTCGAACGGTTCATCACTGCCGACACTGAACAGCTGGTTGAGCGAGCCGGCTGCGCCGCCTGCCTCATCCTGATCGACGCTGGCGTCATCGTTGTTACCGGTTGACAGGTCGTCGCCTGGAACACCGGTCATATCTTCTTCCTCTACCGTCGCCAAAATGCCTCTCGGCTCCAGCACGGCAACAGGCACGTCATCCTGAATGGAGACAATGAAGGTGCCCGAACCTGCCCCGACGGCGGTGTCGCCATCGGCATCGATTACCGTGAGGATCGGTGCAAAATCAATGCCACCGACCGAACCGTCGCCGGTTACCAGGTCGTAGTTTTCGTTGTTGGCGCCGTCGTCAACATGATCAAGCTGATCCTTCAGGTCGAAGATCCAGGAGCCATCATTATTCACCGTAAGGGTAAAGACATCACGGCCACCGGCGGTGGCGGTAAGCGTCGTCCCGTCGGAGCTGTAGGAAACCGCCTCGCCTTTAGAATATAAGGTGGTCAAGTTGGAGAGGATGGCAGGATCATCACTGACGCCAAAGTCGCCAGGACCGTCAGCGCCCACTTCAAAGAGCGGCAATACCGAGCCAAAGCTGGTGCTTGAGGCCTCGTCGAAGTCGGTCGAACCGTCATCATTGTTGCCCAGCGACTGGTCACCACCCGGCACGCCGGTCATATCGTCCTCTTCGACGGTGGCGGCAATGCCTTCCACCTCAATGGCGGCGACCGGACCATCATCATATACATTGATGGTCAAGGTACCACCATCACTATCGCCGTCCGAGTCAAATACCGTGAAGGTAAAGTTGTCAGGCACGAAGTCTGCCGCGCCGACAAGGTTGATGCCGGAATGGACGATGGTATTATCGGTGATCTCGTACTGCCAGGTGCCATTGCCAAAGATAGTGAGAGTTCCATAGGTTCCGGCGAGAACGGTGGAGGTGGCCGGGTTGCCGTCCAAAACCACCGGAACGGTAACGGCACCATGGGTGAAGGACACCGAGCCGGCCCCATCTCCACCGAAATCAATGCCCAGGTCGGCAAAGGTTCCGGCAGTGGTGGTAAGGGAACCATCAGGGCCATCGGTACCTTCGGGGAGGCCACGCTCTTCAACGAAGCTGCTGTAGTCACCGGCTGACGGGGCAAAATCCTCCGGTGGTGGTGGTGGTGGTGGCGGCTCGTCGGGCACATCGGCCAATGGCGCCACAGGTGCCTCCTCAAACTGGAGTATCTGTGGGTCGAGGAAATTGAGGCCAACGCCGGTCGTCTCCGCTCCGGATGTCGGTGTAACCGCCTCACCGGTAAGTGCGAACTCAACATAGGAACTGCCGCCGCCGTCACTGGCCGGTCCTCCGGCTGCCGGTCCGGCCGCCGTCGGCTCGAAATCGGTGGTCGGGTCAAACTCACCGGCGATCAAGGCCTCCTGCACCTGCTCCACCTCGGCGGTCGCCTCGCTGAAGCTGGCGGGGCCTTCAGCTCCTGCCTCCTGAAAGACATCGTCATCGATGACCACATCGGACATCCGCCCAAGATCCAGTTGGGTACCCGCCGCATCGTTGAAAAGGATGCTGATCATGCCTTCGTTGCCAGTTATAATCCGATCGTTCATAAAAATCGGACTGCCTGGCTGCAGCACCCTGATAGCGCTATTTGCCGATTGGGCCTGTACCGAACCGTGGGCAACCAGCACCTTTCCCACTAAGAGATTACCTGAACCATCACCTTGATTAATATTTGCAGTAGCCATTTTGATTCCCTCCATGCTTTGGTTTCGTGCTACATATACGCTCTACTTGATCTCAGGATATGGCTGGCCACAAGGGATTGGTATTGTACTTTGGTACTAGGAAATATTCTTATGTTACCCCAGAGACCCTATTTATACATGGATATATCAAGAAGACTGGGAAGTTAGATAAAAAAAATCTCCCCAATCTTTTTTACTTTTGATCCAAAAAAATATTTTTTAGGAAGAAAAAATGCTGATCTCTTATGCCGATTAGGGGCAGTTCACCAGTACCGGGGTGAGGATACTGATTTTTCCATTGGCACAAGATGCTCTTTATGTTACTCGAATGACTGACCCTTGATTTCCGTAGCGGAACCATCAAGACCCGTTCGCAGAGGAGCCTTACCATGTTGTACATAGAAAGAAATGAACAGGGTGAAATCATTGCGGTAAAGCGGGATGCCGGCGAGCTGGAGAAGGAAACAGCAGCAGCCTCGGGGAGTGATATTCTCGAATTTCTTTCTGCTAACGCCTCGAAGGATTCAATGCTCGAACTCCTCGCCATGATGGATAGCGGTATCGTCCGTATCGTCGAGGATCTCATTGATGTATTGATTAAAAAAAACCTCATCATGTTTTCCGAACTTCCCCATGAGGCCCAGGAAAAGATTTTCTACCGTAAGCAAATCCGCCAGCGTATCAAGAATGAAACGATCATCGTCGACGATGAAGACGTCCTCTAAAGCTCTGTTGAGCAGCTCGCCTGCTCAAACGAAAATTATGCCCTTGCGGTATGACAGCCGACAATAATTCATCTGAGCCATAGGCCGAACACCGAACACCATCGCCACACAGACTCCCCCTCTATGTCCAGTTCGCAACAAACCTCAAAATACTCCTTTAAGGAAGAGCTTGCCCACGGCATCAGCCACGGCATAGGCACCGGCCTGGCCATTGTTGGCCTGGTCTTTCTGCTCATCGCCGCCATCCGCTACGGCAACAGCTGGCATATCGTCAGCGCCGCGGTGTACGGGAGCAGCCTCATTCTCCTCTACCTGGCATCCACTCTCTATCATTTGATATCCAGCCCAAATCTGAAGCGGATATTCCAAAAACTTGATCATTCGATGATTTACGTTCTTATCGCCGGCACCTACACGCCCTTGACCCTGGTGACCCTGCGCGGCGGCTGGGGCTGGACCCTTTTTGGTCTGGTGTGGGGGATGGCCGTCTGCGGCCTGGTGCTGGAGGTAGTGCTGCCACGGAGAATCAGCTGGCTGTCGATACTCCTCTACCTGGGGATGGGCTGGCTGGTGGTCATCGCCGGCAAACCGCTCGTTGCCTCCCTGGCCACGGGCGGCCTCATCCTCCTCGTTGCCGGTGGGTTGCTGTACTCACTCGGGGTCATCTTCTACGTCTGGAAAAAGCTCTCGTACAACCACGCCATCTGGCACCTCTTTGTCATGGCTGGCAGCGCTGCCCATTTTTTCGCTATCCTGTTCTACGTCTACAGCCCTGCCCATTAGCCACCCAGCTCCTGATCAGCTGGGAATTGCCGGCTTAAGAGGATAGGCGTACATTGCCGCGGCAGGTCACAAAAGGACACAGGCCGCCCTTCTCTGAATTTTTCCCTTTGACACACGAACGAAATTTCTGTAATACGTTCAGTGTTACAAACGAATTTTTTATAACATCATCTACCGCGACTCCGCCGCAAGTATCTGCCGCGACCGTGGGCTGCACGACGACACACCCTTTCTTTGGAGAAGCCACCATGCATATGGCCGACGCCCTTCTCTCTCCCGCAGTTGGCGGCACTTTGTGGATCGCCACCGCCGGAACAATCGCCTATTGCGGCAAAAAGGTCCAGGCCGGTCTCGACGACAGGAAGATCCCCTTGATGGGGGTACTTGGCGCCTTTATCTTTGCCGCCCAGATGATCAATTTTACCATCCCGGGTACGGGTTCCTCCGGCCATCTCGGCGGTGGAATGATCCTCGCCATACTGCTCGGTCCTCACGCCGCCTTTCTCACCATCGCCTCGGTGCTCACTGTCCAGGCCCTGTTTTTTGCCGACGGCGGCCTGCTGGCGCTCGGCTGCAACATCTTCAACCTCGGGGTGTTTCCCTGTTTTATTGCCTATTCGCTGATTTATAAGCCCATTGCCGGAACCAGGCACACACCGTTCCGTATTGGCCTGGGGGCGTCGCTTGCGGCAATTATCGGTCTGCAGCTCGGCGCTCTCGGGGTGGTCTTCGAAACGGTCGTCTCCGGTGTCTCCGCCCTGCCGCTTTCCGCCTTTCTTTCGGTGATGCTGCCCATTCATCTGGCTATTGGCCTGGTGGAGGGCCTGGTCACCACCGCCGTCGTAACCTTTATCTGGCGGGCGCGGCCGGAGATTCTCGAACTTGCGGCAACGGCGCGGCCTCTCGGCCGCCTGCCCATCGGCAAGGTGGTCGGGGCAATTGCCGCGGCGGCAGTGGTCGTCGGCGGGGGTTTATCGTGGTTCGCCTCGTCTTCTCCGGACGGCCTGGAATGGTCGATGGCCAAGATATCTGGCAAGGAAGAGCTGGAAGGCCCGGAGCAGGGGATTCATCAAAGTCTAGCGGACCTGCAGGAAAAGATCGCCTTTCTCCCGGACTATGGCTTCAAGGGCAAAGCCCCTGAACCGGCAGGAGAAGAGCAAACTGCCTGGCCGGCGGTCGACGGTGGAACCACGACCTCAGGGCTGGTTGGCGGTGTACTGACGCTCGTCATCACCCTGCTCTGCGGCCTGCTCCTCAAAAAACGCAGGAGGGCTGCATAAAGGGCTGAAAAGCCCGAAGGCCGACCTTGTCATCTCCGGGCAGTGATGGTACGCTCGCCATCTCTGCCCGTTTTTTCCGGTAACACATGCCAAGGAGCCGCAGCATGGCGAAAATTCAATCGGCCTTTTTTGATCTGAGCACCCTTGAAGCTCTGGCCGGCAACACCACCGCCATCCATCGCCTCGACCCAAGGATCAAAGTCCTGACGACCGCGCTTTTTGTCCTTGCCGTCGTCTCTTTTGACAAATACACCATCTCGGCCATGCTGCCTTTTGGCCTGTTTTTGATGGTTATCATCCACGCGGCCGAAATACCCGCCGGCTACCTCGGCAAAAAGCTGCTGGTCGTCTCACCCTTTGCGGTCATGGTCGGCATCTTCAATCCTTTCCTCGATCACCAGCCGATCCTCCAGCTCGGCGCACTGACCATCACCGGCGGCTGGCTGTCTTTTGGCTCCATACTTCTGCGCTGTATCCTGACGGTAAGCGCGGTACTAGTGCTCATTGCCACCACCGGTTTTAACGCCGTGTGCATGGCCATGGTGAAACTGGGCATGCCAAAAATCTTCGCGGTGCAACTGCTTGTCCTCTACCGGTATATCTTCGTTCTCATTGACGAAGGACTTTCTATGCACCGGGCTCGCGCCCAGCGTTCGTTTCGCCGGCAGCCCATGGGGATGCGGACCTTTGCCCATCTGGTCGGCCAGCTGCTGCTCAGAACCCTCGACCGGGCCGAGCGGATTCACCTGGCGATGCTCTGCCGGGGCTTCGACGGCACCATCCGCATTCGCCAGGTCCTCAGTATTACGACAGGCGATCTGCTGGCCCTGGCTGGTTGCGCCACCCTCTTTTTTATTATGCGCTATTACGCTCTGCCGGAACTCCTCGGCCGGTTTATCACAGGACTGTCATCATGAGCCATCACATCGTCGAGGTCCAGGACCTCAACCACACCTATCCGGACGGCACCAAGGCGGTGCGCGGTATCTCCTTTCGCATCCATCACGGCGAGTCGGTGGCGGTGGTCGGGGCTAACGGCGCCGGGAAATCGACGCTGCTCCTTCACCTCAACGGCTATCTGACGCCGCAGACCGGGACGGTGCGCATTGGTGATTTTCCCTTAACCAAGGCAACGGTCATGGACATCCGCAAGACGGTTGGGATGATTTTTCAGAACCCGGACGATCAGCTGTTTATGCCGACGGTTTACGAGGATGTCGCCTTCGGCCCGCAGAACCTCGGCCTGCCACCAGATGAGGTGGAATTGCGGGTTCAGGACGCCCTCGCCCGCAGCGGCGTGGCCCATCTCCGAGAACGCCCGCCCTACAAGCTGTCCGGCGGCGAAAAACGGGCCGTGGCCATCGCCACCGTGCTGTCGATGCGCCCGGACATCCTGGTCATGGACGAGCCAACCTCGAATCTTGATCCAAAGGCGCGCCGCGACCTCATCAAGCTCCTCGGCGGCTTTCACCACACCAAGATCATCGCCACCCACGACCTCGACATGGTCCTCGACCTCTGCGAGCGGACCATCGTCATCCACGGCGGCACGGTCATGGCCGACGGCCCCACCGAGGATATCTTCCAGGATGAGGCCCTCCTCAAGAACAGCCATCTGGAAAAGCCCCTGCGTCTCCAGGCCTGTCCACTCTGCACCCCGGGCGGCATGGAAGGCCTGGCCCAGGCCAAAAAGGCGCGCCAGACCCTGCATGACCACCTGCACGATCATCACCACGACCAACACGATCATTCCCAGCCGCATGACCACGACCGCTAGCCTCCGGGTCTGCCTTGCCAATGCTTCATCGCTCACCGCGTGAAGCAAAGCATCGCGAAAAATTCATAGACCGGCCCTCCACACCTCCCTGCGCCAGGTCCAGCCGGCCTTAGACAGAAACCGCCACAAGCGGTTCAGCAAGACCCTGGAAACAGGATCCTGCTCCTCTCGCAACTTTCTCCCCCTCCATCTTCCTGTACTGAAGTCACCGATGGGCGATGTGCAGTATGTTTTGATTTTTTTTATCCTGAACCTTGCCGTCAGTGTCCTCAGCAATTAAGATAGTATTTAATTACTCACATACCAGGGAGACATGCTTTGCAAAACAGTAACAAGCGCTTGCCGGCAAATGAACGGCGGGAAGTAATCATCGAGACAGTGCTGCAGCTCGCCGGCTTGCATAATCCCAGCGAGATAACCACCTATGCCATCGCCACCCAGATGCAGCTGTCGCAAGGTGCGCTGTTTCGCCACTTCGCCACAAAAGATGCCATCTGGCAGGCGGTGATGGAGTCGGTAAGCGACCGGCTTTTATCGCAGATCAATCATGTTTCGAAGACAACCGAGGAGCCGCTCGCCGCCTTGCGGGCAATATTTATGACCCACCTCGAGTTTGCCATTGACCGCCCGGGTATCCCTCGGATTCTTTTCGGTGAACTGCAAAAGGCCGATGCCACTGCCGCCAAACAGATAGCACAAACAATGCTCAAGCAGTACGCCCTGCTCATCGGGACACGCATTGAACAAGGCAAGGCGTTGGGCACCGTCAGCCCTGAAGTTGACACCAAGGCCGCCACCACCCTTTTTATCGGCACCATCCAGGGCTTGATCATGCAATCCTTGCTGTCCGGAGATCTCCTTCGTATCCGCAGTGATGCGCCAGAGGTCTTTACCATATATACTCGTGGAATTCGGAGCCGATAATGAACAGATTCTTGACAATCCATGGCAGAACCCTGCTGCTGGCGGGTTTTCTCCTGATACTTCTCGGGGCTTTTTCCTTTACCTTGTTACGATCCGGACCACTCGCCCCAGTGCCAGTCACCCTGGCAACTGTCGAACTGCGGGAGATAACCCCGGCATTGTTCGGCATCGGCACCGTTGAAGCGCAGTTTGTCCACAAAATCGGCCCAACCCTTGCCGGACGGCTGCAGCATATAGACGTCCAGCCGGGTGATCAGGTCGTGGCCGGACAGGTTGTCGGCGGCATGGACCCGGTCGATCTCGACGACCGGATAAGCGCCCAAGGGGCAACCATCAGCCGTGCACAGGCCGCGGTTCTCGCCGTCGAGGCCAATATCCGGGAAGCGGATACCCGCAAGACCTTCGCCAAAACCCAGGCTGAACGCTACCAGCAACTGCTGGCGGTACATTCGGTCAGTAAAGAAGCAACCGACATCAAGCAGCAGGATTACCACGTGGCGGAGGCATCGCTTGCCGCCGCCCGGGCAAACCTGGAGGTTGCCCGTCAAGAGGTGCGGCGCTTGCAGGCCGAGCGCGACGCCCTGCTCCGCCAGCGTAATAATCTCCACCTCATAGCCCCGGTAAGCGGCCTGGTCACCAGGCGGGATGCCGACCCCGGCACTACCGTCGTTCCCGGCCAGGCCGTCGTTGAGATCGTTGAACCGGCGAACATCCGGGTGACTGTCCGTTTCGACCAACAACGGGCGCTGGGGCTGAAGGCGGGGTTGGAAGCGCAGATCGTCCTCCGCTCCTTGGCCGGGGAGAAGCTGGCCGGACGGGTAGAGCGTCTTGAGCCAATCGCCGATGCAATTACCGAAGAGATTGTCGGCAAAGTCACCTTCAAGCAACTGCCCCACCCCCTCCCGCCCCTCGGGGAGCTGGCCGAGGTTACCGTCTTCCCGGTGCCCCTGAAGGCGATGCCTGCGGTGCACAATGCCAGCCTGCAACGAGTCGCTGGCCAGCTTGGCGTGTGGACGGTTAGCGAAGGCCGTCTGCGGTTTATCAAGGTCAAGACCGGTGCCGCCGACCTCGACGGCTGGGTGCAGATTATCGAGGGCCTTGGCGGTGGCGAACGGGTGGTCATGTACAGCAAAAAAGCCCTCCAGGCCAACAGCCGGATCAAGCCTGTCGAGCACAAGCCGGGGACACCGCTATGATCAGTCTGGCCGGACGCGACATTCTCCATGCCTGGGGCAAATTTGTCTTTACCGGCATCGGTCTGGGCTTATTGATCGGCGTAACGCTGACCATGGCCGGGGTCTATCGCGGCATGGTCGACGACGCCAATGTGCTCCTCGACAACAGTGGTGCCGACCTTTGGGTGGTGCAGCAGGATACCCTTGGCCCCTATGCCGAATCGTCAAGCGTCCACGATGATATCTATCGGTCCATCGCCGGCATGAAAGGGGTGGCCCGGGCGGCAAACATCACCTACCTTACCATGCAGGTGCGCCGGACCGGCGGCCTGCAGGCTCGCGAAGTGCGGGCCATGGTGGTCGGTGTTACCCCCGACGGACCGGGACATCCCGGCCATCCCGGGTTTTTGCTGGGTGGACGGCACATCACCCGCGGCCACTACGAGGCCATAGCCGATATCGCCTCGGGCTTTACCCTTGGCGACAACATTCAGATTCGCCGCAACATATTTACGGTTGTCGGGCTGACCAGGCGGATGGTCTCCTCGGGCGGCGACCCGATGATCTTCATTCCTCTGAAGGACGCCCAGGAAGCACAATTTTTGAAAGACAACGATGCCATCGTCGACCAGCGCGCCCGCACCGCCGAAAACCCAGGCCTCAACCGTCCGGGCGTGCCGGGATTGCTCGACGCGGTCATCGCCTCGCAAAGCACCAACCCCTTTGTCAATGCGATACTGGTGCAAATCGAACCGGGCAGCGATGCCGAAGAGGTTGCCGCGCCGATCCGCCGCTGGACCCGCTTAACCGTCTATACCCGCGCCCAGATGCAGGAGATTTTGATCTCCAAGCTGATCGCCACCTCGGCCAAGCAGATTGGCATGTTCCTGGTCATTCTGGCCATTGTCAGCGCCGCCATCGTCGCCTTTATCATCTATACCCTGACGCTGGGGAAGATCCGGGAGATCGCCGTGCTGAAACTAATCGGCACCAAGAATCGCACCATTTCGGCGATGATCCTCCAGCAGGCCCTGGCCCTGGGAGCCATTGGTTTCGTCGTCGGCAAGATCGCCGCCACCATTTGGGGACCGTTTTTCCCCAAGTACGTCCTTCTTCTACCCGGTGACGCCCTGCGTGGTTTTATCGCCGTTATGCTCATTTGCGCCCTCGCCAGTCTTCTGGCTATTCGCGCGGCGCTCAAAGTCGATCCGGCGGAGGCTATCGGTGGATAAACTTCATGTGGAATCAGCTACCTCAGGCATTCGTATCGAAGGACTGGGCAAGCGCTACGGTAAGGGCGACACCGCCGTCGACGCCCTGAAAGATGTCAACATGTCCGTTGCCCCGGGCGAGGTTGTCGGCCTTATCGGCCCTTCCGGCTCGGGAAAGACGACCTTGCTCAAGTGTCTCGGCGCCATCATCGAACCGTCGGCCGGGCGGATGACTTTGGGCGCAAAGACAATTTACGATAACGGCTGGAAGATTCGGGACCTGCGGGCTTTACGGCGGGATATGATCGGTTTTGTCTTCCAGGCGCCGTATCTTATTCCCTTTCTCAATGTCACCGACAATGTCGCTCTGCTGCCGATGCTCGCCGGTACCGATAACGGCGAAGCGCGGCGGCAGGCCTTGGAACTCCTCCGGGCGCTGCAGGTCGAACACCGTGCCAAGGCTATGCCGTCTCAGCTTTCCGGCGGCGAACAGCAACGGGTCGCCATCGCCCGCGGTCTGGTCAATCGCCCGCCGGTCATCCTTGCCGATGAACCGACCGCGCCTCTCGACAGTGAAAGGGCCCTGGCGGTCATCCGCATTCTCAACGACATGGCGCAAAAATTCGGCACGGCGATCATCGTTGTCACTCATGATGAAAAAATCATTCCAACCTTCAAAAGGATCTATAATATCCGGGATGGGATAACCTACGAAGAGGCAGGAGAAGGCCGGAATTTCAATGCGCCTTGATGATGTGCCGGTAATAGCGGTTCAGTTCACCACGGCAGGAAAAAACTCTCACCACAGGAGGCAAACACATGCAAAAAAGACCCATAGCAAAGAATGTATATTGGCTGGGAGCGGTCGATTGGGGCCGGCGGCTTTTCGACTCACTCATCCCCCTTCCCGACGGAACCACCTATAACGCTTACCTGGTTCAGGGCAGCGCAAAAACCGTGCTGATCGACGCGGTCGATCCGGACATGGTCGAGGTATTGATGACCCAGCTGCAAGACCTTCCTCGCATCGATTATGTTGTATCGCAACATGCCGAGCAAGACCATTCCGGGTCGATACCCCACGTCCTTGCCCGTTACCCTGAGGCAAAAGTGGTCACTAGCGCCAAGGGCAAGGCGATGCTTATTGATCTTTTGCACATCGCCGAGGACACCTTCATCACCGTTGCCGACGGCGAGACCCTCTCCCTTGGCGACAAGACCCTGAAGTTTATTTTTACCCCCTGGGTGCACTGGCCGGAAACCCTGGTGACCTACCTTGAGGAAGACAAGATTCTCTTCAGTTGCGATTTTTTCGGCTCCCATATTGCCAGCAGTGATCTTATGGTAAGTGAACAGGGACGGGTGTATGAGGCGGCAAAACGGTATTTCGCGGAAATCATGATGCCTTTTCGCAGCGTGATAGAGAAAAACATTGAAAAATTGGCACCCTATGACATCCGGACCATTGCCCCAAGCCACGGCCAGATTTACGACAAACCGGCCTGGATCATCGATGCTTACCGTGACTGGACAACAATGGTCCCCCATAATTTGGTGACCCTGCCCTTTGTTTCCATGCACGGCAGCAGCCGGCAGATGGTCGATCATCTGGCGGCCGCCCTGATTGAACGGCAGGTCCGGGTCGAACTGTTCAATCTGCCCGTCACCGATATCGGCAAGCTTGCCATGTCTCTGGTCGATGCGGGGACCATCGTCATCGGAACCCCAACCGTCCTGACCGGGCCGCACCCGATGGCGGCATATTGTGCATTTCTTGCCAACGCCCTGCGCCCCAAGGCGCAGTATTTGTCCATCGTCGGTTCCTATGGATGGGGTGGCAAGGTTGTCGAGAACTTGGCGGCGATGATCCCGAACCTGAAAATCGAGGTGCTTGCGCCGGTTCTCTGCAAGGGTGCCCCACGGCAAAAGGATTTTCAAGCTCTGAGCGGGCTGGCGGATGCCATCGCCCAAAAGCACCAGGAAAGCAATTTCCTGGCGTAAATAGCCGCACCCCAAATAGCTGGGAAGATTCATTAATCATCAAAAGGAGAAATCATGTCCAAACAAGTGAAGATTGATCAGGATGAATGTATCGGTTGTCAAGCATGCGTGGAGTTGTGTCCAGAGGTGTTTTCTTTTGACGACGATGCCGGCAAGGCCTCGGTGATTGACGGCGCGGATGCCGGCGAGGCCTGCGTCGACGAGGCCATAGCCTCATGTCCGGCTGCGTGTATCTCCAAGGAGTGATATGCCCGGTCATGTGCCGGTGGGCCAGAACGTCGGCCCATCCGGTAGCAACGGCAGTTGGCAAAGAAAGCTTTTGTCCAGGTCGCCAGCGTGAGGGACTGTGAAAATACAAACTGCAAATACAATACTTTACTGTGCCAGATGGCAGGAAACGGTAGCCTTTTACAAGACCGGATTACAACTGAAGATAACCGCCAGTTTTGACTGGTTTGTCGAATTTGCGCTGAACGAAAGGGCCCGGCTGAGCATTGCCGATGTGACCCGAAGTTCGCTGAAGACCTGTGCCGGCCAAGGCATTACCATCGCTCTGGAGGTTGAGGATATTGGCGCATCCCACCTATTCCTTAAACAAGCCGGGCACCATCCTCAGGCAATACGCGATCATGCCTGGGGTGCGGAGGTCTTCTATATTTATGACCCTGAGGGCAACAGACTTGAATTCTGGTCTCCCAAAAAGAGAAATACGGGAGAATCCCCAGCCAGCCAAAAAGGTTGATACGCGGACCGTAGCCAAGGGCATCCAGCCGGCTCGCATAATTTTTTATACATATTGTTTTTATATCAAATACTTGAATAATACTTTCAGCAAAACCGAAAGTGTGATTGGCCGAGACAAAGACGAAAAAAGGCCGTGCCTCATGCCCCTGCTTGAAAAATCGCCTTGGGCACTTAAAGGAGAACCGAAAATGCAAAAAAATGACGAGACCCCGCCACCGGTACCGGTAGAAATTTCCGAGCAGGACGTGGTCGATGCCATGAAGGCCATACAGGGATATCTCGATATCACTCCCGGTGATTTCAAAGAGATCTATCAGGTTGCCTATTCATTGGCGATAAAACGGCTGCTGACCTCCCGCAAGGCGGCCGATCTTATGACCAGAGCAGTGCTGTTGATCAGCCAGGAGATGGCTCTGGTCAAGGCCGCGGCACTGCTTGCGGAAAAACAGATATCGGGAGCACCGGTGATCGATGCTGCGGGGAAGATCGTCGGTGTCGTCTCCGAAAAAGATTTTCTCAAAGAAATGGGCTTTGGCGCAACGCCGTCCTTCATGCAGATCGCCACCCATTGCCTGAACAACAAGAGCTGCATGATCGGCAACTTACGGAACCGTACCGTCGGTGACATCATGACAAAACCGGCGATAACCGGTGTTGCCGAGATGACCATTGGGGAAATTTCCGCACTCTTTGTCGACCGGCAGATTAATCGCTTGCCGATCATCGACGGCGGCGGGCGCCCCATTGGCATCGTCACTCGTACCGATCTGGCCCATTCCTACAGTGTCTTGGGGGAGGGAACGAAACTATGAGTTATTGGCAAAAAATGAAAGGTGGCGGACAAAGCCCGCCCAAGGTCGGTGTCTCCGAGATTGTCTGGTCTTGGGTGGGCAGCTTTCTCGGTATTGCCGCCATTTCTCTTATCCACTACAAACTGCTCGACCAGACCAGCCTGATGCTGATCATCGGCTCTTTTGGCGCTTCCGCCGTACTTATTTACGGGGCCATCCGCAGCCCCCTGGCGCAACCGAGAAATCTGCTGGGCGGCCATATCCTTTCCGCCTTTATTGGAGTGACCGCCTTTCAATGGTTTGGCGGCGACCTCTGGTTGGCGGCCTCACTGGCCGTTTCCACCTCGATTGCCTTGATGCATTTTACCAAGACCCTTCATCCACCGGGCGGTGCTACCGCCTTGATTGCCGTCATCGGCGGCGAAAGCGTACATAATCTCGGCTACCTGTATGTCATAATGCCGGCTGCCTTAGGGGCAGGTGTCATGCTCCTTATTGCCCTTATCGTCAACAATATCCCAAAGAGCCGGAAATACCCGGAATTCTGGTTATAGCAGAGCAGGACCGACAGATACCATTAAGAAAGCAGATGATTCCGAAAAACTGTGCAAAAAGGCTCTACCCTGAACTGTACAAACCAACATGATTGCATTGGAGGTGAAGATGATGAACGAGTCAAAGCAAACGATTGGCGAGATTGTCGCCGAGGATTACCGGACCGCCAAGATCTTTGAGGATCACGGGATTGACTTCTGCTGCGGAGGCAAGGTGGAGCTATCGGCGGCCTGCCTGGAAAAAGGGATCGATCTTGCCGCCATAACCGAGGAGCTTGAGGCAGTAACAAGCAAGCCAGTCGAGAAAAGTCAGAATTTCACCTCGTGGGAGCTGGCATTCTTAATTGACTATATCGTCAATGTCCACCATTCCTACATTAAGGATAATACCGGACAGATTACCGCATATGCCCGTAAGATTGCCGAGGTTCATGGTGCCCATCATCCCGAGGTCATCGAAATCGCGGCCATTTTTACCAAGATGGCAACCGATTTGATGGCCCATCTCCAGGAAGAGGAGGAAGTTTTTTTCCCAGCCCTAAAACGAGTCGATATGGATAAAAAAGCCGGAGCGACACCGGCGGCTATCGATAAAGAAACGATCAACAAGTCACTTGTGAAACTCACCAAAGAACATGAAGAAGTCGGCGATACGATACACAAAATCCAGTTTCTGGCCGGGGGATATGCGATACCAGACGATGTCTGCAACACATTTATGGTTACTTACCAGAAATTAAAGGAGTTCGAGGACGACCTCCATAAGCATGTGCACCTTGAGAACAATATACTTTTTCCAAAAGCTGCACAGCTTTGAATGGCCCTTGCCATGCCGCAAGTAGCTCTTCTCCTCACCGCAGGCACTTGTCATACGGCTGAGTGAAATCGAAGAGCCGGTCGAACCATGTCTTTGTTCGCTGCGGACATCCCCATGCTTTAGCGGCAAGAAAATCGTATCTGAACCACGTTTTCAAACCGGCAGTGGAGTAACAAATGGGCAGATGGTTCCAAAAGAATCTCGGGGATGCGATGTTGGCCTTTGTCGAGTTAGAGCATGTTGAGTTGGTCTGTCAATCGGCCTATACAAAAGCCAACTGTTCAGAAGAAATGGCGGTTTTCCTGCGGCATGAATCGGAAGGGCGTCTTCACTGTGAGGTTGTTGTCTATTTCTCTCCTGCAATGGCGCATATTGCCGGAGAACTGGGTGCAATCCCCTGTGAACAGCCAACGAGGTATGGCCTCAGTTTGCTCGTCGGCACACCGGACGGATGGCCACAGCTGTTGCGGAAAGATTAGGGTGATTTCTCATTAGCCCACCAAAAGGGTATACTTGAATCCAAACAAGGAACTGTTTAGGTTGACTTTGGTCAATTATTCGCCGGATGTTCTGAAGTAGAATTGAAAAAACTGCTACCACCCTGCTCTTCTCGACATCGAATTACTGCATGGCAGGTGCTGTACACTGGTCAACACCTGCTGTTACCTCTCCTCCACCGGCCACTACATGCAAATGCGCGAACAGAAGCTGAATTGCTGGGAGTTCAAAAAATGCGGAAGAGAAAAGAACGGCCGGAACGTACAGGAGATGGGGATCTGCCCCGCCGCCCTTGATGATTCATTCGATGGCATAAATAGTGGCATAAATGGCGGGAGAATCTGCTGGGCGGTGGCGGGAACCTTTTGCGAGGGAACAACACAGGGGGCCTTTCACGCCAAGAGACAATCATGCGTCAAATGCGACTTTTTTTCCTTTGTCAGCCACCAGGAGGGCGCAAGCGGCACTCCCACCAAACTGCTGAGGCTGCTTACCGACACCAGGGATGACTCCTTTCTGGGAGAGTTGACGTACCGATGGGTGAAGGCCGGCGAACGTTTTCTGGTGCAGGGGGGCGTTGAAGACACCGCCTATATCATCCAGCAAGGGACTTGCCTGGCGGTCGTCGAAAAGGATGGTTGCCTGCACCCGGCCGGCCATTGGAGCCGCGGCGATATTGTCGGCATCCGCGGGCTTTTTACTGGCGAACCGCGCCAGTCGCATGTTGAGGCGGAAACCGACATGCAGCTGTGGGTGCTCAACAAGCACCAGATCGACAATATCTCCCATAACAATCCCGAGCTTCTCTCCTTGGTGACGGAAATCGTCGCCAGCCAGTTTGACTCCAAACGGCCGGTTGCCGACCGGCGCATCGGTAAGTATATCGCCACCGACATCATCGGCCGTGGGGCCTACTCGATTGTTTACAAGGCGGTACATAAAGATCTGCAAATGGTGGTGGCGATCAAGATGATGCGCCACAACATGGTCATCGATTCCGCTTTTCTTCAAAATTTTCGAAAGGAAGCGCAGATCATCGCTTCCCTGAACCATGAAAATATTCTCAGGGTCTATGATTTTGAAGAGCGGTATAAAACCGTGTTCATTGTTACCGAATATCTTCACGGCGAGTCCCTGCGCAGCCTTCTCGGCCGGCTCGGCAGGATTCCGCAGCTGCTGGCAATACAGTACCTCCAGCAAATCTGCGCCGGTCTGAGCTATGCCCATGCCAAAAACATCATCCACCGGGACATTAATCCCGACAATATTATGGTGTTGCCGGATGATCGTATCAAGATCCTCGACTTCGGTCTGGCCTGCCCGGTGGGCACGGAGGACGAGCAGATCGGCGGTACACTTGCCTACCAGGCACCGGAACTGCTCGAAGAGGGCTGGGCAGATCGGTGCAGCGACATATACGCCCTGGGTATTACCGCCTTTGAGCTGATCACCGGGCAACTGCCGTTTACCACCGACGAGATACTGACGATCTTTCAGGAGAATGGCCAAAGGGTGCTGCCCGACCCGGCAGATCTGCTGCCGGAAATCCCGCCGGAATTACGACGTATTATTGTTAAGGCCTGTCAACATATGAGAAAGGATCGCTATCAGGACATTGCTGAGGTACTCGACGATCTGGCGCCTTTATACAACCAACATGTAGTCGCCCTGCCGTCTCGAACAAAACAGCAGGAGAGCGCGACGATAATCTGCAGGTATTCCAGAAAGAAACGGGAAGATTTGGATCGCATACTGCTGGAGTTCATCCGTTTGTCGGAAGAACTGGACATCGAAATCCAGGTTTTCAAAACCGACGAGCAGACAGGATCAACATAAAAATCAAGACACCAATTGACCATTAATGACAACACCTAAAATAAATTGCTGGCAGTACAAGAAATGCGGCCGCGAACCCGGCGGTTGCATGGCCGACAAGGATGGTATTTGTCCGGCGGCAGCGGAAACTGCCCTCAACACCTTCAACAATGGGGTAAACGCCGGAAGATCCTGCTGGCTCGTCGCCGGCACCTTTTGCGACCAGCAAATAATGGGTACTTTTGCCGAAAAAATAGATACATGTAAGAATTGCAGCTTTTACCAAAGAGTGCAAGAGGAGGAACACTCCTTCGATACGACACAGGGGAACCTCACTTTATATGCGGCAACGCATATCGGCCTTGTGAAAAAGGCCAATGAAGATCGCTATTATTTTAAAAGGTTTGCCGATAACACCCTGCTATTCGCGGTTGCCGACGGACTGGGCGGGCAGGCGGCCGGGGATTATGCCGCGGAAATACTGAGAGGCAAACTGGCCAATATGCCGCTGATTGCAAAAGGGATGGAAGAAGAGGTTCTGGCGGCGCTTGCGGTGGAAACAGATAGATTCATCCTAGCCGCTGCCGAGAGAGATACGGCCCTTGAGGGCATGGGAACGACGCTCCTCTGTGTCTTTATCCGCGAAGGCCGTGCCAGCTGGGTACATGTCGGCGACAGCCGGTTGTCCATCTATAGACGGGGAATACTCAGACAGCTCACTGAAGACCAGAACCTGGCGCGTTACCTGGTAGAAGAGGGCGAGATCACTCCCGAGGAAGTGGCCGATCATTACTCACGAAACATCCTCGACCAGGCACTGGGCAGCCTTTTGGACAGCCCGGAGACCGGTTCGGTCGAGCTCGACCCAGGCGATATTCTCCTGCTGTCCACCGATGGATTTCACAATCTGGTCCTCCCGGAACAAATCGTCGCTGAATTGATGCATTCAACGGATCTGAAATCAACCACCGACTTCCTGGTCAAGAGCGCCCTCAAAAGGGGAGGAATGGACAATATCACCTTGATCATGGCCAAATACTCCCCTGCCTGAGCCGATGCCTCCGGCGGCCTAAAATACCTGCCGCATCATCAGTAGTTTATATTTAGCTGAAATTCCTTGAGACGCTTGTGGATGGAGCGAAGTTCGGTGATGGTCGTCCAGTTGGCGATAAAGATGGAGAAGGACTCGCGCACCTTGCTGAAGGCGTTCGATACCTGCACCAGCACACCGAGGGTGATGAGCCCGGAGAACAAGCCCGACCCCATGATCAGGTAGGGGACGATGACCATCAGCTGCTCGAAGAAATTGACCCAGATATCAAAATAGCCATAGTGGAGAAACAGCCGGTTGTAGTTGAACTTCAGGCCGGTGAAGAGCTCGACGATGGTCTCGGTGCGGCCATATTTTACCTTATCGTCCTCGGCATAAACCAGCTCCTTGCGGAAGGCCGCCTCCACCTTTTGATTGTTATACTCCAGGCCCGGCAGTTTGATGCCGACAAACCAGGAAATCAGCAGGCCGCCAAGAGAGACTATCAGGGCCACCCAAACCAGGCTGCCGGGGACCGTCTTGATCAGCTCCAGATCAACACCCTTGCTCAGGCCCCAGAGAATCGGCAAAAAGGCAATAAGGGTCATGATCGCCCGGATGACCTGCAGGCCGAGGCTTTCGACAATCCTGGCAAAGCGGTAGATATCCTCCTGGATACGCTGGCTGGCACCCTCCACCTCGGTTTCGACAAGCTGCCATTTTGCCACGTAGGAAAAGGTCATGGCCTCCCGCCATTTAAAGGAGTAGACCCGGGTAAAGTACGAGGTGAGGGTGGCAATCAACACGTAGGGGAAGGCAATCCTGGCAAACTGCACCATGCTCGCCCAGAACTCTTCAACCTTATGTTCGGTAGCCTTTTGTAGGATATTGTAAAAGCCGCCGTACCATTCATTGAGTTGAACCGTCAGCTGCACCTGGAAAAACAGGGCAAGCAGTAACACCAAGCCACCGCCATAGGCCCAAACAAACCACTTCCTGCTTTGATAAAATGATCGGAACATTCTTTATTTCCCTGAAAATTTATGAAAATACTTCAACAAAGAAGATTTTCCCCGCAGTCTCCATGAGGGATTGCCGAGTCAGCTCCCTTGCCTTTGACGAACAGGTACAGTACCCGGTTACTTCTCGGACGTCGTCTGATTTATTGCCTTTTTATTCATTTCCTTGATAAGGCTACGGGCCATCCCCGCCAGACAGGCGACACCAGCAACCAAAACGCCCCAAAGCAGCCACTTCTTCCATGGCGGCGGAGGCGGCAGACTTTTCAGCGCCCTTTCCCCGCCCAATTCCCTTCTGCTGCCAAGACGAGCCGAACCAATCCCCTGATTTGCCGGGCCGGCGTTGAGCGCCTGGAGGACGACGGTACTGTCGCCCCGGTCCTGCTGCTCGAGTCCGGCACTGCCGAAGGCAAGGAGAAATGGCGGCTCCCCCCTGCCGATAAACACCAGTTCGCTGGGATTCCAGCCAAGCTGCAGGGTCGGGATCTGTTGCCGGGATCCTATCCCCGCCCCATCTTCACGTACCACCGCCCGCCAGAGGGTATCGGTAGTCGGTTGGAAGACACAGGGTTCATTGCGCACCTCCGAGGCTGTGAAACTAAGCTTATAAAACACCTGCTCGCAACGGGTATGCCAGGGATCTTTGTCGGTAGGCCGCGACTGCAGGGCTATCCTTGCCGTCGGGTTTTTATCAAAAAAGACCATCTGGGCACTGCTGACCGGCAGGCGGAGGGAGGTCTTATAGTTTAGTGCCGGTACCTTTTCGCCAGTATCGACAACACCGCTGCCGAGATCATCCCATTGCCGCGGCTGGCGCGATGGGACAATCGGCGAGACGGCGTCCACCCGGTTCAGGACAAGAGGCGTGCCACCCTGCCAGGTCAGCCGCAGGTATTTCTGCGGGCCGTAGGGTAGAATGATATTCCTCTTTTCGACCCGCGCCCCACCATGCTGCAGGTCGGCGAGGGGGGCATTGGCAACTAAGGGAATCCAACGCTGCAGGTCGCTGCTATGCTGCACGGTCACCGCGTAGACGGGAGAGCCCTGTCCAGCGATCCAATGCACATCCAGTTCGCCAACCGGCGTCTTCAAGCCGCTGAGATCCAGAAGGTAGCTGGTTGTTTGCGGGCCACCGGCTCCGGGCTTAGGATCGGCATTGATACTGACGATGGTACCGCTGCTGTTACGAACAACCTGCATCGCCAGATCGGATTGGCCGGGGTTGGCGGTATTTTCAAACAGGGGGAAAAACGGCACACTGGCCTTTTTCCGAACCGCCTCGGGAGGCACTGCCACATCTCGTAAACTGTGCGGCACCACCTCTCCCGCTCCATTGAATACCCGGATATCGCCGAGATCCGGACGGCGTACCGTCCGGTACACATCCAGCGGCAGCTCCAGGGAATAGAGGGGGCCGGGGCTGGTCACCTCCAGGTAGTAGCCGGCGGCGAAATCGTCAGGCCGTACCTCCTGAGTACCGGCAAAAGCAGCCTGCAGGGCAAGCAGCGGTATCATTGTAAAACTGAGTTGAGTAGCTCGTCTGCAAAAACGAAACCTATGCCCTTGCGGTTTTAGAAAGAGGTATCTCATGGACTTTTTTCCTCACTTTTCTTCGGCGGCATGGGTGAAAAATAGCCGATAATGAGCATCAGCACCCCCACCACCAGAAACGAGACAATACGAGCGATGGTACCCGTTCTTGAAAGATCAACAATGAACAGCTTCAACACCACCATGCTGAGCAAAATGGCACCCACGGTCCACAGTGGCCTGCTGCCTCGCCGGGTCGCCCAAATAGTTATCGCCAGGGCACTGACACCCCATAGTGCGGCAATGGCCGCCTGGAAAATCGCCGAATGATACAGTGAATCGGCATAGTAAGGAATACCGGCATAAAAATGCACAGACCGGGCGACAACACTGTTGACAAGGAAGAAGAGCAGCACACCCACCACCCCGCGCAGCTGTTTTTCCTTTGGCAGCTTACCACCGAAGGAAGCGATATCCGTCCACCGGGACAGTGTCATAAAGAGGGTAAAAACTGCCATGATTCCAGAAATTTCCAGGGGATTTATGACCGGCAGATAGGGGAGTGGGCTTGGGTTCCCGGCAAAGCTGAAGGAGGCGACAAGCCAGATGCAAAGGGCTGCGGCGAGTGGGACGGTTCCCACCCCGAGATATGCCGAGCGAAATGTCCCAACAGGCCAGAGAGTCAGATTTGGCCAATTCATCAGCAGGAAAAGGCCGCCGATGGGTACCACCGCCCAGCACACCCATGCCCAAACCGAAGCCAGCCCGGTCAAGCGGCCTACCGCCCAAGCCGCCTCATGACTGAGGACAAAGACCAGCAACCAGAGGGTGCCGAGATGCCAGGCAATTTCGATACGCCGTGACCATGCCCCGGTAAAGAGATGGAGAAGCCGGTACTGGACGATAAAGGCAATGGCCCAGGCAGCCAGTCCCCAGCCGGCAAGCAGGTGCGAACCTGAATGGAGATCGAGGAAACTTACCGGTACAAGGATTACCATTGCCGGCAACTGCAGCAGCAGGGCCAAAGCCAGCCGAGGCCAGTGAATCTTTTTCACGGCAATGCCAACAAGCATCGTGGTGGCCGAGCAATAGAGGAGAAAACCGTGTAGCGTCTCCCGGGCAGGCAGTTGCCTGTCCACCTCCCGCAACCCGCCGATATACCACCAGGCAAGGCCCCAGGCGAGCAGAGGCAAAGGGTAAAAGCGCTCCCAGGTTTTCAGTTCACCGTTGTGCCGATCGAGATAATATCCGGATAGCAGACCGGCGCCGGCCAAAAATCCGCAACCGAGGAAATGATGATTGGCAAAGGGCCAGGCCTTGAACGGATACCATACCGAATCAAGGAAGATGAAGGCCGCCGCCGCTTGCAACAGCAGGCCGAAGTGACGGGCAACCACCCGCTGCTGCCGTACTCCGACCCATACCATTCCCGCCCCTTCCAGGGCCCAGATCGAGGCCGACCAGCGTCCGTCGAGAGCCAGAGGGATGGCCAGAGTACCAAAGACCACCCCGAGTGCCAGAAATGCCTCGGCAAGCAGATGCATCCGCTCGCTGAGCCTGCGCCACAAAAAGGTTGCCAGGCTCAGGTAAAAAAGGCCAAAGCCAAGGGCCGACAAAGCCAGACCGTATTGAGTATCCATGACCAGATAATACTGCAGGCCGGAAACCACCAGGGGCAGACCAAAGACCAGGGGACCGTCAATAAATCCCCGCAGATTGACCGGTTGGCGATGGGCAAAGAGAATGGCAATGCCAGCATAAAAGACAAAGAATATCAGGAGGAAGGGTTCGGTGGTGGCGAAGTGCTCGGGCCGGTAACCGCTGCTGCCCCAGAAGGTGCCGATGGCAAAGGTAAAGACAAAACCGATGAGATTGAGGTCGCGCCAGGCCTTCATCCAGGCGATGCCGAAGATCCCGGCATTGAGGAGACCGTAGTAGGAAAACAGCATGACGTGGCTGCCGCCACCCGTCGACATCAGCACCGGGGCGAGAAAGCCGCCAACAATACCGAAGACCGCCAGGGACTTGGCGTCCTGAAGGACCGCCAGCAGACAGGACAGGGCGACCAGGCCGACCATTACCGCCAGGGCGAAGACCATGGGCAAGAAGCCATAGAGCTTGGCGGCGCCAAAGACCACCAGGTAGAGAATACCGACCCCTCCGCCTTGCAGAACCAGGCCGTAGCCGGTCTTGCGGCGGCGCAGCCACCAGCCGGTTGCCAGCATCGCCATACCGGAGATCGCTACACCTGCAAGACGCAGTTCAAGCGGCACCATGTCCCGCTGGGCGGCATACTTGAGAAGGAAGGCGACACCGAAGAAGACGATGATGACACCGATTTTCAATACGACATTGCCGGTACTGAAGAATTCTTTGATTGTCGAGGTGGCTCGGGCAGCCCCCTGGCCAAGGGTCGCAAAAAACCGGTCGAGGAGGTTTGGCTGCCGCTCCTTAGGCGGCTGGTGACTGCTACCAGCCATGGATGGAGCGGCAACCGGTACCGGCCGTGGCCTTGCAAGCGGTGCGGCAGGGCGAGCAGGTGCGGCCGGTTGGGCATTGACCGGTGAAAAGACAACTTCCTGTTCCTGCCTGCCCTTGGTTTCAGGTTTTTGTTCCAAGATATTCAGGCGCTTACGAAGAGAGAGTACCTCCGCCGCCAAGGCCCCGACCAGACCACCGAGAAGAGCATGGCCAAAGCCAAACTGGAGCATTACGAGAAAACCAATCACCACACCCAGAGCCAGATGCATTGTTCCCCTCCTCTCAAAATTTTTGGCGCCATCCCGGTAAACCGTCAATCCCTGTAGCGACTCCTTGCCTGAACGATCTGCACTGACCGGTTCCGTCCTCGGCTAACCGATAAGATCGGCGGCCTCCAGATCGCCCGGCAGTCCCCTCCGGCGCAGATACGCGCAAATTTTCTCCTTCTCGGCGGCGGGCTTTTTCTGACCCAGGTTGGCCTTACCAGTGACCTGTTCTACCCGCACCGCCACAACGGTGCACAAGGCCACCGCCGGCGTTTCGGCGGTTATCTCGGCGAAGTCCGGAACATTTTCATGGCAGGCCATAAGGGCATTGAGGGCGGCCACCTTTTCCACGACATCCTCGACAATCTCCGCCCGGCCGCGAATGACCACCGACTGGTAATACTGGCCGACATCACAGACCGGCATACTCTTGTCGTAGGCGGTGTCGAGGTAGGCAAGCGGCCGATCGACGGCAAAGCACACCTTGGGATCGCGTTGCAGATTGTCGAGTTTTTCACCCTGCCTGGCGCAATGAAAATAGACTGCCCCATCCATGTAAACATAATTAACCGGGGTGATATACGGATAGCCGTCGCCGCCGGTGGTCGCCAGTCTGCCGACACGGCAGCGGAGGAGGATCTCGTCAATCGTACTTTTATTACTTATCTCATTGAATTTTCTTCGCATTATTATAGTCCTTGACGATTGAATCAACGGTTTACCGGGGTGGCATCCTTCCACAACCGAAATAAATCGGCGATACCGCGCCGGGCAAGGCCGGAAATGGCCAGATAGGCCTCATCGGAAAAGGGTCCGCCCTCGGCAGTGGCCTGGATTTCAATCCATCGGCCGTCACCGGCCATCACGAAATTGGCATCGGTTTCGGCGGCGGAATCCTCCTGGTAATCCAGGTCAAGCAGCGGTGTGCCCTCGACAATTCCTGCGGAAATCGCCGCAACCGGCAGAATTTCCGGGAGTTTTTCAAGTTTACCGTCCCGCACCAGCTTTACCAGGGCGTCGCGGACCGCCAGTGCTCCGCCGGTGATGGCGGCGGTGCGGGTGCCGCCGTCGGCGTTGAGGACATCGCAGTCAACCCGCAGCGTCCGTTCACCGATCATAGAAAGATCGACCATCATCCGCAGGCTCCTGCCGATCAGGCGCTGGATCTCCATGGTCCGCCCCGACTGTCCCTGGGTTTCCCGGCGATAGCGGCTATTGGTGGCGCAGGGGAGGATGCCGTATTCGGCGGTAAGCCAGCCGCGCCCAGTGTTCTGCAGGAAGGGTGGCACCTTCTCTTCCACGCTCACCCCGCAGAGCACGTGGGTATTGCCCATACGGATGAGGATAGAGGCGTCGGCCTGGTATTGCACGCCCCGCTCTATCGATAATGGCCTGAGCTCATCAGGCTGCCGGTTATTGCTTCTCATGGTTCTCCATCGTATAATGCAAAATTTCTTATCACCTTTAATAACTACCGTTTACACCGCCATGCTCAATCTCTTTACCTACGGCTCACTGATGTGCAGTGATATCATGTTCCAGGTTGCCAGCTGCCAGCCTGACTTCGTCCCGGCAAGCCTCAAGGACTATTTTCGTTCGCGGATTCGCGGCGAGGAGTATCCGGGCATCATCGCCCAGCCGGGGAGTGAGGTTGCAGGCGTCCTCTACCTGGATCTGCCACCATCCGCCATGGAGCGGCTCGACCGTTTCGAGGGCAGGCAGTACCTCCGCCGGGAGGTGCAGGTCGTAACCGAAGGCCGTGGCCTTTGCGCCGCTGCTGTCTACGTCATTCACCCCGAGCATAAAGAGCTTTTGACCGGCGAGCCGTGGAGCTATGAGCATTTTATCGCGGTGGGAAAATCGCGGTTTCTCTCGGCCTATCTGGGGTTTCAAAAAATCCCGCCGGGATCAGCGGGAGAATAAAGCTGAGTTGAACAGCTCGTCTGCTCAAACGAAACTCATGCCCTTGCGGTATATAGCTGAGTCGAGCAGCTCGTCTGCTCAAACGAAACTCATGCCCTTGCGGTATATAGCTGAGTCGAGCAGCTCGTCTGCTCAAACGAAACTCATGCCCTTGCGGTATAAGATCCGGCACCGCCCCAGCGACAGGGAAGCGGTGCTCAAAAAACATCCGGGCCTAGAGCTGACGCTTGTCGATAACCCGTGCCCCCTTGCCTTCAAAACGCTCCAGCGACCGTTCCTCGACAAGCTTGATCTCCACCCCGATGCCCAGTTCCGAGGCCAGGCGCTTCTTGATGGTTTCAACCAGGGCCTTCTGCTTTTTCATCTCGTCAAAGAAGATCGATTCGACAACCTCGACCAATACCGTCAGCTTGTCCTGATTGTTCTCCCGTTCGACAATCAGCCGGTAGTGTGGCTCGGTGCCTTCAATATCAAAAAGCACCGCCTCGATCTGGGTGGGAAAGACATTGACCCCTTTGATAATCAGCATATCGTCGGAACGCCCCATGATCCGGCTCATCCGCACAAGAGTCCGGCCGCAGGGACAGGGCTCGGTTATCAGACGGGTCAGGTCTCTGGTTCGGTAGCGAATGACCGGGAAGGCCTCCTTGGTAAGCGTGGTCAGAACCAATTCGCCAACCTCTCCCGGAGCCACCGGCTCCAGGGTATCGGGGTCGAGGACCTCGACCAGGAAATGATCTTCGTTGATATGCAGACCGTTACATTCCTGGCATTCGCCGGCAACGCCCGGTCCCATTATCTCCGATAGGCCGTAGTTGTCGGTGGCCCGGATGCCTAAGCGGCTGTTGATCTCCTGGCGCATCGCCTCCGACCAGGGTTCGGCGCCGAACAGGCCGTAGCGCAGGGACAGGCCATTGGGATTGATCCCCATATCCATCATCACATCGGCCATTTTCAGGGCGTAGGACGGGGTGCAGACCAGGGCGGTACTCTTGAAATCCTGCATGATCTGGATCTGCCGTTTGGTGTTGCCGGAGGATATGGGAATGACCGAGGCCCCGAGCCGCTCGGCGCCATAATGCAGACCAAAACCGCCGGTGAACAGGCCATAGCCGAAGGCGATCTGGATAACATCATCGGGGGTGACACCGGCGCCGCAGAGAATTCTCGCCACCAGGTCCGACCAGGTGACAATATCGTTGCGGCTATAGCCGACTACCGTGGCCATCCCGGTGGTTCCCGAGGAGGAATGCACCCGGACGACATCGCGCAGTGGCACGGCGAACAGGCCGTAGGGATAGTTATCGCGGAGGTCCTGTTTGGTGGTAAAGGGATAGTCGCGCAACTCCTCAAGGCTCCGCATCTTCTCCGGATGGAGATTCAATTCACTGAATTTGTTGCGATAAAACGGCACATTATTGGCCACCCGGCAGAGGGTGCGGGTAAGCCGTTCAAGCTGCAGTTTTAGAAGCTCCGGCCGAGGCAGACACTCTTGATCTTTTTGCCAGTACATAGTGGTTTCAAAGGTAACGGTTGAGGTGAAACGGGCCGACCGCAGAGAGCTGCCCCGCTTGAATTATTCCATTTCTAAATCAAGATGATTTCTAAATCAAGATGGAAACGAAGCTGCAAGCCAGCAACGACGAGACAGTACAGAGCAGTACGGCGAGGAGCCGCACAGCCCAGCAGCTACAGTTAATGCTTGATTGACAATTGGAATTACAGGCCGCAGATCTGCTCCCGGCTGAGGATGGTAAAACCTTCCTTTTGCAGGGTGGCCATCGCCTCTTCCATCTTCTCGAAACGGAAGATCAATACGGCGTTTTCCCCGGTTTTATTGACGAAGGCGTACATATACTCGACGTTGATTCCGGCCTCTTTGATGCACTTCAGCACCCTGGCGAGGCCCCCAGTCTTATCCTCCACCTCTACTGCCAGGACCTGGGTCTTGCCAACGGTAAAGCCGTTTTCACGGAGTACCGCCTTGGCCTGCTCGACCTTGTCGACGATCAGCCGGAGGATGCCGAAATCGGCGGTATCGGCGACAGACAGGGCGCGAATGTTGATGGCGTTTTCGGCGAGGATGGCGGTGATCTCCGCCAGTCGTCCGGACTTATTCTCTAAAAATACGGCAATTTGTTCTACCAGCATAGTATCCCTCTTCTCTCAGATTTTTCGCTTGTCGATAACCCGCTGCGCCTTGCCTTCACTGCGCTGGATGGTCTTCGGTTCAACCAGTTTCACCTTACAGGTGACGCCAAGCAGATCTTTAATCTCTTTTTGAATGTGCTTGCTCAGATTTTCCAGAACGCGGACCTCATCGGAGAAGATTCCTTCGCTGACCTCGACCTGCACCTGCATGGTGTCAAGATTTCCCTCCCGTTCTACGACAATCAGGTAATGCGGCTCAACCCCTTCGACACCAAGCAGGACATGCTCGACCTGCGATGGGAAGACATTGACGCCGCGGATGATCAGCATATCATCGGTCCGGCCGGTGACTTTTTCCATACGCACCAGGGTGCGGCCGCACTCGCAGGGCTCGTAAATGAGCCGGGAGATATCCTTGGTCCGGTAGCGGATGAGTGGAAAGGCCTCCTTGGTGAGCGTCGTGAACACCAGCTCGCCCTTCTCGCCCGGTGGCAATACCTCGCCGGTCTCCGGATTGATGATCTCCGGCAGGAAATGGTCTTCGCAGATATGCATGCCGCGGTCGGTCACCAGACATTCCTGGGCAACCCCCGGTCCGATGATCTCGGACAGGCCGTAGATATCGGTCGCCTTGAGATTGAGCTTACGCTCCACTTCCTCACGCATGCTCTCACTCCACGGCTCGGCGCCGAAGATCCCGACGCGCAGCGACAGCGACTTCGGGTCGATCTTCATGGCATCCATGGCATCGGCAAGATTGAGGGCGTAGGACGGCGTGGAGAGCAGCACCGTCGAGCCGAAATCCTTCATGATGTTGATCTGCCGCTTGGAATTGCCGCCGGATACCGGAATGGCCGTCGCCCCCAGTCTCTCGATGCCGTAGTGGGCGCCAAGACCGCCGGTAAAAAGACCGTAGCCGTAGGCGTTGTGGATCATATCGCCTTTGGTGGCGCCGGCGCAGCACAGGGCGCGGGCCATGACATTCGACCAGGTCTCGATGTCTTTTGCGGTATAGCCGACAACGGTCGCCTTGCCGGTGGTTCCCGATGAGGCGTGGACCCGCACCACCTCTTCCATGGGAACAGTGAAAAGGCCGAAGGGATAGTTGTCGCGCAGATCGTCCTTGACCGTAAAGGGCAGTTTGGCCAAATCAGCAAGGCTTTTAATATCTTCAGGCTTGACGCCGGCCGCATCCATCTTGCGGCGATAGGGTTCAACCGTCCGGTACACCCTTGCCACCAGATGCTTCAAGCGCCGCAGCTGGATTGATTCCAATCCGACCCGTGGCAGGGTCTCCATCTCTTCATCCCAATAATGTACTGACATGGTTCCTCTCCCTGTTTCCTAACTGGCTATATTCACTGTCGTTATTGGCTAACTTTTCGTCCGGCTTGGAAGGCCTGCAGGTTTACGTCGCGGAAGCGCTCCGGTACCCGGGTGCGGATGACCTCTTCGAGAACGGCGGGGTCAACCGGCAAAAATGCCGACAGCGCCCCAACCATCACCACATTGGCGGTCTTCATCTCGCCGACCTCCCGGGCGATGTCGAAGGCGTCGACGGGTACGACCTTGATCTGCCGCTGGCGCAGATGGTCGAGAACGTCCTCTGGATACCTCGCCTGGCCGGTGGCGACGGAGGGCGGCAGGATCTTCTGGGTATTGACGATGACCGTGCTGCCCTTGTGCAGATAGGGCAGGTAGCGCACCGCTTCCATCATCTCGAAGGCCATCTGGATATCGGCACAGCCCGGCTCAATGAGCGGCGAGTAAACCTTCTTGCCATAACGCAGCTGAGCGGTGACCGAGCCGCCGCGCTGGGCCATGCCGTGCACCTCGCTCTTCTTGGCGTCAAAACCGGCGGCCAAGAGACCGTAGACGGTGATTTCACTGGCGAGTAAGATGCCCTGGCCGCCTACTCCGGAAAAGAGGATATTGCCTTGTTCTTTCATTTCTTCCCCTCCCCGCGGGTAATGGCATTGAACTTACACAGTGAGGCGCACTGGCCGCAGTCGTTGCAGACCACCTCGTCAATCTTCGAAAGCCCCTTCTGGGTCGCGCGGTAGCCGCGGCTTTCCGCCTCGCCGTCAGCAAAGGCGGTCCAGCTGATGGCCGGGCAGCCGAGACGGATGCACGACATGCAGCCGACACAGTTTTCCTGATTGGTGAAGTAGGACACCGGCCGCCGCGCCTTCATCTCCGGCAGCAGGACGCAGGGCGCCTGGGAGATAACCACCGACGGTTCCTGCAACTCCACCGCCTCCTTGAGGACCTTGCGGCTCTCGACGATGTCGTGGGGGTTGACGGTATAGACATGCTTGACACCCACTGCCCGGCACAGGGCTACCAGATCAAGACTTGCCGCCGCCTCACCCTTGATGGAATAGCCGGAGGCCGGGTTGTGCTGCTGGCCGGTCATGGCGGTGATGCGGTTATCGAGGATGATCAGCGTCGAGGCGGAATTGTTATAAACGGTGTTGATCAGGCCGGTGATGCCCGAGTGGATAAAGGTCGAGTCACCGATAACCGACACCACCTTGTTGTGGCCGTCCTCGCCAAGGGCCTTGGCCATGCCGTGGGCGATGGGGATCGAGGCGCCCATGCAGACGCAGGAATCCATGGCCGACAGCGGCGGCAGAAAACCGAGGGTATAACAGCCGATATCGCCGGAGACAAAGACCTTCATCCGCGACAGGTTGAAGAAGATGCCGCGATGCGGGCAGCCGGCGCACATATTCGGCGGCCGGTTGGGCAACTCAACAGGGGCGAAGAGCTCGGGGCCTGAGCCGGGGCTGATCGCCTCGCGGACGATGGCGGTGTTCAGTTCGCCCTGGTTGGGGATGCGGTCCTTGCCGCGGCAGGCAACGCCCATCGCCTTGATGTGCGTCTCAAGAAACGGATCAAGTTCCTCGACGATCACCAGCTCATCGACCATGGCGGCAAACTCGCGGATCTTCTTCTCCGGCAGCGGCCAGCACATGCCAAGCTTAAGAACAGCAGCCTCGGGAAATGCCTCCTTGACGTAAAGATAGGAGACGCCTGCGGTGATGAAGCCCCTCTTGGTGTCGCCCGCCTCGATGCGGTTGATGTCGATGGTCTCGGCCAGCTCCCGGCATTTGTTCATGCGCTGTTCGACGACGACGCGGCGCTGCCTGGCGATAGCCGGCAGCATGACCAGTTTACCGGGGATCTTGTTGATGCCGCAGGCGGCGTTGCTGGTCTGCATCGCGCCTCTTTCCACCACACCCTTGACGTGCGACACGCGGGTAGTGACCCGCAGCATGACCGGGGTATCAAGCTCCTCGCTCAGGCGAAAGGCCAGCTTGACCATCTCTTTCGCCTCACTGGGCTCAGAGGGTTCGAGCATCGGCACCTTAGCGGCGAAGGCGTAGTTGCGGTTGTCCTGCTCGTTTTGCGACGAATGCATCTCCGGATCATCGGCGCTGACTACCACCAGTCCACCGCAGACACCGGTATAGGCGGCAGTGAAGAGCGGATCGGCGGCGACATTGACCCCGACATGTTTCATCGTGGCAAGGGCCCTGGTGCCGGCGAACGAGGCGCCGATAGCCACCTCCAGGCCGACCTTCTCATTGGGCGCCCATTCGGTATAAACCCCTGCATAGGCCGAGAGGTTTTCCATAATCTCCGTGGAAGGTGTTCCAGGGTAGCCGGATGCAACCTTTACACCGGCCTCATAGGCCCCAAGTGCTATGGCTTCATTGCCGGACAGCCACAGGCCGTTGTCTTTAATCTGTGCCACGATCTCTCCTGATCAATAGAATTCTTGATGCCATTGTGTTTAAGTTTCGTACACCGGCCGCAAAAAACCGGCGTTCCGAGGACAAAATAACCGAGCAAGCTACTCTGAAACCGCGCCTTCCGGCAAGTGTTTTTTCAGCCCCCAGAAAACCACACTCTCCCTCCCCCGTCAACACTTTGCCGACCTGTTGCCACGGATATTTATAGGAAATTTGAAGCCTGGCGGGGATCTTCGCTTTGACAATCCCGGCAGCCATTCTATAATGAGATTGCTCGGGACGATCCAGCCCTGCGGTATCAAGCTTTTCTCAAACATTTCCAGACGTTTTTATAGCGTTCATCGCACAATGCTGTTCCCACGAACTCTACCATGGAGGCCTTGCAATCATGTATATAGACAGAATAATGCACACCGATCTTATCACCGTCTCCCCCAAGACCACCCTGGTTGAGGCCCGGGACCTCATCGACAAGAACAAGATCGACCACCTTCTCGTCATCAATGACAAGAAGAAGCTGGTGGGCATCGTCTCCGACCGGGATCTCAAACAAAATTGGGCATCACCGGCCACCTCGCTGAGCATCCACGAACTCAACTACCTGCTGCAAAAGGTTGAGGTATCGATGATCATGATCAAAACCGTCGTCACCATCCCCACCAGCACCACCATCGAGCGAGCGGCCCTGATCATGCAGGAGCACCGAATCAGCGCTCTGCCGGTTATGGAAGGCGAGGTCTTGGCCGGGATAATCACCAGCCACGACGTCATGGCGGTGCTCCTGCAGGCCATCGGCATCAGTGAAGAGAGCATCCGCCTCAGTATCTTTGTCCGCGATAGCATCGGCAAACTAGCGGAGGTGTCCAATGCCCTGAAGGATGAAGCAATCAATATCCAGAGCTTGTTTTGCTGGCCGGACAACAGATATCCGGGGATTACCGAGCTGGTGATGCGCGTCGCCAGCCAGGATGGCCCAAAGGCGATAGCGGCCCTGCAAGGCAAAGGCTTCAAGGTGAAAAACCGCTACGAAAAAGACATCACCCCGTTCCTGCCGCTATAATCACAGCCGGAAACGGGGCGACGAAGAGGCAGACCAGCGACCCGGCGCAACTATCCCCGGCTGCCGAAGACCAGCTTGCCGCCGAGATGACCGGCGAGGCCTGCCGCCCCGAGAAGGGCGACGGCGATCCCCAGATATATAAACCTTGATGGCGACTCCGGGGCCATGACCGCCGGGTCGATAAGCCGCCAGAAGACCAGCACGCTGGTTGCGGCAAGGACCACCAGGCTGCACAGGATCTTCGTTATAAAGATGAATGACTTTAGGCATTTGTAGCGTTTTTGCCACTCGATAAAACCTGTCAGCAGGACGACCGGCAGCATCAGCAGCACGGCGATCAAATTGTAGAAGGCGGCAAGCTCCAGGCTGGTGATATTGAAAAACAGGGCAATCGCCAGGAAACCAACGGCAGCGGGCAATATGCCATTGGGAAAATGGACGGTGATGGGATGCAGGTGGAATTTTTGCACCGGTCCGGCGAGTGTATCAAAGAAGGTGGTCTCCACCTTGGCGGACCCCTGCGCTTCCGCCACGGCCGGTGCCGTCGTCACCGCCGTTGCAGGCGGAGCAGTCTCCATTGGTGCGGCAGGGGGAACGGTCTCGCCTATTGTATTGCCCTCGGCATCGATTTCGACAAACTGGGACTTCGGGGCGGCGCATACCGGGCATTTATCCGGCGGCTCACTGCCGGAATGAACATAGCCGCAGACAAGACAACGCCAGCGCCTGCCGCCTTCACTTGCCGGAGGGGCTGGATCCGCCGCTGTCTCGACCACCTCCGTAAACATCTTTTTCTGGGCCTCACAGACCGGGCACTGATCCGGCGGTGCATCGCCCTTGTGAATATATCCGCAAACCCCACACTCCCATTTGCTCATAGCCACCCCTCAAGGTTTTCCAATAATTCGATTTTTATCGCAAGAACATACGTTTCGTTGGCACAGACATGCAGCTCAAGTCGGCTTTACAGTAGTGGAGAATGGTGACTCAAGCACCCCTCTTTCTTTTAAGGGATATTGGCCGGAAGATCAAGGACGGAAAAGCCGATCCTGGCGGTTTCTAGCGGTTGCAGAAACCTCTAGGCGGCATTCGTTGTTTCCTGAAATGTTCTGATAAACCGGCGATCTATCTTGTCTTTTAGAACAAAGGCCAGCTTGCCGGCAAAGGCCAGAAACCATTTGGCCAGCACCCCTTCACCGTCGCCCAGATTATACACCAGAAGATAGCTGCCGCCGGGCGAAAATTTTTCAAGAGGCCGCTCTTCCAGGCAGGCGAGGAGATTGCCGTACAGCACCTGATTTTGCCGCACTGCATATACCCCGACCTTATCGAGGGGCTGTGGGGTAAAATGGATGCAGTCACCACCGCCAAAGATATATGGATACCCGGTGGACTGGAGGTATTCGTTGACCTGCAGGCCGCCGTCCGGACCGACCGGTAGACCGGAACGGGCAAAGATCTGCGACGGCTTGACCCCCACCGCCGCAAAGGTGATATCGGCCTGGTATTCCTGACCATTCTCAAGAACAACCCGCTGCCCGTCAATCTGCCGCACCCGACCCACCTCAAGAATCTCCACACCTTTACGCGCAAGAACATCTCGCACCAGAAGTCGAACCCGAGCCGGCCGCCCGGCCATAAAGCTCCTGCCACAAAACAGCCGGATGGTTGGCATATGCACCGACTGCTGGCGGCACAACTGGTGAATATTGCCGGCAATCTCGATCGCCGACGGTCCGCTGCCGACCACCGCGACGGTGCACTTGCCCTGCCCAGCCACTTCAAGGACCTTTTGCCTGGCAACCAGCAATTCCTCAATGGGTTTCGGGGTAAAAACCGTCGGAAATTTGCCGGAGATCATCTCCCGCGGCACGTAGGAACCAGCATTGCACGACAGGACATCAAAGGCGATCGCCTCTTCGCTGTCCTCAAGATATACCAGCCGCCTATCGGCATCGATCCGCCGGGCCTTGCCGAGGATGAAGCGGCCGCCCTTGCTCTCCACCTGCCGGCGGGTAGCAAAACGAATCTCCTCCGGCAGGTAGGTCCCGCCGAGCATGCCCGGCCCCATACCGCTGTAATAATGGTATTCGGAAGGCTGAATAACGGTAACCTCGAAACCCTTATCGATAAAGCTTTTGAGCCTGGCCAGAGTCACCATATGGGCATGGCCGCCGCCGATGAGGACAAGACGTTTTCTCATGAAAGGTCCCTCTGCTGGTCAATGTAGTTGCTCAACCTGGCGATATGGCCGCGTTCCTCCCCGGCAATCCGCAGCAAGACCTGCCGCCCCTCGCCTTCGCCGCCCTTTTCCGCCGCCCGCAGGTACAGGTCAAGGGCCTGTGCCTCTATCGCCAGGGCCAGCGACAGCACCTCGATTTCCGAATCGAGATTGGTGTTGTACCGCGCCAGATATTGTTCGGTGGTCAAGCCGCCCTCCATCGCCGGTTCGGCGATTTTGCCGGCAAACTCGGCAACCGACAGGCGCTTGCCGGTAACCTCGCCGTACAAACCCACCAGTTGTTCCTGGTGGAGGGTCTCAATGGCGGCCAGTTTGCCGAAGAGGTCCTTGGTTTCCTGGCGTTTCGTCCTCTTTTCCATGGCCAGATAAAAGTCCCGAAGACCCATCTCCAAACCAAAACCGACGATGATTGCCTCCATGGAGCTGATCGCCCCGACAAAGAGATGCATGCCGACATCCTCCGGCCCCACTGCCACCTCCTTGCCCCAGGCCTTTATCCCGCCGGAAAGATTGTAGAGCTTCTGAAAGCCTTTGCCGGAGAGCATCTGCGCAGCAACCCGGCTGCGTCCGCCCATCGCTCAGTAAATGACAATGGGCTTATCGACGGGAAGTTCGCCGAGACGGCCCTCCAGATCGCCGAGCGGCAGGAGTTTCGCGCCCGGCAGGTGACCGGCGGCGTATTCCTGCGGCTGCCGGACATCAAGAAATGTCACCTCGCCCGCCGGACTATCCGCCACCATTTTATTTGCCTCATCCCAGCTGATTGAGGCGACAGGGGTGAAAAATTGCAACCATTTCATAAGGACCTCCTCCAGGTGATGACGACCGTCTTCTTGCATGGCGTGGGCAAAGTTCATTTACCCAGCCAGCCCGCATGCCCATCGTCTTCGATGATACATCCTTTATCCGCGGATATCCACTCCCTCCCCGCAGCTTTTACCTTGTCGTGGCAAAGCCTTTTTACCGGTAATCGGCGCCGCTGATATCCTGGCGCTTCATGATTTTTTGCAGGGCCACCCGCGATATCCCCGATATCTCAGCACCTTGCGAGACATTTCCGGCGGTCTTCCGAAGCAGCGCCCTGAGATACTTTTTGGTAAAGCCCCGAAGGATCCGCTCCTTGGCGTCTTTGTACGCCTCAAACTGGCCGTTGCTTTCAAAATCATCCGCCGCCCGCTCCTCACCAGCCAAGCTGACCGCGGTCTCCAGAAAATTCAAATCTTCCAGGCCGACATGGGGATGCGGACAGAACATCACCGCCCGGCGCACCACATTTTCCAGTTCCCGGACGTTGCCCGGCCAGTCCTTGTTCATGAGGGCGGTTATGGCCTCTTGGGTAAACTGTTTCCGGGGCAAATTCAGTTCAAGACACACCTTTTCGGTAAAATGGGCAACCAGCAGTGGAATGTCCTCGACCAGTTCCCGAAGGGCCGGTGTGAGCAGAGTGACGCCAGTCAAACGGTAGTAGAGATCTTCCCGGAATTTTTTATCCGCTATCATTTTTTCAAGGTCCAGATTGGTCAGGGCGATGACCCGGATATCGACCTTGACGGTCCTGGTCGAGCCAAGCGGTTTAATCTCTCGCTCCTGCAGTACCCGCAGCAATTTACTCTGGATGGAAAACGGTAGATCCCCCACCTCGTCAAGGCACAGCGTTCCCCCGTCCGCCGCGGCAACCAGGCCTTGCTGATCCTGATTGGCATTGGTGAAGGCCCCGCGCACATAGCCAAACAGCTCGGATTCGAGAAGATGTTCGGGAATTGCCGGACAATTGACCATAACCAGCGGCTTCTTACGGCGGTCGCTGAGGTTGTGCAGGGCCCGTGCCGTCAATTCCTTGCCGGTTCCCGACTGACCGCGCACCAGAACGGTATAGTTGGTGCGAGCGATGATCTCAAGGTTACTGCGAAACTTCTGAAAAACCGGTGATTTACCAACAAATCCATGACTTATTGTCTGACCGCAAACCTGCTCTTTCAGGGTGGAGTTTTCCCGGAGCAAACGATTACGCTCAATCGCCTTGCTGAGGGTGCGAAAGATGACCTCCTGCTCAAACGGTTTGGTTATAAAATCATAGGCCCCGAGTTTAATGGCCTCAACGGCAACCTCGATCGAGCCATAGCCGGTCATCATTACCGCAGTCAGCCACGGATCTTTGCCGATCAAATTTTGCAGTAACTCCAGGCCGTTCATCCCGGGCATTTTAATGTCAAGGAGCGCCAGGTCGGCGGGCTCCTTGGCAAAATAGCTGATGGCGCTCTCGGCATCGGCAAGGGCCACCACCTGCAAACCGGGAAACTCCCGGCTGATAAGACGCTGCAGTCCGTTGCGCATATCGGTCTCGTCATCGACAATAACAAGGCGGTTTTTATTCATGTTTGCTTCCTTACACGGGCAATGAAATGACAAAGCGGGTCGGCTTGCCGGGAGAGCTTTCGGCGGTGATCTCGCCGTTATGATCGCGAATGATCCCGTAACTCACCGATAAACCGAGCCCTGTCCCCTTCCCCGGCGGCTTGCTGGTAAAGAAGGGGTCAAAGATATTGTTGATGATCTCCGCCGGGATTCCCGGGCCATCGTCCTCAATGATGAGAATGGCTCTCTGCTCCTCCTCTGAAAATCGGCTAGAGACGGTAATTCTTCCTCCTTCCTCGATGGCCTGGGCACTGTTGAGCAGGATATTGAGGACAACCTGCTTGATCTTGTCTTTGTCAAGAACTAGCGGTGGAATGGCGTCATCAAGAAAAGTCTCGACCGTAATCCGCTGTTTGCGGAACTGGCTACCGACCATAAGCATCACATCGCCGATAATCGCGTTCAGCGAACATGCCTCTTTTACCGTCGGTTGCTGGTGGGCAAACTTCAGGAGATCAGCGATAATTGTCCGGCAATTGCCGGCGTGTTTCTCGATGATTTCCAGATCAGACCGCACCTCCGGGGCAAGATTGGCCTCGCCCTTGATAAGATCGATATGGCACAAAATGACCCCCAGGGGGTTGTTGATTTCATGGGCAATTCCCGCCGCCAGCATACCTATAGAGGCTATTTTCTCGGTATTCTGAATTTTGCCTTCGAGCCTTTTTTGCTCGGTGATATCCTTGACGTAGCAGACAAGGCTTTCCGCCTTATTCCCCTGCACCTCGATCGGATAGAAATGGATGAGAAAGATTTCACCGCTCTGCATGCGGATTTCACGGCTTATCGGATGATCGGGAAAGGCCGCCAGGACATCGTCGCACTGCACCAGCGGACAGCAGGCATTGGCCAGAAGGTCTGAGGTCTTTTGGCCAACCACCTGCTGCATCGACATGGCATAGCGCTGGAGAAAGGCCGCATTGACCACCTTGATCCGGCCTTCGCGGCCAAGAAGCACCACCGGATCGGTGATCCCGTCAAATACCGATTGCAGAATATTCTTGCTACGGAGAATCTCCTCGGCATAACGCTCCAGGGTGCTTTGCCTGACCTGTATCTGGTCGGCGATGGTCTTGGCGGCGGCGATAAGCTCTTCAATGGCATCCATCTTCTGGGAGCTGTCGAAGATGGTCTGCCCCTCGGCATCGCGGATGTTTGTTCGGAAAAAACTGATTATATTACGGAGATTACTCGCTATATAGCGGTTAAAAAAGGTATTGATGATGACGTAGACAAAGATGATCGAGGGCACCACCCCGATAAAGAGCGCCAGAGTAAAGTCCTTAATCTTTTGCAGATTGACATCGATGGGCATGCCAAGACCGATGACCCCGGAGATCGCCCCCGAGGTGTGGCCGTAGCCTCGTGTTGTCCCATAGCCGTCGATTACCTCCTGCGGCGCGGACGCCGGATCGCCGTGGCAGTTCAGACAGGCCTCCTTGAAGACAACCGGCTGAAAGCGCATGAAATATTTTTCCCCTTCCATTTCTAGAATCCCCTGCCATTCTTTTAATTGGCCATCCCTTTGGAAACGTTGAATCATTTCCGTTTCCAGGGCACCCGCCTCATAGGCGGGATTTTTGGCATTGATGGCCACCCGGCGGTACACGAAGCCGGGCACCTCGTGGTTGAATCTCTCCATGATCATCCGACTGATATAGGAAGACGACATGGCCTCCAAAACAAACCGCCGCTCACCCAACTCCTTGTACATGGCCGGCCGAAGCACATCCTGGACGTAATTCCTGTTGGCCTCGATGGCCTTCATGACCAGCTCGGTCTTTTCGTGGGCATTCTGCTCGAGATTCTCCATCTCATGGTGATAGATGGTCGAGGCGGTCAGCCCGGAAAAGATGATGAGTATCGCCGCAAGTACCAGCAGGAATTTGGCCTGGAAGCCTGGGTGTCTATTGCGACTTTGTGCAGTTTGCTGATTGGCGGTCATTACCAAACCTTGAAAGAAAATGGGGAGGAGTGCCACCTGGCCATTACCACCCGGCAACGGCCTTCATGTTTTTTGAAGGGTAGCCGGTACGGTGCAGGAAGCAAGGATTTTTCGACACCTGCAGCGCCGTAAAAGGCAAAACGGCAGGAAGAGCCCGTCGAACCCTCCCTGCCGTTTTACTAGCTACAGCTTTTACTTTGCCCCTGCCTCAGGGCGATCCCTGCCCCTTGGCGGCGGGCCTGACCAACAACACGTCACAGGCCAGCTTTTTCACTATTTTCGCCAGCGGGTCACGCATGATCGTAAGGCCACGGGTAAACGGGCTGGACATGACCAAGAGATCATAGCCCTTGGCCACCTCCCTGCGAATCTCCTCAACCACGTCACCGGTGACGGTGAGCAGTTCCCCGGGAACCTCGCCGACCTGCTCCGTATAGGCCTTCAAGGCCATCACCGCCGCATCTTCTTCCTGCGCCAGCATATATTCGAGAAAGCCGATACGGGCATTGCAGCCGGACAACCAGTCATGACCGATGAACATTTCCCAGGTGGCATCGACGACGAACAGGGCATTGAGGCTCGCGCCACGCTCGCGGGCCAGGCGCAAGGCCTCAGCCACGGCACGGGGATTGTCATCAAGGGCAAGGAGGATTTTCATCAAGGCAGGGTTCCCTTCTGGTGCTCCAGTTCGACGATTGCCCCTTTGTCCTTCTTCACCTTGTCGCCGGGCTTGCCGGCAACCTTCAACACCTTGCCGCCGGCCTTCGAGGTGAACTCCTCAACAACGTTTTTCTCTTCCATGACGTTATTGACCCACTTTTTCTTCACCACTTCGAGGGAGAAAAGCTTATCGCCCGCTTTGATTTCGGCACCTTCCTTGACAAAGATCTCCACGAGCTTGCCATCGCGCTGCGGTTTGATGGATACGGACGGCACCACGAAGGCCATATAGGTAAGTACGACGATTACAACGATTCCCGAACCGATGATGGCGGCGATATCCTCGTGCCGGTCGGTTTTAAAAACTGTCAGGGATTTTTTCTTGTCAGACATGAATTGTCTCCTCTAATTTATAGTAACCCCAGTCCCTTTACGAAACTCATTCTTGCAAACAGCAAGGGAATTTCCAAGGTACTAAAAGGCGCCTTCTTTGGGGATAAACGCCAAAATAACGATCAGTGCCAGAATATATTTGACGAGGCCGGCAATGATGCCGATGCGCAGCGGTGTCCCGCCGGCTGCCTTAATTTCGCGGACATCGATATAGGCACCCAAACCGACCAAGCCGATACCAAAGATCCATGCCATGACCTGACGCATCAGATGCAGGGTCTCAGAGCCCTCGGCACCGAGTACATGCAGGGAAGAAAGGGCGGTCATACCGACAAAACCAAGGACAAAGATCGGGAATTTCGAGGCGATAACGCTGCCAAGACTGACATGTTCAGCATCAGCCTCGCCCTTCCAGTACCAGGCGGTAATGAAAAACACCACAAAGGGGATACTGATAACCCGCACGACGTTCCAGATCTCGCCATAGGCAACGGCGGTACCCGGTGCAAAGTTGGGGTTAAAGGCCAAACAGGTGGCCAGCACCTGTCCGGAATTGAGGATACCGGTGCCGACCCAGGCACCGAATTGATAATCGGACAGCGACAGTGCCTTGCCGATATAGGGGCTGACAAACATACTGGCAATACCGAAGCCGAGGATGGTAGCGATGGCCAGGGCCAGATCGACAGGTTTCGCCCGAACACCGGGGGCGGTGGCAACTGAGGCGGAAACGCCGCACACGCCGCAGGCTGCAGCCATGACCGAGGTCACCGAACGATCGGCGCCAAGCTTTTTGCCGAGCCACATAATAAAGATAGCGGTACCAAAGACAAAGGAAACGATCAAGACGATGGCGATGCCGCCAACCTTCAGGAGTTTATCAAAGGTATATAAAGAACCAAGCATGATGACGCCGATCTTGATAAACAGCCTGGTGGTACGAAAGCCATCCTCGGCCCAGCCGGGTATTTTTCCGGCAAAGAGGATGTTCCGGTACAGCATGCCGGTAAGAATCGACAGCAGGATATAGTTGAGGCTCACTACCTTCACCAGCCAGCCTTTGGTGCCGAACACCACGACCTGATTCATCCACGGCTCAACATACATGCGCAGCACGTATAAGGTGCCGACCATGACCGCCAGGCCCGGGATGATCGCCAGAAGTTTACTGAAAATGTTTTTATCTTCCATTGAAAATACTCTCCTTGGATAAGTGCATCGTTTTTACCGGGCATTTGCCGGGACGTTTTCCTTCCATAATCCGAATCAACCTTTCCGTACCTTGTTTCCCCGATGGGATGTTTTGCCGCATCGCACCTCCTTGTCTTTTCCTATTAGTACCAAATCTGGGAAAATCCCCTGTTTCAAACTTGCCTGGGCCGTCTTAAGCAAGGGCTATGCCAGAGTCTCCGGGATGAAAAAGCTGCCACCGAAGGACAATATTACCTCATCTTTTCAATATATTATTCTTTCTTTATCAACTGCCGAATGGTTACCTGTCGGGGCGGCTCGGCCGGTAGAATTGCCAACCTGGAGAAACAGTGTTGCCAAAAGTTATCACTTATCGACGGTGGGACCTATTCCTCGGCAATACTTACGCAATGTTGTCTTCCGGCGTAAACGCCTCCCGGCGTTTGTTCAAACCAGAAATAATTCTCCTTCACGCTTGATTTTGCGTTTTTTTCATCCGATAGTTTGAGGGGAAGATGAAAATTCAAGATGTAATTCTTCGACAATTGCCCCCAACAAATCAAGCGGAGAGAAGTCATGACGATCAGAGTTTTTGCAATGGCGATCATGCTCTTGTTTGCCGGTGCGACCCTTTCGCCCGCTGAAGAAGCGCCACAAAAGGTCAAGGATCTGGCCTACAGCACATTGGCTGCCCTGGGCAATGACGCCGTCATCGTCAGCGCAGTGAAGGCAGAAAACGCTAAAGGGAAAACTCTTATCCAAATCAAAGAGCTGGACGAAAGATGGATAAAAACCCCGGGACTTGCCGATTTCATGAAGGCGGTCAGCGATTCCGAATGCGGCAGGTACCTGCGGAGCCTCCTTTCATCGCATCCTTATTATTACGAGATGTTTGTCATGGATAACCAGGGTGCCAACGTGGCCATGACCGACAAGACCTCGGACTACTGGCAGGGTGACGAGGCAAAGTTCATCAAATCCTTCAACAATGGTAGCGGCGCGGTCTTTGTGGATCAGGTGAAGTTCGACGAAAGCTCTCAGGCCTATCTGGTGCAGGTATCCGTGCCGGTGATGGACGGCGACCATGCCATCGGTGCCATCACCTTCGGTATTGATATTGATAAAGTGCCGTAGGCGGGAAAGACAGGTGCAAAAAGAGGCAATGGCCATCGGCTGGTTCAGCAGGCTCAGGTTTTACTTTCACGGCCAGAGGATGTACCGCTGTGATCATCCTCAGGCTGATCCTCAACGGTTTCGGCTGGAAAAGATTGAAACAGATATTCCAAGCCATTGATTTTAATTTCGTGAACGATGGCGAGCATCCGGCCGAGCTTGCCGGGTGGAAAACCCTTCCTGGCAAACCACACGACATAGGGCTCCGGCAGGTCGACAAGCCGCCGCCCGGCGTATTTGCCGAAGGGCATCTTCATGATCATCAGTTCGCGGAGGAGTTTATGGTCGAGCTCACTACCGATCATTCACTCCTCCTTTGTTCCAGTTGCATTCATCAAGGAACTACGGCTGCAGCGAGCCGCTATCCACCCCGGCCTCGGCAAAGGAGGCCATTTCCCGCATCATTCGACACGACAAATCGACAAGATTCATGGTGATTGCCGCCCCGGTACCCTCGCCAAGACGCAGATCAAGATCGACAACCGGCTCAAGGCCCATGAGCTGCAAGGCGATTTTCTGGCCGGCCTCGACCGACTTATGGCCGGCGACCAGATACTCGCCGACACCGGGGCAAAGGATATGGGCGAGGAGACCGGCAGCCGTGGAGATGATCCCATCAAGGACGACGCAACAGCCCTCCGAGGCGGCGGCTATGACCGCCCCGCAGATCCCGGCAAGTTCATAGCCGCCAACTGCCGCAAGAAGACCAAGGCCGTCAGCCGGGTCCAGGCGGTGTAGTGCCAGGGCCCTGTCGATGACCTCGACCTTGCGAGCCAGGCCCCGGTCGTCAACGCCGGTGCCGCGGCCGGCCACCTCCGCCGCAGGCAAACCGGAGGCGCCGCAGATGATCGCCGTGGCACTGCTGCTGTTGCCGATCCCCATCTCGCCGAAACCGGCCAGCTGGCAGGGCCCCTGAAGATTTTTGGCAAGAAAGGCCCGGGCGCCGTTTTCAATGGCCTGAATTGCCTGGTCGCGGCTCATCGCCGGCTGCACCGCGAAGTTGTTGGTGCCGTAGGCCACCTTTTGTTTGATGAGCAGGGGATGGTCGGCAAAATCGCCATTCACTCCCATGTCGACCACGGCCAGGTCAATGCCGTAATGCCTGGAAAATACATTAATCGCCGCCCCGCCGCCCAGGAAATTCTCGACCATCTGCACGGTCACCTTGGCGGGGAAGGCCGAGACCCCTTCCTCAACCACCCCGTGATCGCCGGCAAAGACAAACATCCGCCGGCAATCAACCCTCGGTTCCAGGGTGTTCTGCATGGCGCATAGCCGTACCGCCAGCTGCTCAATACGCCCGAGGGCGCCGAGCGGTTTGGTCTTCAAATCGACCTTTTTCTGCGCCTGATGGCGAATGGTTATCGATGGTTGTTTGACGCGGGCGATGAGACCGTCAAGAAACGGCGATACAGTTGTCCTACCCATTGATTGCCGCACCTTCTCTCCGGCTGCGCTTGGAGTCACCGCCTGCGCACCCGGCAAGGAAAAATCGACGACATATTTCAGGGCCGTACCGGCAAGAATCCCGGGCAGAACCGATTCCACCTCAGACGGGTGAATCACTCCTTCGATGAGACCTATGAGGGTATTGCTCTGCCGGGCACAAAAACCCACGGCATGGACCATATCGGCCCTTTTCGGCCCGTAGCTGCCAAACACCTCAAGCTCCTTGTAATGGATGAGGTTGAGGAGATTGGTGCCGATTTCCTGGTTTTTATCAAGGCCGCTGAAGTACACCAGCCGCCCGCCCTTACGTAGCTTGGTGATACAAAGGCTGAAGGCGATCGGGCTGGCGCAGCAGTTGATGGCCAGGTCGTAGTCGGCGGCGGTGGTGTCTTTGACAAGGTCGATCCGGTTCTGTTCAGCCAAGGCTTTGAGCCGGGCGATTTTCTCGGCGCTCCTTTCGATGACCGTCACTGGGCAGCCCATTTCCCGGACGATCAGGGCGGCAATCATGCCCACCACGCCGCCGCCGTAGATAATCACCCGCTCGCCTGCAGCCGGCTGCCGCCCCGATAGCCCGTTGAACACGCAGGCCACCGGCTCGGCAAAGGTAAGAATGCGCGGATCGGCGTTCTCCTCCGCCGCGATCAGGCTTTCCCTGGGCACAACCACAGTCCGGGCAAAGCCGCCATCGCTATGAAAGCCGATGATGCGCATCTCCTCGCAGAGGTTTTCCCGGCCGGAGGTACAATACCGGCAAGTGCCGCAGCTCTGACCGGGCCAGACGGCGTACAGGCGGCCGGTGTCCGGGTCGACTCCGGCAATCTCATGGCCGAGAACCCTCGGCAATGCCAGGTCGCGGTGGCCCTGCCGCCACATTTTGGCGTCGGTGCGGCAGATAGCGCAACAGGCGACCTTGAGCAGGATTTGCCCCTCCCCAACCGCCGGGCTCGCTACACTCTCCCGATATTGCATTGTGCCACATTCGGTTAAAACCAGTTGCATGGTGCCTTACTCCTCATAGGGTTCTTCAGTAATCTGCAATTTGATAAGCTGCGCGGCTTCGCCAGCCGCCACCGCCTCCCGGCACCGATCCTTCGCCTCTGCCGCCTGGGCCAAAGGAAAGACACTGGCCTTATTAAGCCGGCAACGTTGAAAGCCATCAGCGGTAAAGCGCAGATATTCACTGCCCGATTTAATAATCAGCAGTTCGGTCATTGCCCCGCCCTCGCCAGTTGCGCAAGCCGGGCAAAACCTGCGGCCGGGTCGGTGTTCTGCACCTCCACCCAATTCCTCAAGGTTGCCAGGGCCTGGCCGGAAAGAAGGATTTCCCGCGATTTGTCGACACCTTCCCTGATCGTCTCCACCACGCCGCTTACCAGAAACACCAGGGCACTGTTAAGGATCACCGCGTCGAGCCGGGCGGCATCGCCCCTGCCCGCCAGCAGCCTGTACATGGCAATCGCTGCTTGACGTCGATCCTTGTCGGGCCTTAAGGCGTCGGGGAGATGGCTTGCCAATCCACAATCCTCGGGGAGAAAGGAAAAATCCTTGAGGGTTCCATTTTGCAAACGGACACCCTGGGTCGTGCCGCAGACCGAGGCCTCGTCCATGCCCTTGCTGCTACCGGCAACGCCCCCGTAAACCACCAGGGCATCTGTATAGCCAATGGCCTGCATGACCTCGGCCACCGGCTGGAGGAGGGCCGGGGAATATACTCCGCGTACGGCAATCCTCGGCAGGGCCGGATGGGCGAGCGAGGCGGCGATATTGAGGGGGGAGCCAAAACAGATCTGCGACAGAATGCGCCCCAGGGCCATCGGGTGGGTGGCCGGGCTCATACCGTTGAAGAGGCCGATCCCAGCTATTTTGATGCTTTTAGCGACAAGCTCGACCGGGCATTCGACATCGACCCCCAATTCCTCGACCATATCCACCGTGCCGCAGCTGGAGGTGATGGCCCGGGCGCCATGCCGGGCGATGGTTACGCCACCGGCGGCGGCAACCAGGGAGGCGGCGGTGCTGATATTGAAGGTCTTGAAACTGTCCATGCCGGTTCCGCAGTTATCGACGATCTGCTCACCGATGGAGACCTTGTTGGTATCCAGCTCATAAACCGCCCGCCAGCCGCCGGCAACCTCGGCAGCGGTCTCACCCTTGGCGGTCAATGCCGCGAGGAAGGCGCCCTGCTGCATGTCCGACACCTGATTATTGAGAACCAGGCAGAAGGCGGCGTAGGCCTCTTCCTGACTGAGATTTTCCTTAGCGATAAGCCGGGTGATGACCTGGCCGATGGCCCTGTTGTTTTCCATATCCATTTCTTTCTCCCAAAGTGGTGACCAGTCCAAGCCAAGGCCGCACGCGGAGCGAGACTTTTGGCCGGATGACAATGCTGTGGCGGATACGGAGAAACCTTCGAGAACGGCAAAAGACGAGTCTCCGTATCCGCAAAAAACACCGCAACCGCCTTGCATAACCAAGACGCTATAACGGGCGAATACAGAGAACTCCAGTGGTTGGCTCTGGGTGGCGGACCTTTGGTCCACCGGGGCAGGCAGGCTTTCTGACTTGCGAATTACCCTGCAACACGGCCGCCTTCCCGGGATGTCCCAGTGACGAATCCTTGAATATCCCGTTTAGGGGACAAGGATTTTTGGGGAATCATTCTCCAAAGCCGCCGCAGCCTTCGCTAACAGCAAGGACTGGCTTGTGACGGATTCACACCGTCTTTCCTCTTTCCATCAACTTCATGCACCTGCTGGACGTCTTATACCTGCCCTACGGCAAGAAATCAAGAAGGGAGGTCCTGCGCCTGATCAGACGCCTGGCAGTGAATGGATACATACCGTAGAACTGCACGGCCTAAATTTGCTTATGAATTGGCCCCATGCTTGTCTAAGAGCCAATGTAATGCGGTGGTCTTATCGTAAAAGATCGAAAATTTATAACCCCGATTAATACAGACGGTTTCCAAGAAACGAAAATGTTCCCGATGATCAGGGTTGATAATTTCGGCTATTTTAATTCCCAATATCACACCAATTAATTTAAAAAGCTTTGGGCGATCGTAAATTTCAACTACTTTTCCCGATACCTTTTCTATATTTCGATGATCGATCAAGACCTTTGTGTATCTATTGGCCCTCATTGTCTTGGCAATAGCCTGCGCCATCTCGAGCGAACTTTCTTGATCTGCTATGCCTTTTGTTACAACTTCGATATAGGCGTTCTCTCGACACATGGTGATTTGCCATTGCATAATTGACTCTTTTGGTATCCGCGGAAAAGTGTAATAACAGGTAAAATCACCAGAATGGCAGTTGTCTTTTTCTCTTAGAACTCAACAAAACCTCCCTCTTGTTCCACATAGTTCTCTGGTATTATTTACAAACATCTACCCATTCTTTGCAGTTTGAGTATTTCTCAAGTTCTTCCAAGGTCAGGCGAATCGAGGAATTCCGGTCACCCGCCGCTGGGATGATCTCCTGGTGCTTTTTCAACGAGACATCCAGGTACACGTCAACAGGACCCTTCAAGCCAAAAGGACATACGCCGCCGATTGCGTGTCCGGTATATTCCAGGGCCTCCTGGGCACCCAGCATTTTAGCCTTCTTGGCAAAATGACTTTTATATTTTTGGTTGTCGATTTTCGCCTTTCCCGCAACGACAATTAAAATGGGCCTGTTGTCCAGTTTAAACGAGAGTGTTTTGCCGATCTGGTCTTGATCGACGCCATGTGCCAGGGCAGCCTCCTCAACCGTTGCGGTGGAGGTGTCTAAGACCATGATCCGATGGCCCATTTGGTATTCTGAGAAGTATTCTTTGACTGCTTCCAATGACATATTTTAACCTTGCGATCTAATTTAACGGTGATAATGCCGGTATTTATCTGTCTTCTGCTTCGATCAAGAGTTTAGTTATAGGTCTTGTTTTCGAGAACAAATCTATCAGTAGTAAGTATTTTAAATGGTTTACAGTTATTTCTTTCCGGTCTGCTCATAAATGTTTCACATTTAAAACCGGTACGTGGGCAGGTAGTTTCGATATAATTCTGTAGTTCTTGTGATGTCTTGAAAATTTTTGACCTTTTATCAGCATCGCTGTTTGGTCGCGTCTTGTTGCTTTTCAACTCCCTAACCAGAGCACGAAACTCCTCCGCATTCTTCGGGTTATTCGAGATATTCGGGGTATCTTTGTGCTCCAAAGCCGCAAGATCAGAAAGCAGTCGTGCTCCTTCAGCACAATTTTTCATATTGCTTTGAGTAATATTTGAGGTTGCCTCTGCTGAAAGACAGGTGCCGGTCAACAGTGGGAAAAACAAGGCCGAAAAAACCAAAAGAGAAGAAAGAGATATGAGGTGCATAGAAGTACCGGGACATGTCATTTAATTGTTGATCTGCAAGGTGTTTATGGACATGCTGACACGCATTTTCATTGTGTTTGTTCTCGATATTGCGTGTTTCTAATCAAATCAGCCACCTACCGATAATCGGCAAAAAACGCGTCAAGCTCTTTTATCCATCCGTCCTTGACAGCATCGTCGACAAAACTGGCCTCAAAACTGTTGCGGGCCAGTTGGTAGGCCTCCTTTCCGCCAAGCTCTGGTAGCCCGGTAAAGGTTTCCGTGAAATTCTGGTTGAGGTATCCCCCGAAATAGGCCGGATCGTCGGAGTTGATAGTAGCGACGATGCCGGCTGTGAGCAATTTGCCGATATTGTGATCGGAAAGGCTCGGAAAGACGCAGAGTTTGACATTGGATAGCGGGCATACCGTCAGCGGAATTTGCTGCTGGGCAAGCCTGGTGACAAGCCGGGCATCATCCAGGCAACGCACGCCATGGTCGATTCTTTGCACCTTAAGCAGATCAAGGGAGTTGCTTATGTACTCGGCCGGGCCTTCCTCGCCGGCATGGGCCACCAGCCGCAATCCCAGCTCCCGGCAGCGGGCGAACACCCCGGCAAACTTCTCCGGTGGATTGCCCCGCTCACTGCTGTCAAGACCGACCCCGATGAACTTGTCGCGAAACGGCAGCGCCTCTTCCAGCGCCGCAAAAGCCTCCTCCTCGCTTAGATGGCGAAGGAAACAGAGAATCAGCGAGGCACTTAGATCAAGCTGTTCATGAGCCTGGCGGATTGCCTTGTCCAGGCCATTGATCACCGTAACGAAGGGAATTCCCCTGGCCGTATGGGTCTGCGGATCAAAAAATATCTCAGTATGGCGAACATTCTCAGTCTTTGCCCGCTTCAGGTACTCCCAGGCCATGTCGTAGAAATCTTCCTCTTTCTGCAGCACACTGGCCCCGGCATAGTAAATGTCCAGAAAGCTCTGCAGATCGGTAAAGGCATAGGCGGCACGCAACGCTTCTATGGTTGGATATGCCAGTTGCATACGGTTACGTTGGGCCAGCTTAAAGATCAGTTCCGGCTCAAGGGAGCCTTCGATATGTATATGCAGCTCTGCTTTCGGCATCCGGCAGAGGATGTCGTTCAGGTCTTCGCGTCGAATATTGTCAAGATTCATAGTGCCATTGCTCCTGGATTTTCTTGAATCGATATAGGGTTTTCCCGGATTAAACCGTGAATGTATAAGTGTCGCTATTGCTGCGAGGTTGATAACCAAAAAACACCAATTCTTTTAGGGTCTTTTACCGGCGGATGTATCCGATATCATATCGGATGATTTTCATAACCTTTGAATAGTATTACTAGATTCAAGACCCATATGTCAAACCTGGTGCCCCTGCTTCCCTTCGATTTCATCGAAGGGAAAACAATAGAGCAGCAGTTCTCCATCAATGGCAATTCTCCATGACATGAGAAACACCCCGGGTCCTATCCACTGGTTGACAGAACTTTCTCTACCTCTCGGTAAAGAGATGTCCCCCCTTGCTCATCCTAACATTATTGTTAGTGTGAATATCCTTACAATTGTGGGTCTCAACAAAAAGCTTTAAAGGCTAATCGCCCTGCGAAAGAAAGCATCAATTGCACGCCACCATAACGCTTTAGCAAAATAACACTTGACAGGCACATGAAGAATTGGGATAGGCTTGGAGAATACAACAAATAAAGCTGACCTGCTCCCTGAGCATAGTGATGCCGTCCCTAAATTAACTTGTTAGGGCCATACAAAAACTACCCGAGGATACAAAATGGAGATATTAAAGCTTGTTGCCTCTTTTTTGACGCCTTTGATAATTCTTATTCTGGGGATTGTCATTAATAGAAGATTAGAGACCACTAAGGCCCTACTATTGAGAGAAAAGGAATGGCAGAATTGGTGGGCTGAAAAATTTCTTGCTGCTTGTCATGGCTACAACGAAAGCGTTACTGATATTGTTACTGGCTTGCTTCAACTTAAGCAAATTGAAGATGAAAAAAATCTGGATGGGAAGATGAGTCAAAAGAAAATTTGAATAATCTTCAGCACAGTATGAGGAAGTTGCAGTATTTAGATTGGGAATATCAAATTTATATTCAATTTACACACAAGCACGGGCCTACTGTTTTAGAAAAGGGTAAAGAACTTTATACATTGATAGGAAATCTTATCTCTCAAAAATATGGAAATTTGGAAAATATAAGAAAAGTTCAGTTTGAATTTAACAAGGCTGTGAGACTGGCGCACGGAGAAATACTTAATATAACCCCTAACAAGTCGTTTCAAGCCGGGCAAAAAGGGTCAGAGTGAAATTAAATTTTGGCTTCAGTACAGGGCTCAATCCAATACTAGCAGTACTGGGGCCGGTACCGATGGAAGGTCTAACTTATTGGTATTCTATAATTAAGACACACCCAACAACTCCAACACAAGAATTATGAGGAAAACCATTTGTCTGAAAACATTATTAATTGCCTGCCGCTAGAGCACGGAAAATAGCTAGACCAATTAATCCTATTGGTGCTTTGCGAGTTTGGCGACAACTCAAGGAGTTGCGTTCTTAGCCTGATCTTGCCTGAACCATACTGAATTATGAACATATACCAACACAGCGCATCAACCTGGGGGTGAAACTTTGGACATTGAAGTGAAGGTAGTGATTGCTGACGAACATTGGGCAAAGATTAAAGATCACATTCCATCGAACGTCGATGACAAGAAAAGAGAAGTCTGGTTTTTCGAGACACCGACATTATCACTGAAACAACAGGAAATAGTCCTACGTGTCCGCGTAGACCGAAAAAAGAAGGCTGATTCGACCGCCAAATGGCGTCGTTGGGTTCCACCGTTCGTTACCGTGCGTAATGCGTGGGAGCAACTACCAGGATTCAAGGCGGAGATTGATGCCAGCCTGACCGAGAGTGTGCCGGCGTGGTCGGTCACCGAAAAGGATCTTGACGAGAAACTCTTTCGAGCAGTAGTGGCAAAAGAAAAATCGGTTCAGAAGATTTTTAACAAGCACCAGCAGTTATTGGTTGAATCGGCATGGCCCCTATTACCATGGGACACGATCAGCGTTTTGGGCCCCATTGCCTCTATAAAATGGGAGATACCTGAAGGTGTGGTGATCGAACGCTGGACAGTCGGCAAGGAAAGCATCATCGAGATATCAATGCGCGGAAAATACCAGGATGTCGAGCTTGAAAGGATTCGCGAGTGGCTGCGTGTGGCTGGCATGGAAGCTGAGACCCTGGAAGGTGGTAAAACTGTTTGGGCACTGGCCCGCCTGATCCGGGCCTAACTATAGCGTCGCGAACATACTTCACTGAAGAAAGCTCCAACACGAGCCTCTGGTTCCTGAAAACTCAGATTTTTGTAGAAACATCTTGCAAGTCCATTGTTTTGAGAAATCTTGAAACACTGTTCCATTTGTTCGATCGAACAAATGGCATTAAAAAGGCAGGAGGTGCAAAACACATAGTTTCCAAGAACTTCCAACTGCAACGCAAGCCTGTAGAAATCAATTAAGAACGGAAATATAGGTATTTATACTAATTGAATGATTGTGAGGTTCATGGTACACAGACATTGTTCATCCTATCTCGGAGGGGGAATGGAATGGGCACCTACACCTTCAAAGCTGTCAATAGCTTCACTTCTGCAACCCACATCTCACGCGATGTGAGTGGCCGGCACTCGCTCGACTCCATCTTGACAAGATTTTTTATTTTTTCATACGCTTTTCATAAGAGGGTAGATTTTCTTGCCTTGTTTAAACTTTCACGCCTTTTATCATACACTCAACCTAAATCACCTATATTGGCCATTCTTCGCTCACTGGAATAGTCAATGAGAGTATGATAAATTAGCTCAAATCAAGCATGATAGTTTTAGAAGAGATATTTAGATACTAGAAAATATCTTCAAATTGAAAGCGTTGAATACAATGGTTGAGACCATTATCTCTCGGAAATAATAATATTATGAAACCTAGTTTTAAGGTTTCTAAAATTTAATTCTGGAGGCGATCTGATGAAATGGTTAACTTTGATACTCGCGATTATAACTTTAATATCTACGAGTGGTTGTGGTGGAAAACAGCCAATCGTATTTAGAGACACTGACACATCATCTTGTAAGAAAGAATATACCGAATTATCATATGACAAGATTGGAGATAGTTATCAAGAGAACCAAGAAATATGGTCTGAGATTAACGAACGGTACCGGGGTGTTAAAAATAGGAAACTTTTGGTATTTATGGATGGTACAGGCAACGATAAGACAGATTCAAGCAATATTCGTGTGCTCTATAGGTTAGCACTTGCTCAATCCTGTACAGGAAAACCCATAATTCCCTATTATGATAAGGGAGTTGGAGCTAAGTTTTTTGACAGCGTATTAGGAGGTGCAACAGGAGAAGGGGCAAGTCTCAATATAAGACAAGCATATCGATTTTTGGTAAATACATATGACCCTGGCGATGAGATATACATATTTGGTTTTAGTAGAGGTGCTTTTACTGCCAGGTCTCTAAATGGATTCATAGAATTTGCTGGAATACTGAACAAAAACTCAATCAAGGAGGTTTGGACGGATAATTTGCCAGACTGGTTTGGAGTTTCTACTGTTCATTATGTAATAAAAGACATATTTGACGAATACCGTGTAAAAAATGATGGGACCGACAATTTTGATGACAAAGTAAGAATACGGATAGAAAAATATAAAAAGGAAAATTTTCCGGATTTAGTGTTTGAACGTGCCGTTGTTAAAGCAATAGGAGTTTTCGATACTGTACCAGCGTTAGGATTAGGGACAAATGATGAACCAGATAATCATCGTCTTGACTTATATGCAAGCAATGGATTTCATGCACTCTCATTAGATGAACAGCGAGATAAGTTTCGATTACTACGATTTGACGACGTGAAGTTGAAACCAGGCCAGAAATTGCGTGAAGTTTGGTTCCCTGGTGTACATGGTAATATCGGTGGCGGATACTCGAAAACTATTGGATGCGATACGATCTCCAATAATTCAGAAAACTACTATAATGGATTAGAAGCAATACCACTCAACTGGATGATAGAGCAATTGCGCGAAGAAAACCTCTTCCGTATTGATGGACAATTTCCAGAGTGTGTTGATGGAATTTTACACGACGAATATTTTGAATCATCTTTGCTCTATAAAAACATGGGAACTTTTAGAAGAAAGCCGTCGAGATGTGACGTAGTGCACGAAAGTGTTGTGTTACGAATAGGACTCGACAAATTATTTAAAGCAAACAAGAACAGAGAAATTGGCTGCAAGTATTCTCCAAGCAACTTACAACACCCTGTTCAACAATATTACCAGGTTGAACCTGCCCACCAAAAAATCGCTGGGGAGAAAGCTAAAGTACTTGAACCTATAAAAAAATAGCTTCCCAAAGTCTTACGACTACACGTTTATTACCATTACTCTTAGAATTATTGGACTTGATATGTATAGACTACTGATATGTTATTGTTTATTGGCAATTATAGTCACATTGTCTTCGTGCTCTCTCAGACCCTCCATTGTAAATAGACTTGGAAAACGATTAAATACTGGGGAGCCTGAAACTTTTAGTGTTTGTTCAGATAGAATATGGAACTATTCGGGAGTAATAATTGGATGTGGAAAAGAAAATGAAAGCAGCTTGTATTGTGAGCAAGAATTCCAATTTTCAGTAGAAAAAGCTGCATATTGGTGGGATGCTAGCATAATCAGTAGTGCCGCTGGTTATACTAAGGTCAATCTATTACCTTTCATTCCATTTCGTCGGAAGATTAATTCCCCTTGGTTTGCACTGATCTGTACTATTGATTTCCAAGAAGATTTCCAGGTATTCGAAGATCCGACATGTTTCGACAATCCACCTAGAGTTTCTAATAATGCCTCCCTAGATGTAGATAAAGCAAATAAATGCAGTCAATCCCAATTATTTTACAATAAGACCGGCACATTATACTGTTACGCGAATGATGTTCAAATGATGTATGGGAATAATTCCGGCTGTCTCGATATCACAATTATGAGAACCAGGTAAAAGCACATTTTGCAGATCATAAATGATTTACGCATTAAAGAATATCTGGATCAAGCCTGACATCCGTTCGAGACGGAGAGTGATTATAGCCAGCCCGAAACTGTGCCAGAGTGGTTGGTCACGAAGATGAAATTGATGAAAAGATCTTTCGAGGAGTTATGACAAAAAGTTCGCCGGACTCGAAGGTTTCCTGCAAAAATCAGCTCTTAATGGTTTAACCGGCGTTACCTCTGCTTCCGCAAACTCAGAGTTTGGACATTCACCCACCTGTATGGCGCCTATCCTACAGGAGCGACGGGGAATAGTTCCCAAACAAAATTCTAACATGCGTCTCTACATCATGAATGCTCAGGTTTTTGAAGAAATATTTTGGAAATACGTTGTTTAATGATTTTTGTAACACAGTTCGATTAGCTCTATCAAACAGGAGTCATTGCACAGGCGAGATGCGCAAAACACATATAATTTTCAAGAACTTCCACCAGCATCAGAAGCTCATAAAACACATATTAATAACGGAAATATAAGCATTTATACCAATTGACAGATTGTGAGCTTCATGGTACGCAGACATTGTTCATCCTATCTCGGGGGGGGGAATGGAATGGGCACTCACACCTTCAACGCTGTCAATAGCCTCACCTCTGCTGCCCGCATCTCAGGCGATGTGCGTGGACCGCACTCGCTCGAATCCATCTTTATACGTTTTTTCAAGTGGTCATACGCCTTTAACGAGAGGGTTGATTTTTCTGTCTCTTTAAAAGGTTCTCGTCTTTTATCATCCATCTTTCTCAACATCTCTTTCTTAAGCCTAGGCCGTAGCTCGTTCGTTGGAGGAGGCAACGTGAGTATTAAGAAGTAACGCAATACCGGCCAGTTGATTTTCGCGGTGATATCAATCAACCGGAATCATATCTAAATTACGGGAGGGAATAAATGAAGGCTATTTACAGAATATTGGCTGGCATCTTTGCGGTGATTTTTGTAGCTGGTTGCGCTTCAACGAATCCTGTCGTTCGGTCACCCGGAGCAAACACTCTTCCTGCGTGGATGTGCGATGGATCTCAAGTTACTTTCGAAGACACCGAACATCTTTTTAAAGATTATGAAGGGCTAATCGATGAACATGTCGCCAAGGCTGAGCTTACAGTGCCCAGCCAAGAGGATGGGTATGACGGCGAAGCCGAGTGGGCCATTATGTTCCCGGAACCTCTGATTAACTATGAAGGGAAACAACTAGATGATATTGTGGTAATAATTTATGGAATGATCGAAGGCAAAGACTTGCAGGTTCTTAGTGATCCATGTGAGAAGAACTGGAGTGCATCGAGTGTTGGGAATAATGTCGTAACCAGCCGAGGAGTTTCCATAACATTAGGGAAAATAAAGGACTTGGGCAATAATGCTCTTATGCTAACACTGAGTGTTTTACGAAAAAATTGTCAATGTGAGGAAGTTATTCATTCAACCAGTATTCGTGACCTTGATTACGTAGAGGATAATATCGGAAATCTAAGTTCGGAGAAGGAACGTCATAATTTTGGACTTCGCGGCAAATTACTCACACAAATTATAGACAATGTTTCGAAACAACTTAAGAAATCAAGCAATCCTTCTGCATCAAAGGTAAAGCTGCTCAATCTCGCAGTGGCGGGAGATAATTCTGCTGCGGTCAAAGATTTGGATAATGTATGCAGGGGGACATTTTGGACTAAGATTGGCTATGTAATCGATGCCATAAGATGCTTCGATCTTCTTCCACTTAAACATGCCGGCCGTTCACATGTCGCCAAGCAAGCGAGCAAGAGTTGGCGAGCGGCCCATGCGGGCGATGTGATGATTCTGCGTTTACTTGAAAAATCAAAAAACGATCCCGATCAATACAATACCATTGGAACAGCCAGGCTGAAACTGATATCGAGCTAACAACCTGGAATAACAAGACAGTCTGGTCATATCCGGCAATAGTCTGCACCAAGAAAACCGGTGATTTTCACTTTGGCACATAATCATAAACAGGGAGGAGCTATCAATGGGCAACGATATACAAACAATGACACCAAAAATTGCCGGCGAACTTGCCATTTATGCAATGATGTCCGCCAATGCATATGCAAAAAAGCCCGGCCGGCTACGCTTTGATTTGAAGAAACTCGGCTGGGAACATGTTGATTTGGATGGAGAACCAACTGATCAGCCAACCAAAACCCATAGCTTCTCAGGCCTGGCATACAATATCTACGAGAAGACCGGAACCAATAAAGTGGTCTTTGCCTTTCGGGGCACCGACGATAAAAACGATTACCTCTGGGCAAATTTTTCAGTCCCGCCGTTTAATTTCCAATACCGCCAGGCTAGAAAAGCTGTGGGAAGATATTTACTAGAAAACAATCATAAAAATGTTATTGCCACCGGCCATTCCCTGGGAGGTGGCTTGGCCTTAAGTGTCTCTGTTCACCATGGAATAAAGGCCTATACCTTTGATCCCTCGCCGCGCATATTTGACGGTATTGGCGATATGCACGAACCAGCCGAACGAATCATTGTCTATCAAAAAGGAGAAATTCTCGAAACAGCTAGAAAGCTTTGGAGAAAAGACAATGAAGTCGTTGAAGAAAGGAATGTTTTCCAATGTAACTATCCCGATATCTTCAAGGATGCAAGTGAGCACAGAGGGGATTTATTAGCTAAAGGTATTCTCTTGGAAGGCAGCTCAGTGAACCCCGATCTGTATCCAGACTTGGCTTATATTGTCAAATAGCATTCCATAACTACCCGGAACCAGAAGCTTTAGGCGATGCTCACCGGTAGTGACAGGTCTTCCTTTGCGTTCCACCACAAGAATTCAACTATTTTGGGACGCAGACCTCAGACCACGCCGTGGCAGGGATGCTTAGCCGTTTCATATCGAGAATGAGGTGCAAAATAACAAAATTTTAAGAACGGAGGAGGTTTCTGATGAAACAAACGCAAAAGTGGTACGACGTTTTTTGCAATTGTTCAGGCCGCCCCAGAAGGCATCCTGGAGATTGTTGCCTGAGGATTACCAACACCCCTGTGTATCGTCCGGATCTTGCTGTATACAGTCAAACCGAAGAGGTAGCCCTTGGCCGCGAGCCGACATGGAACAGCCCGGACATCACCACCAATGACTGGGGACCATTTAGGCTGATGGAGTCAATCGGGGTGCGGATTACCAATCGTTCAGCGAAAGCCAACGCCGGCAACGCATTGATCAACCTCTACATTGGAACATTTGGAATTGGAATGCCGGTTCGTCTTTATGCTTCTCAAAAGACAACCGTTTGGGCCGGCAATGCGGTTGATCTCCTCTTTCCATTGGATGAAACCCTGCGAAGCGCTGATTCCCCGCAACGGCTCAGCGTTATGGTAAAGACCGAACACCCCTACGACACCGAACCCATCAACAACACGGGCTTTCAGTGTATTGATGGCCGCCAGACCAGCCTTGCCGGGCGGCATTTTTCTGTGGACATCCCCATCCGCAATCCACACCCCAGCGCCACAAGACGCATAGACCTGCAGGTCAAACCCGGCCCATTAACTGCAACTATCAGCTGGGACCACTATGTATTTGGTCCCCTGGAAGAAAAGATTGTCCGGTTGGATGTCACTGTCCCTGACGAAATCCATGAATCAGATGACACACCCGGCAAACTGCCCGTCACGGTGATCGCTACCTACAACGGTGGCAGCCTCCTGGGGGGTGCAACCATAATTGCGAGGATTGACTCATGAGACAGCTTGCCTTTAAACGTCGGGGGTTAAACGCACGGTTGGTTGCTTGGTTCGACAAGCTCGGGCCGTGTGGCAATGTCGGCTTGATGATCGGCATAATGGCTGGAGGCCTCCTTACCCTCCTGTCTGTCAGGTCACCTCATTTGACACCGACACCACCCGAGGTCTTCTGGATCTTTGTGATCCTTGCCCTGTTCTGCTGGATGATGATGGTCGGTATCGCCACGATTTTTCTACGGTTGCAATTTCAATCAGTTGTCCTGGGAATGCTGATGCGCTCCCTGGTCATCTGCCTTTTCACCGTACTCATCGCCCATCTGTCAGGTGCATACCATCTTGGCATCATTATTGGCGTCTTGGTCGGGTTGTTCTTCGGATACGTGCTTTGTACGATACTCGAAAGAGTAAGGGGGTGAAAATATGGTCTGTATAGATAGAGTTCCGAGATGCAGTGGCGCAATAGAAGAAGGCGGTCTTAGTACATATGGAGCAGTATCAGTCGCATTTGTCGAAGCTGTATTGGTTGGCCTTGCAGTCGGTATAATTTTGAGCGGTATCGCCGGCATTGGTTTCGTCGGAGCATTTTTAAGCCTGGTAGCGGCTGGCCTGACGGTATTTATTTACATTGCCATCCTGCTTAACGACGAAGCTCGAGTGAAATGCAGCCCAATGCCGGGAACATCGAGTTGTGCCGCGGGAGTGATAATTAACATTCATCGGAGTTTTTCCGAGAGAGGCGATGGCATCTTCCCTTTTCTTGCCTGGCATAGCTGCGTTTTTCTCCTAGTGACTTCGTACTTCTGGGACCGTTTGGAAGAAGGAGCCGAAAACGGCGTTCTGTGTACCGGCGATGCCGGCGAGCGAAACTCTGAGGTCATCCAGTGCTATTACTACGATCCGCGTGTTTGTTCGGCGCACAATGGTGGGTTTATCGGACTCGGCTTCGGCACTATAGCCGGAGTTGCCGCAGGTGTGGCAATCGCCGCCGCCATCGGATGTGCGACAATAATTCTGTGCCTGCTTGCCATTCTCCTTGCCATAATCGTTGCAATTGTTTGTGCCGTTCTCGGCGCCATTATCGGTGGCCATATCGGTAAGGCAGCAAAAGAGGACGAGCTGGAAGAGGAACATGTGGATGCAGCAACCCTGAACCCTGGCCAGTTGCTTACCGTCTGGGGCAATCTGGCCAACGTAGGCTGGAATATCTTTTGGTTCGTGGAACAGACAGCAATACATGATAATGCAATCACTGAAGTAAACGACCCCTACAGCTATTGTGAAATCGATGAAGAACCGCCGCTCCTGGTCGGTATAGATGGATGTTCTGAGATTTACTAAGAGAAAGAGAGAAATACTGTCGCGTGATTCGCCTGGAGAATTTTTGAGGGCAAGATGGCTTGGGGGCAAGAGCAATTTAAATTTGAAAATTTTTTTTTGCTCTGTCCCCTTTGGCCCTTTCATCTTTGCCGACTCTGGGTCTTACCAGGTCTTTTACTTCACCCCTTTCTCCTGCAAGAAAGGCACATATTTCTTATCCGTCCCTTTGATGTGATTGACCAGCCAATCTTTGAGGAAATCCATAAGTTCCATGGAGATGGTCGAGTCGCCCCGATCTATTTTCGATTTGAATTCAATGACCTTACCGACCAGGGTTTCATGGATCTTTTTGTGCTGTTCATATTCGGGGTAGCCATGTTTCTGAAAAAGCTTTTCTTCGTTTCCAAAATGATAGACCGTATAATTTACCAATCGTTCAAGAATGCCACCCATTATTTCTAGAGTCTGGCGCCGCTTCATGGCTCGGTGGAGATCGTTGATCATCGCGACCAGCTGTTTATGCTGATCGTCGATCTGACCTATCCCCAGCTGCAGACTGCTATCCCAGCGCATCAGGTCGGGAACTACCTCCGTTGATGTTGCCTGTTCCTTGACGCCCGCCAAATCTTTGCTGTTGATTTTGAACTGACCGGAAAGGGTTTTCAGATAATCGGCGATCTTTTCGATATCCCGGGCGCTGATTTCCACATCACTGCCATTGCCGGCAAGTTCGAATGCCGTCTGGCTGACCTTGGCGATATCTGCCGCAACCGAGGAGGACACCGTTGAGCTTTGGGCGACATTACCGTTGACCTCGTTGATTCCCATTGCCGCCTGTTGGACATTTGTTGAGATCTCAGTGGTGGTGGCGCTCTGTTCTTCTACCGAGGTGGCAATATCCGCCACTATGTCATCAACCTTGTTAATGACCTCGGCAATCTGGCGGATCTCGGTGACCGTTTCCGACGTAGAGCTTTGAATTGATTCGATACTGGCCCTGATCTCGCTGGTAGCCGCGGCGGTCTGTTTTGCCAGTTCCTTGATTTCGTGGGCGACAACGGCAAAGCCTTTGCCGGCCTCCCCGGCCCGGGCTGCCTCGATGGTGGCATTCAGGGCGAGCAGGTTGGTCTGATCGGAGATCTCAGTGATGGCCTGGGTTACCTTGCTTATCTCATTGGCTGCAAGGCCAAGGGCATCGACTTTTCCCGATGAACTTTTGGCCAGTGCCACTGCATCGGCGGTAATGCCCCGGGCCTCTCTGGTTTTCCCGGCTACTTCGGCAATTGATGAAGATACTTCTTCAGCAGCCGAGGCGACAATGTTGACGTTGGTTGCAGCCTCCTCGCTTGCTGCCGCCAGCGAATTCATGTTGGAACTCATCTCCTCCGTTGCTGCCGCGACACTGGTAGACATCTCGGACACCATCGTCGCGCCCTTGCACATCCGGTGGGAAAGGCTCGTCAACTCATTCGAGGCAGAGGCCAACCCAACCACCTCGCCACTCATAGTGCCGATCATCTTACTGAGATTCTGTGATATTGTGCTGAGAGCAACTGCCAGAACCCCCAATTCATCCCGGCGCTCAACCTCGAATTTTTCAGTCAGATCACCTTTGGCTATATTTCCAGCAAAGAGTACCGCCTTTTTCAAAACACCGGTAATACCGTGACCGATAACAACACTCAGTACAATCCCTAATACCAGAGCCCCAAGTGAGACGAAGAGAATAAACATCTTCTGGAAAACAATTTTGGCCTGTAATTCTTCCTTACTGACACCGAGTTGCTTGTCGATCTCGGCAATAACGGCATGCAACTGGTCGCGAACAAGGCCGAGATTCGGTTGGGTTTTCTCTTGAAAAATTTTGCTGAACTCGGGAAGAAATACCTCTCTGTTGCCCCCACCCTTGACGATCGCTTCTTGCAATGCTCTTGCCGAATCGTGCATTTCCTTATGCGGCTGTTCCAGCTGTCGTAACAGTCCGGCAAGTCCAGACATCCTTTTTTCCGCATCTTTGCGCTCCTCGCTATACAGCCAGAGCCCCAATTTGCATTTATGATCATCGACCTGAACATCAAGGGAATTTTTCTGAGTGTTAGTAAAGATCTCAGAGATTGTATCACGCCATTGCAAATGGTCGATTTCCTTTTGTAAAGCTAATTCTTTAACGCCGGATAGATACAAACTCTCGCCAACCCGCTCATTGACGGACTGAAAACCATACCAACTGCAGATGCTGATAATTGACAGAAACAGCAACATTAGACCGAAGCCGATTGCCAGTTTGCCGCCTATGGAAATATTTTTCCATGACATGCCGTTTCTCCTTCGTTAACTTTTGGTTTATTTAAACTGTTGATCACTTCGAAGAAGTATATCGCTTGTTATTTTTGATAGCAAATTTCTCCGACAAATTTTCCATGAGATCAGAGGGAGTTGGAATACTGTAGTCAGGCACGGCATAGCGGCGTCCAAAGCACCGAAAACATCCACATATCAAGTTTGATTGCCACCCCTGTGGTTATTTTTTATTCTGCGTTTTTTAACAAATGGTATTATTAAGATTCCCTCATCATTTAGCTCTTCATAGACACTCAAAGTCAGCAATCCTAACGCTTTTTGCAGAGAAGGAGATTATATGCACCGCGTCATGATCCATCCGGCAACCTACGAGAACTGCCAAGAAGCTGTGAATCGGGCTTTTGAATTATTCCCTCAGGACATCGCCGGGAAAAAGGTCATCATCAAACCCAATGTGCTTAGAGCATCTGAAGCGGCGGAGCACATCGTCACCAACCCTGCCCTGCTGCGGGCGGTTATTGAAAAAGTTGAGAGCATGTCGCCGCTTGCGATTATCGTTGGCGACAATCCCGGCTTGTTTAACTACGGTGACAATGAGAACAGCTTTGCAAAAACCGGCCTGATGGCGGCGGCAAAGGGCTATTACCGCAATCTCGGCGATTCGATGCAAAACCTCCGCTTTAACCCTGATTACATGGCTGAGGTCGGGGTATCGCAAGCCATCATGGACGCGGATATTTTCATCAGCCTACCCAAGTTTAAAACCCATGGCCTGACGGTCATGACCGGGGCCATAAAAAACAGCTACGGCATCCTGCCCGGAGCCCAGAAAGCGCGATTACACCAGATTGCCGGGTCACCGGAGCGCTTTCATGAGGTAATCGTTGATGTCTTCCGGTTGCGGGTTCCCGACCTTTTTATCATGGATGCCGTCGTGGGTATGGAAGGAAACGGCCCGGCTTCTCCTGAGCTGCGGGAGATCGGCCTGATTCTCGCGGCGGATAATGCGGTTGCCCTTGATGCGGTGGTTGCCAGGATGATGGGTGTGGACCCTGGCCGTCTGCGCTTCCTGCAAAAGGCCAAGGCCCTTGGACTTGGCGACTTTGATGCTCAGATGATTGATATAGATGGGAAAATGACCGTTCTCCCTGATTTCAAGCTGCCGCCGTTGGGCGGCGAGGCCATTGCCGGCAACAGCACGGTCCAGAATTTCTTAAACACCAAGGCCTATGTCAAACCGAAGGCTGACCCGCAGCTGTGCACCGCCTGTGGCGCCTGCGTGGAACACTGTCCGGTTTCGGCGCTGGCTATGGATTCGACGCCCATTCCCATTGTCGATGCCGACACATGCATTGCTTGTTTCTGCTGCCAGGAGATCTGCCCGGAAAAAGCGATGAGCCTGAATTGAAATATCTACAAAGAGAGAAAAGACAATGACAATGTATATCCCCGAGTCAATTCGAGCCGAGAAGGATTTTCAGGACTGCGTCCATTTTCATGGCCACACCTGCATGGGAGTGACCATCGGCTACTTAGCCGCCAAACTGGCCTTGCAGCAATTGGCAATACACCGGTCGGTCGACGAAGAGCTGATTACCATCGTCGAAAACGATGCCTGCTGCTGCGACGCCATCCAGGTCCTTACCGGCTGCACCTTCGGCAAAGGCAATTTCTTCTTCAAGGACCATGGTAAAATGGCCTTCACCTTTGCCAATAGGCTATCAGGCGAGGCCATTCGCCTTGTGCTGAAACCTGGCATATTTGACAGCCCGGAAGAAGAGCGGCAACTTGCCGAGATGATACGATCCGGCAAGGCTGCGCCGGAAGAAATCCAGAGATATCAGAAGATGTTTGAGGCAAGGGGCGAGGAGATGTTCAGCCATGGCCCTGCAGCATTTTTTGACATGCAAAGAATCGCTCTGCAATTTCCGCCACAGGCCACGAGAGCCACGACCCTCCCTTGTGCGCGCTGCGGCGAGATGGTCATGGAGAGCAAGCTGGAAAAAGTCAACAATCAGCTGATCTGCAAAGGCTGTCTGAAGTAGTTGCTGGCTTTGGGAAATATTCGGAATTGCATAAAGCATGCACCCTGAGCAGCAATAATCCGGAAATGCCCGCAACCATGATTCCAGGCATTTCCGGGTGCTTTCAGCCGGCAATGTTTGCGACACAGCCCATCATGTAGCGGCTACACCTTAAATTTTTCTATAAGGCCTCGCAAAGACTGAGAAAGTACTCGCAGTTCCTCGGCATTTTGGCGCACGAGACCGGTGCCCGCAGAAATCTCGTTCACCGCATGATTGACCTCGGCGATATCCGCCGCCACCTCCTGTGATACCGCAGAAGTCTCGGCAACATTGGAGGAAACCTCGTCTATCCCCTCGCCTGCCTGAACTATATTGGCGGTCAGCTCAGTCATGGTTGCGCTCTGCTGTTCAATGGAACCGGCAATCCGCGACACAATTTCGTCGATCTCCCGTATTATCTCGGAAATCTTTTTGATACCGGCAACCGTTATCCCGGCGGAATTCTGAATGCCGTCGATTCGCATCTTAATCTCACCGGTCGCTTCGGCAGTCTGCTTGGCCAGGGTCTTGATTTCATTGGCGACCACGGCAAAGCCCTTGCCCGCCTCTCCCGCCCGCGCCGCTTCAATAGTGGCATTGAGAGCAAGCAGGTTGGTTTGCGCTGAAATGTCGGCGATGGTCTCCGTCACCTTGCCGATGTCCTCGGCGGCACTGCCAAGGGCATCGACTTTTGCTGAAATATCAGCTGCCTGCAGAACCGCATCGCCGGTAATTTGTTTTGCGTTCCTCGTCGAAAGCTGAATTTCGCCGACGCTCAAACCGATCTCCTCGGTTGCGGTGGCCATAACCTTGACATTGGCTGCTGCCTCCTCCGTAGCCGCCGCCACCGAGGTCATATTGGCACTCATCTCCTCGGTTGCGGCAGCTACCGATTGCGCCCGCCGCGCTGAATCGGTAGCGCCGGCATCGATTTTTTCCGAGGCTTCCGCCAAGCGATGCGAGGAATTATTGATATTAGCACTATTGCTGTTAATGTCCCCCACCAACCTGCGCACATTGGCAAGAAACGAATGATTATAGGCATTCAGCTCAGAAAATTCATCGCGCACGACAGATCTGAAGACCTGCTTGCATTGACTGCAGGACGTGTAATGGCCACTGATGATCTTCGGACACTGCACGTTCATGGCTGCCGACCCGGCCTCCTCCCAGCAATAGCCCTCTTTGCCGAACATGGAGCAATCCGGTTTATTGCACTGGGCCTTTTCCGAACAATTGACCTGGGCGACACCCCCCATATCGACTTTTTGCGTCAGATCACCGCGACTGGCCGCCTCAAGCAACTGGGTTATTTTCTTTATGGGGCGATCGATATTGCGAACCAGCAGGAAATAGACAAAAACAAGAAGGCCAAAGAGGACCACAATGGCAATAGCCACCGACCGCAGCGCCTTCTTCCTGGCAGTATCGAGAAGCATGCCGATCTCGCGGGGGATAGCCAGAACCCCTACCTGTTTGCCGGAATAGTCCTTGAGCGGCATATAGGCGGTCATCAACTCCTTGTCATTATTTGCCACCCGCTGCACGACCGGCTTATCGCCCTGCATAACTTCCTTGAGAAAGGGGAATTTTTCTTTAGGAATGGTCAAATCATGGGTCTTTGCCTGATACTTGAAGCCCTCTCCCTCAGGGATAATGACGGAAATATCCTGACGAACAGCAGTTTTTATCTGCGCCAGCAGTTTATCATCGATGGGGGCACCAAATTCCACTGATCCGGCATGTTGTGTAGCCTGATGCATGACCGGCACAACGCCGCGGATTGCCAGTCCGCCGACGCCTGTTTCGATACCCTGGGCGTCCTGTTTGTTGTCATTGACCATGACCACTAATTTTCGAAATGATGACAGATCGTCGCCGAATTTCTCCGGTTGCTGCAACCGGAGAAACGACATTGCCGGGGCCAGATGAAAGTGAAAAATATTCAGATCGACAGACTTTTTCAATTCCTTGTAGAGTGGCTCCATGAGTCCAAGTAACGCGGCCCGATCTTTTGCCAGCAAAAGGTTTTGGATAAGTGGTATTCCGGCGACGGTCCGCGCAAGAAGGCGCATCTGTTCCGGTTTTTCCAGAGTCAGTTTGTCGTTGACCTGAATGACCTGGGTCTTTAATTCCTCCTGCAAGAGCTGGATGGAATTCTCCAGGACTGAACGATATGCCAGGATCGAGGGCACAACAACTGTCAGGGAAATGAGTATCCCGAGTGTCAACAGCAGTTTGGTTTTAACTTTTCTTGGACTGAGTTTTTCCACCAACGAAAACATACCTCTCCTCCACTGTTATCTTTCTCGTTCAACCACCCGTAATCCCCATTAATTTTTTCATGCAACCTTTTAATTTATCGACATTTTCAACGAAGGTCGGGTTATGCGACACGACACTCCCGCCCTCTTGAGTCAAGGCAAGGGGGAAGCTCCTCTGCAAGGATATCACAGACGCGAATATTAGAAAAATTTTTTGAGAATTATTTTCAAGATGGCGGAGAAAACTATACAGGCAGCAATCAGTGAATCCTCGTCAGCACCACAACGGCGACGATGACCAGGGCAGCGCCGAGGCTCTGGATGAGCCCGAGGGTTTCACCCAAGAAGAAATAGGCAAGGAAAAGGGTAATTACCGGTTCGAGGGTCGACAGCGTTGAGGCATCACTTGCCCCCAGGCGGCGCATCCCGGCAAAGAAAAAGACAATAGGCATAAGGGTCGAAACAACGGCGATTGCCCCGAGCGCCAGCCAGCCGTCAATATTCCCCGGCGGCTGCGGTCCCTCAAGGAGCATGGCGGTACCAAAGACTCCTGCCGCGGAAAGCATGATAACGCAGCCGGCACTGATTGCCCCGGTACGTTCGCCCACCCCTTCGCCGACCAGGATATAGACGGTGTAAATCAGTGCCGCACCGAGGCCGAAGGCTATCCCGACGGGCGTTCCCGCCAAACCACCGGATACGGTGAGAAAGATGCCAAAAAGAGACAGCAGGGCGAGAAAACTCTTCATAATGGTCAGCTTCCGCCTGCCAAGAAGCGCCGAGGCAATAATAACCAGGGCCGGATACAGGTAGAGCAGCAGTCCGGTCAGCCCGGCGGTGGCATGGTGCAGGGCAGAAAAAAAGCAGAAGGCCTGCCCGGCATAACCAAGCCCGCCCATACCGATGAGAACCATCAGGTCCCGGCCCTGCGGCCAGGGCTGGTGGAGGGCCGCCATCAGCAGTACCATCAGCCCGCCGGCGACAAGAAAGCGAACGAAGAGCACCGTGGCGGTGGAGGCCCCGGAGGCAAAGGCTACCTTGCCGAAGATGGCCAGGGCGCCAAAACCAATGGCGGAGAAGACAACGAAGAAAGCCCCCATAGGGCGCGATGAAGCAACCGCAGTCATAACGCAATGTTCCAATTTGATAGTGATTTTCGACAGTGAAAATATGTGCTATACGAAAGAATCGACGGTTTGTGAACAAAAAGAAAGGCGCGACTCAAAAAATACCACGGCGCCGCTGCCATTCCACCTGCAAAAAATTGACAAATGACTCACTCAAAAAACTCCAAGAACAACGGCAAAACCGACGATCTCCAGCTACAGGACAACACTTGCCCCCCGCTGGAATTGGTCTGCGGGGCGACCCTTGCCGAGTGGTGCCGACGTCTCCCCCTCCTTGTTGACCTGATGGCCTATAAACCGCTGACCTGGATCAACCCGAATCCTGGAGGATCTGCCGGCAAGTCGGCGGTCAGCGGTCTTACAGGCAGAGATATCGATGCCGCGGAGGCCAGGCTTGAACGCTTCCGGCCCTTCATCGCCGCTGCCTTTCCGGAAACGCGGCCCGCGGGGGGCTTGATCGAATCACCCCTCCTCCCCATTCCAAGGATGCGGGCGGCCCTTGAAGATCACTGCGGGCTGCTGATCCCCGGCAGGCTCTTTTTAAAATGCGACAATCTCCTACCCATCTCCGGCTCGGTGAAGGCCCGGGGCGGCATCTATGAGGTGCTGAAATACGCCGAGGAAGTCGCCCTGGCAAAGGGACTGGTGCGACGTGGCGACGATTATGCCGTCCTCGGCGGCGACCGCGCCCGTGCGGTCTTTGCCGACTACCGAATCGCCGTCGGCTCAACCGGCAACCTCGGCCTGTCGATCGGCATAATGGGTGCCAGATTTGGCTTTCAGGTCACCGTCCATATGTCCGCTGAAGCAAGACAATGGAAAAAAGACCTGCTGCGCAGCCACGGGGTTTTGGTGGTTGAGCATCCGGGTGACTACAGCTCGGCGGTGGCAGAGGGACGAAGGCAGGCGGCCGGTGATCAGCGCTGCCATTTTGTCGACGACGAGAATTCCGTCGACCTCTTCCTCGGTTATGCGGTGGCAGCAAGGCGATTGCAGCGGCAACTGGCCGAACTGGCCATCCCAGTCGATGCCGACCACCCGCTCTTTGTGTACCTGCCCTGTGGCGTCGGCGGCGCACCTGGCGGGATCACCTTTGGCCTGAAACACCTCTTCGGCGAAAACGTCCACTGCTTCTTTGCCGAGCCGACCCATGCGCCGTGCATGCTCCTTGGCCTCTGTACCGGTCTCCATGCCGCAGTCTCGGTTCAGGATTTCGGCCTGAATGGAATCACCGCAGCCGATGGCCTGGCGGTGAGCCGACCCTCCGGCTTTATCGGCAAGACCGTCGCGCCGCTGGTCGACGGCGCCTTTACCGTCGATGATGGAGAGCTGTTCCGCCTCCTCGCCCTCCTGGCCGACAGTGAGGCAATCTCCATGGAACCATCCGCCCTGGCCGGGATGCTCGGCCCTCCAGCGATACTTCAGGAGAGAGACTATCTCCGGGAAAAGGGCCTGCAGGAAAAAATGGCCGCAGCCAGCCATATCGTCTGGGGGACGGGCGGCCAAATGGTGCCCGAGGAGGAAATGGCCGGGTACTACCGGCAAGGCAAAGAACTTTTAACCAGATAACGCTCGCATCATGTCTTTTCCGCAAGCGAAGCGACACTGTCATTTCACCCTCCTGCCCTTCACTTCAGATTTGCATTTTTCCCCTCAAAAGTTATAGGATTAAAGGGTCTATTGCCGGTGCAGGTATCAATTCATTCAACAGCCTGGGATCGCATTGTGCGCAGTTTCTTTCCTCATTTCGTCAATTTCCTCCATTTCTGCCGGTACGGCAGGCGCGGCAACACCAGCCACCGCCTGAAAACGACCAGCGCCGGCCACCTCCTCTTCGCCTGGCTATTGATTTGCTTGATAGCGGTCGATAGTCAAGCCGAAACGAAGGTCTTCGAACATTGGGTCAACCAGCCATTTTCCGGTAGCCAGTCGCCGGACGACGCCTATATGGCGGCCATGACCAAGTCAAAATTTGAGGTTCTTGAACTGGCCGGAACCTATCTTGAAAGTCTCAGCGTGGTGGAGAACGCAACCCTCGTTAAAGACGAGGTGACGGCGCTCGCCGGTGGCGTACTGCATGTCCAGGTGGTCGCCAAAGAAAACTATGCCAATGACCAGACCTTTGGCATCCGCCTGGCAACCCGAATAGAAATTGACACCGGCATCCTCCACCAGCGAATGGATAAGCTCCTCAAGGACCGCACCCTGCTAAGTAAATACGATGAGATTCATGACCGCGAACAGGAGCTTCTGGCGAGAATCCGCGAGTTGGAGAAGGCAAATGTCCAAGCCACCTCCCCCTCCCATAAACCAAATGATTTTGACAACGATTTTACAGAGTTAAGCGCCGCCCTAACCGCCAGCCATTGGCTGGAGAAGGCACTTACCCTCTGGAACCATGGACAATTCACCAATCCTGCCCTGGCGATAGACCACCTTTCCCAGGCCCTCACCCTGGACGACGAAAACCCAAGGGCCTACAACAGCCGAGCGGTCGCCTATTTGAGTTTGGGAAAACTCCAGGAGGCGGAACAAGACCTTGCCCAAGCGCTTAAAATAATGCCCGACTATGCCGACACCCATAACCATCTGGGAAACCTGCACTATCGCCGGGGAGACTTTCAAAAGGCCGTGGATTCCTTTACCCGGGCGATTAGCCTCCAGCCGGACTTTGCCGATGCCATATTTAACCGTGGCATGGCCTACCGCAAACTCTTCAACTACGAGGCAGCCTTCGATGACTTCCGGAAGGCGGCGGCCCTCGCCCCGGCGTCCTCCATCACAACCGTCAATGCTGGTTCACAGGTTGAACTGCACAATATCAACACCTTGTGTGGCACGGCACAGACTACCGCAAGCATGGCCCTTTGTCGATCTCTCGACTTTCTCAGGCGGCACGGTTTTTTCCGGGAAAATACTTCCGCAAAATAAATACCCCGGGGGGTGGAGAACCGGTTTTTTAAGTAATCCTTCTTGCTGCCATGAACACCCCGCCTGCCGGTAAAACCACCGATCAGTAGCCGGCGCCATCTTTCGCTGCAAAACCTGTCCCGCTCTATTCCGGTTTCTTGAAAAAAACCCAGATATGCGTTACCTGTAAAGGTAACTATGAATTCACCCCATTAAAGCAAAGAGGATCGCCGAATGAAACGGTTTGTCATCTTGTTGTCTTTCTTTATATTTTTCTCAACTGCCGGTGGCTGCGCTAATAAGCACGAGGCACCAATAGAGGCAGTACAGGCACCGGCTCAACCCAACGCCGTTGCCGTTCTCACCGTCGCCGATAAAGAACGGCAACAGCTCCCGCCGGACGACCGCATTGAGCTGACGCGGGTCATGAACTGGCTGGATCGCGATCTCATCGACCATATGCGCAGCAACGGCATCGAGACGGTTCTTCTTGACGACATAAAAAATTATACAAGTGCCATGGGGCCGCTTTTCATCATCAATGTCGAATTCTTCAATCCGGGCACGACCCCCAGCCTGCCCAGGGGACGAATGGGCATTCCGGTCTCGGCCCTTGACCTCAGCTACAAACTCCTCGACGAACGCGGCGCCCTCCTCACTGAGTGGCAGGACGGGGAACATTCCCTCAAAGGCGGTACCTACTGCGCACGCACCCTGAACCGCAGGGCGGTTGACAAGATCACCAAAACCCTCGCGTCCCGGTAACCCCAGGAGAACCAAGCCATGGCCAGAACCAAGACCCTACGAGTGGAAAACGGCAGAGCGCTCTTCACCTGCCATGCCTGCCAAGCCAAGAGAATGATTGCCGTCGGGCCGGGGGTGCGTATGCGGTCAATGCGCTGCAGTAAATGTGGGGAAACAACCCGGTGCATGTTTAACCGGCGGATTACGCCACGAGAACAGCAATCCGGTACCGTCCTTGTGCAGACCGCCGACGGCCGGGAACTGGTGGTGGAACTTTTCGACATCTCACCGCATGGCGTCGGTTTTGATCTTTCCGTACGCGACGCGAACAAACTTACCATCGGCCGCGACATTCAGTTCAAGTGCAAATGGAACCCGCAGCTGCTCAGTCAGGGGGTGTACATCATTCGGTCGGTAAAGGACCAACGGGTGGGTGTCGAGAAGCGTAAGTGACGGTTTGCCGCCACACTGCGTACCGGCAGCAGCTCACTGCTCCTCTTTGCCACCGATCCGTTTATTGGTGGAGATGAATCTGAGAAAGGAGGGCAGATTCCTAAGGAAGCGCAACCAGCTGTCCGGCGACTGCCAGAGCATCGCCACATAGCCCCAGATGACCCGCGACCGCTGGAAATGGCGGCGGTGAAAGTCGATAAACAGCTCCTCCATCCTGGCAAGCTCCATCCCTCTCGGCACGAACTGAAAGGCCATACAGTCCATCTTCTCCCAGTCTTCGTGAAAGGTGCCCATCGCCCCACCCGCCTGCTTGATCTGCTGATACACCGGTGAGCCAGGAAAAGGCGTGAACTTTGCGAGATTGAAGTCATCGATGGGCAGGGAGAATACGTATTCCCGGCTCTTCTGGATGCTCGCCTCGGTTTCGCCGGGCAGGCCCATCATGAGGAGACCCTTGACGCGAATTCCGGCCTTTTTGATCATGGCGATCTTGTCGCGCATAAGCTGCAGATCGACATTCTGGCGATGGGCCGAGAGCAGCACCTCGTCGCCAGTCTCTATCCCCAGGCTGATCATCCAGCAGCCCGCCGCCTTCATCAGCTGCAGCAGTTCAAAGTCGAGATGCTCGGCCCTGGCGGCGCAGTTGAAGGTCATACCGAGGGGCTTTTCAATAACCATCCGGCAAAAGTCGACAACCCGCTGGCGATTGAAGGTAAACTGGTCATCGTAGAAATTGAGATGGCGGAGGCCATAAGTGTCCTTTAAAAAACACAGGTGGCGATAGAGATAGTCGGCGGAATTGTAGCGAAACGACCGGCCGAAGACCGAACGATCGCAGTAGCTGCAGGCGTAGGGGCAACCGCGGCTGGACAGGCAGCTGCCGTTCGGCGCCTTGGGGTAGTTGAAGATCGGCAGGGTGTAGGCCTCCGGGTAACCCGCCAGTTTGCGGTAATCTGGAAAGGGCAGGCTGTCGAGGTCGAGGAGTTTTTTCCGCCGCCCGGTGAACACCGCCTTGCCGCCCTCGCCGCGCAGAACCACGCCTTCAACCCCCTGCCGCTCCGCCTCAGCGGTGGCCAGCAGTTCCCGGAGGGTTTCCTCGCCCTCGCCCACCACCACGTAGTCGATAAGGGGGTAGTTGTCGAGGACCTGTTCCCGGAGCGCTGAGACGTGTACCCCGCCAAAAACCACCTTGATTGCCGGCTGAACGGTCTTGGCCAGCCGCGCCAGACGCTCCCCGTCAAAGAAGCTTGAGGTGGTGCAGGAAAAACCGATAAATGGCGGATTTTCCTGGCGTAAATATGCAAGAATCCGCTCGTCGGAATCAGGGTGGGCGTAGCAGTCGATGATATCGTTGGCAAGGCTGTGGCTGGTAAGATAGGCCGAGATGGAGGCCAGGCCGAGCGGCGGCATGATATTTGCCACCCGCGAGATATCACTGCCGGCGTTTTTGGCGCTGTAGCCAAGGGGATGGACGAGGAGAATGGTTGATCGCAGAGTTTGCATAAAGAAAATTCTAAAAGTTGATTGTCATAGCCGGGCAAGATGGAGTCCTGAGCCTTACCCCCGCCCTCCGCATCCCGATCACGGTTTCGGCCAGGCTCCCTGTCGCCACCTTTCTTTGAATTCGACCAGCCAGTCAGGGGTGTACAGCTGCAACGTCCCTTGCGGGTCGGTGAGGAGTTGTACGGTATAGGCACTGGTGGCCAATTGCCCCTGGCCATTGTAAATGAGATAGGAAAAATTCATCCTGGCCGTTTCCGCCCAGTGCAGGGCCGTTTCTATTGTGATCTCTTCGTCGAAGCGCAGGGGGATTTTATAATCAAGGTGCATCTGCACCACCGGGGCCATCACGTTGTTGTCACGGTATGTCTGGTAGGTCAGGCCGTAGATGTCGCCGAAGGCTATGCGCCCATCCTCGAAAAAGCTGGCATAATGACCATGCCAGACCATCCCGAGGACATCGACCTCTTCAAAGCGCACCCGCCGCTTGGCCATAGCCACCAGCGGGGCCGGATCACCATCCCGGACCGGGAAATATTTTGGAGAGTACACCATTTGCTTGCGAACCCCTTTTTACTGAAGAAATTGAACAAATCCAGCTGCAACTGCCTGGCCATCGGTTTTTTTCAGGTTAAATTTCACCGCCCATCCCTGGTCGTTTTTCTGCATATCGGCAACAACACTGACCGTATCGCCGGGCACAATCTTGCCGGTAAATTTAACCTTCCGGTAGCCGCCAGGCATAAGGCTGGCCTGCACGGTGCGTTCGGCAAGATACCGTACCATGGCCATCTGGACAATCGCCGGTAGAAGCGGCTGATTGGGGAAGTGCCCCTGGAACCCGGCATAGCCGGGGGGAAAGCAAAAATCAGCAACCACCTGCAGATGCTGCTCGGCCAGGGTCTCAAGCCGCACGCAAAGACAACATTCCGGCATGGCGCCGTAAAGGGAAGAGTTCTCCATAACACTGCTCACTGTACTTGTTTTGCCGGTTCAAGAAAGACAGCCACACCCAGCCACGGCTGCCTATAGACTATCGGCGCCTCTCTGCCCGTTGCCTCTTCGCCGTTCATGGTCACCTGCCAAAAGGGCAGAGGGCCGATCTGGGCGTATTTGCGGAAACCGCCGCCGGTCCCGACCGCTTCCCGGCAGAGGCTCTGCCACCATCCACCGCCGCAGGGCAAAAGGCTCGGCTCCTGCAGGTAGATTCTTGCCAGGGCCTCGGATAAAAACGGCGCGAATTCGGTGTTTTTCATCGGCCCGGTTACTCGCAGGAGCTGATGACTACCGTCAAGGGCAACCTCGGCTTCGAGCAGCTTTACCCCGGTTGCATCAAGCAGTACATAATATAAATCCGCCTCCCTCTGGCGCAGGCCGAGAAGGCCGGAGAAGCGCTCGGTATCCCACCGCTGGACACGGATATTCAGCAAGCGGCCGGATTTTTCGTCCTTGCCGGGTCCCGCCGGATCAGGACCCGGCACAACATACGGCAGGCTGCAGGCGGAAAGCAGCACAGCAAGGCAGCATTGCAGGAAGAAAACCCGGACCTTCATCGATCACTCCTTCTTGCCAAAGACGAGGAGTGCCGGACTGACCCAAAGGGCAGTCGGCCAGGCGACACCGACACCGATAAGCACCGTCACTCCAAGGGCGTATAGGGCGGGATGACCGGCAAAGGCCAGGACGCCAAAACCGATCATGGAGCTGGCAGCGGTCAGGCTCACCGATCGTTCCGAGACCTTTTCCAGGCCGGAAAGCTTGGCGCAGACAATAAAAATGCCATAATCTACACTGACGCCGATCACCATCAGCCCCATGATGAGGTGCATCATGTTCAATTGGCCACCGGTGAGAAAGCAGAAGATCGACATGGCGGCAAGCGACGAAATAACCGGCGCCAGCACCGCCAGCGTCGCTCTGGTGTTGCGGAATTGATAGATGACCATCAGGGTGATAAGCAAACCGGCGATAAGCGACAGGGTCTGGACGTCGTAGCGGAGCAGGTGCTCCACCTCGGCCCGCCATTTTTTATTGGCGAGAACCCGCACCCCTTCGGTCTTTTCGCCAAACTGCAGAAGCTGAGGCAAAAGTGCATCATCAATGGCGATCGTGGTCATGGCTATGTAGGAATCCTTTTCACTGACCCCCTCCCCCGGCACCTTGAGCATCGAAGAAAACAGCGGCTGCAAAGGACCACCCAGGAATTTTTCCGGCAGCAGAGGCTGCGGCGGGGTATCCAGCCAGTGGAAAAACGGCAGAAAGGCCTGTTCGGTAAAACCACGGGCGACCGCCGCCTTTATGAACCGTTCCTCGAAATCTCCCCGGTTCGCCTCCCAGAATTGCTGCCAGCCCTGCTGATTGCGGGTCTGGGCGCTGGGACCGGGCAATAGAGGAGCAAAGGATTGAAACTTCTTCACACCGCTTTCCCGCAGAAAGCGATAGACGAGATAATTTCTATCGAGGACCTCATCAAGACTGCTGCCGGTGGCAAGGACAAAGGCCTGCTCATCGCCCCCGCCCCAGGTGGCGTTGAAATGACGCTCCCCCTCGATAACCTGCTGATCGGGAACGTCCAGCCCACGCAAATCGCCGTTATAATGCAGCCGGGGCCAGGTAACCAGGCCAAAGGCCACAAGGACCAGCCAGACTGCGAGAATCTGGCCGGGATGCCTCGGGGACAGCAGCCGCAGCCAATGGTTCTCCTTGACCCGGACCGGTTTGTTTTTTTGCGTGGCGGCAATTGCCGGGATGACCAGATAGGCAAAGAGAGAGGCAAGGGTTACCCCGAAGATCGCCAGCAAGGCCATCTGCCGGTGGCAGGGCACCTGCGAAAAGAGCAGAACCACAAAAACGGCGGCTGTGGTCAGGACGGCGTAGAACAAAGGCTTGGCCACCTGTTTCATCGCCTGACGCGGACTGCCCCCCTCGGCGCCGGTCATGGCCAGATATAGATGGGTGGCAACATCGACAGTAATACCTAAAAGAACAATGCCGAACCCGAGGGCAAGGCCGCTCAGTTTGTCGTAGAAAAGGCTGGTCAGAGCAATGGCCGGGGGCGCCGCCAGGTAGGGCACACCGACCACCACCAGAAAACGGATATTGCGCAGGGCCACCCCGAACAACAGCAGCATGAGCACCGAGGCCAGCGGCAACAACAGCTGCAGGTCTTTCTCGATGGAGCGGCTGTTGGCGAGGGTATGCGGCAGACTGCCGATGACCGTCGCCTCGATTCCCGCATCAAGGGCCTGGCCGGAGGCGGCATGCAAGATCTTCTCTACCGCCGCCGCCTGTTCTGAATCGGTGAGGGACTTCCGGCTCTCGGCAACCAACAAGCAGCTTCTGCCATCTTTGCTCATGAAAAAGCCCTCATCAATACGCACCGTGTATTCAGAGCGCATGAGGTTCAGCTTTTGCAAGGCCAGGGTGATCAGACCGAGAGGATCGACCTGCACCTGCTTCTTCATGGCAATGCCCGCCGGACTGTTTAGAAGCGCAAAGGAATTCTGCAGACCGGCCTTAATGCCTTCCGGCGAGGTCATGGTAGCCAGATTGGCGATGTCGCCTTCATCAAGAAGAAGCGGCAGGGAAGGCTGTAGCCCGGCAAAGAGGGAAAATTCATAGCCTTCAGGCAGCCGGGCCAACACGTAGGAAAACTGACCGCTGTCATTCAGCAGGTCGCCAAGCTTTTTGGTACTGGCCTGCAGGGCCTTCTTGCTGACTGTGACAGGAATCCCCCCCTCATTTTTCATGGAGACGGTGATAAACAGCCGATCCACCAGGCCCATCCGCTTGAGCATCCTCAGGTCGCCGCGCACCGCCTCACCCGGCAACAGGTCGATGGCATCATCGGCGAGCCGCAGATCGTTACAAAAGATCATGCCCACGGCGAAGGCGCCAAGGACGAACAACCAGCGGATAATCGCAGCCCTTCTACTCATTGGTACCACAGAGGGCAAAGAGAACGTCAGGGGTCTTGCTGTTGAGGACGTAGGAGTGGAAGCTGATGACGGTCGTGTCGCCGCCTGGGTCGACGATCTCTACCTTTTCAGGTTGTTTGCTGGTTTTGTTGAAGGTGATGGTGATACTGGTGATATATTCGAGCATTGCCTGGTCCTTCGGGCTTATACGCAGCGATACGGGCCCGGCTTTTTCCATCTGGTAAGTGGCGTTTAAACGCGAATAATCCCCTCCCAGCCATAGCCAGAGCTGTTCGGCAACGGCGCGCATGATCGGGTCGGCACCGAGATCGAAATGGACCGGCGGCGCCTTGTCATTGCAGCGAATGCCCCGATCACCACGGAAGATAAGGACGGAGGGCACGGGCGAGATAAATTCCCAGCGCAAGCGGTCAGGCCGGACAACGACTAGGGAGCCGCGGAAGATCACCGGTTCGGCAAAGAGGGCGAGCCTTCTCTCCTGGACAAATTCACTGGAAAAAGACCGGACCTTATCGGAGGCCGCCTGTATTTCAGTTAGAAAACTCTGGAGTTCTTCGGCCTCCGCGGCAAATACCGGTGGGACGCCAGCCACCAGCAACAAAACCCAGCCCGACAGTATCGCTACAGCAAGACGAGAAAGAAATGATGGGGAATTAACGCGCCGCATCGTCACCAGGATCCTCCCACACCTTGATATCGCCTGCCGCAAGTAATTTCTGATCGTCATAGACCTCACCATGTATCAATTTAATTGCGCCAAATCTAAAGGTGATTGCCGTTTCAATCCGGACAGTTCTCCCTGATGCGGCCTGGCCGGGCAAGGAGAATCCGTCAATGCCCACCAACATGCCGTCACGCGCCGCCCTGCCGGCACAGAGACCGTCATAGCCGCTTCCCAGGGCCGCTGCCTGGGCGATCAACTCGATGAAATACTCCGGCAAAAGCCGGCCCTCCGCAACGCAGATACCGGCAGAAGGCAGCACCGCCTGGACTGTTGACCGGTCGCCATCGCGGGCGAGCAGCGAATCGACAAAGAGCATCGGCGGCCGGTGGGGCAAGAGCGCCGCGGCACGCTGGGGCAAAGGGAAAGAGGTTGCGGGAGGGAATTCAGTCATAATCAAGTGATGATGAGATGGGCGGTTTCCGGTAGTACCCTCATGGTCTGCCGAGCTCCATGGCGGTGATGTTTTCTCCCAGGCCGAGAATGAGGATCTTGCTGGTTGAGGTGTCTATTGCCAGGTCCTCACCGCCGACAAGGATTCCCGGGACCATCCCCGCCTCTATAAAAGATACGGCAAAGGCCGCGGCAACAGCAGAAGCCGCGGCAAACTCGCCGGTAAACTGCCGGTAGCGAACCACCGGCACCGGCATCTTGGTCTGGCTCAGGAACTGTGCCAGCTGGCCCTCGCCCTGGTCGTGCATGGCCGCCGGTATGCCAGCCAGAATCAGAGCATAGCGTTTCTGCCGGTGCTGGCTTGCGGCAAGACTGTCGATGAGCGCCGAAATGACCTCCGGGTATTGACTGCTTCCATAAAAAGGAACGGTAATACGGCATATTGCCCCATCTGATTTCCTTGTGGCACAAAAGGCCGCGCCACCGTCGGTAAGTGTCGATCCCGGGGTAATCGAGGCATCGAGGAGGGGTGAAAAGGTTGCATGGCCCTCCTCGGCGCCAAGGATGAGTACCGGCCGCACGTCGTCGTCACAGGCCAGATCGGCGGCGAGCAGGGCCTGCTCAAAGGAATAATCGCCCCCGCTTGTGGTAATATTGGGCCCGGTGGCCCCAAACATAATCGCCACCTGGCTGGCCGGTCCATTGTGCACCGAACCAACAAAGTCGGTGGGGCTTGGAAATTGTTCGCCGGTCTCGGTGAGACGGGCGAGAAAATCGTAGGTTTCCGACAGGGCTCCCCAGCCGGTGCCCATAAAGACAGAGCCGGGTTTTTGGCCTTCATCACCGGAATCCTTGTGAGCCATAGTCGCCAGGGCCAGAGAAATCCGCGGTAAACGCTTCAGCCGACGTATCAGCTGCAGCGGCAGGCCGGCGGAAAGGGCATCGGTTCCGGCCATCCCGGCAACAGATACCCCTGTTGCCAGCACTGCCATGGTGGCAGCCAGGTCCCCCGCTCCGGTCAGACAAGAATAGCCGTGAATAGCCAGACCTCCCCCGGATTGCCGGGCAGCGTCCCGGCAACGAAAGTCCGCCGCGGCAATCACCAGCGAACCATTATTGCCGCCAAAGCCAAAAGAATTGGAAAGTACCGCAGATACTGTTTGCTCTTTGGGTAGGGTGAGAGGGTTCAGGCCGAGGGCCGGATCGACAGTATGCAGGCTGGTGTTAGCCGGCAGCAGACCTTGTGATACGGTCAGCACCGACACCACCGCCTCAATGGCCCCGGATGCGGCAAGGCTATGGCCGGATGCCCCCTTGATCGACGAAAGTGGCGGGGGAACGGCAAACAGCCTGCGTACCGCCTTCGACTCCGCCAGATCGTTATCCGGCGTTCCGGTACCATGGAGGTTGATATAGCCAATATCCTCAGGCTGCAGGCCGGCATCCAGCAAGGCGCGCTGCATCGCCAGAAAGGCCCCAAGCCCCTCCGGGTGCGGGGCCGCGCCATGGTGAGCGTCACAGGAAAGACCGGCACCAGCCAGGGTGGCAAGGCTTTTTTCGCTGTGTTCCGCGGTAAGCAGCAGCATCGCCGCCCCTTCCGCCACAGCCATACCCTGCCGGCCGGCATCGAGCGGTTTGCAGCCGTTGCGATCGACCAGCTGCAGGGAATGGAAACCGTAATAGGTCAGGCGGGACAGCGAATCGACGCCCCCGGCAAGAACAGACTTGACCATGCCGGAACGCAGCATCCGCAGGGCAAGAGCGATGGCCACGGCCCCGGACGAGCAGGCAGTGGAGACGGTCAGTGCCGGGCCCGTGCAGCCGAGCTCCCCGGCAAGATGCCGGGCGACGGTATGTAAGCCGTGATATTGATAGAGTTCCTTGGTGCAGCTTCCTTCACGTAAGAGCTGCTCGGTGGTGGCTATGCCGCCGGTGGTTGTGCCGATAACGATCGCTTCGGGCGACAATCCGGCCCCGGTCATGGCCTGCTTGGCGGCAAGGCTTGCCAGCCGGTGGGTGCGCGGCAGGGCGCCGTTCACCGGCAGGCCACTTACCTGGCCCACCGGTAAGGGGGCTCCGTGGAGTACGGGGAACAAATCCAAGGGCTTAATAGCCGAACAGTTTTCCCGCAAGGCCATTGTTGTTGCGGCAAGACCGGTGCCCAGGGAACTGACTATCCCCATGCCGCAAATATGGATGGTGCTCCTCGTCAAGGCGCTGCCTTGGCTGAATTCTCTTTGATATGACGGGCAAGACTTGCCAGGGAAGAAAAGACCTTTTCGCCGACCTCCTGATTATTGATGACAATGCCATAGTCCTTTTCAACCATGACCACCATCTCCAGGACATCAATGGAGTCGATACCGAGTTCACCACCCACCAACTGGGCATTTTCATCAAATTTTTCAGGAGTTACATCCTGCAAATTGAGGATCTCGATCAGTTTGACTTTCAGTTCATCTATCAATTGTTGCATAATTTATAATATATGGTCAGTAAATTGAGTGTGATTACCGCCTGTTGGCCAAATTCCACAAGCCACCGTATGCTCTGTTGGCCAACGGCAGTATTCATCAGATGCGGCTTGCTTGATGCGAACTCATCATATAAAACCAACCGGAATTTTTGTCATCTAATTTGGTGGCGATTTAACAAATAATGAGGTATCTGTGTCCGATATTTTCCATGAAAACGACAACTCTCCCCCAACTTACCTTAGAAGACTTGCTGCCGCATCGTGGCGCCATGCTGCTTATCAGCGAGATTCTTGAGGTGGACCGCCAGCATGCCCTGACCGTATGCCGCGTCGGCAGAACCTGGCCGATGGCAGGAGATTTGGGGGTGCAAGCCCTGATCCTCGTAGAGCTTGCGGCGCAAACTGCGGGGGTGTGCAACGGCTGGGACAGGGTCCACAGCAACGGCCTTGATTCGGATGCAACAGGCTGGCTGGTAGGTATCAAAAAAGCCGAATTTCTTATTGATTACCTGCCTTTTGACGGCATTGTCCTGTCCAGGTCGGAAAATATCCATGTCTTCGAGAATCTCCGGGAGGTTGTCTGCGAACAACATATGGACGGCAAGCTCATCGGCAAAACCACTCTCCAGCTTTTCCAGGCGTAACAAACCATGACGGACACTAGCGAACAAAAAATTGCCATAATAACCGGCGGCAGCAGGGGGATCGGCAGAGCCATCTGTATCGAACTGGCGCAACAGGGTTATTATACTGTTATCAACTACATGCGCGATGAAAATGGCGCAACCGAGACCCTTGCCTCTATCCAGCAGGCCGGTGGTGCGGGCGAGATATGCCAGTTCGATGTCCGCGACCCGCAGCGAACCGAACAGGTGGTTGAAGACATCGCTGGCCGCTTCGGCAGGATCGATGTCCTCATCAACAACGCTGGCATCATCGCCGACGGCCTGTTCATGATGATGCCCCCGGAAAACTGGCAATCGGTCATCGACACCACCCTCAAGGGATTTTACAATATGACCCGGCCGACCATTGAAAAGATGGTGCGCAAACGCCGGGGATCGATCGTCTCTATTTCATCGGCCAGCTCGATGATGGCCAACCGCGGCCAGGCCAACTACTCAGCGGCCAAGGCCGGATTGAATGCCGCCAGCAGAGCGGTTGCCACCGAGGTGGCGCGGCTGGGTATCCGCATTAACGTTGTTGCCCCCGGCCTCATCGACACCGAGATGATCCAGGATGCCCCGAAGGACCACATCAAGACCCTCATCCCCATGGCCCGCATCGGCAAGCCGGAAGAGGTTGCCAAGGTGGTCGGTTTTCTCTGCTCCGACGCCGCCTCGTACGTCACCGGCCAGATTCTCTCCGTCAATGGCGGGATGTTTTAGATACCATCCTATGTTGCACTGCCGACTTAACGACTGCAACCCTTCCCCGCAGGAAACCAAAGGCCACTGTCCGGCCTATTTCAGGACCTGCCGTAGGGCCTCTTGCCCGGCCGGGCAGTCCTTGCCGGGCAGTATCACATTCACCCACAGCACCGACAGCTTATCATGAAATTTAAACTCATCTACCCGAAATGGACCAAGCTCGACCGGCAAACTGAATTTCATCTGCCGCCGCATGGCCCGGTGGTCTTTGCCGCAACCCTCCCCGACTATGTCGACGTCGATTTTGTCGATGAAAACCTGGAAACCATCGATTTCGACGAGGCCGTCGATTTTGTCGGCATCTCGATGATGCTCACCATCCAGGTCAAGAGAGGCTGGGAGATAGCCGATATCTATCGCAAAAAAGGTATCAAGGTGATCTTTGGCGGGATCGCTACCATGCTCCATGCCGAAGAGACCATGCAACACGCCGACGCGGTCTTTTTAGGCGAGGCCGAGGGCCGCATGGAGCAGGTGCTTCTTGACTTCCGGCAAAACAAGCTGCAGCCCCTCTACGATTTTATCAACGACCGGCCGGACATCGCCCTGGTTGGCCCGGCGCGGCGGGACATCCTCAACCGCAAGATCTACAACCATAAGGGCGTGCAGATGGTCGATCTGGTACACGCCTCGCGTGGCTGCCGCTTCAATTGCTACCCTTGTGCCGTATCCTATCTCGGCGGCAGGTCGTTCCGGCCGCGGCCCATCGACAAGGCGGTGGCGGAGATGGCCGGCATAGACAACAACCGGATGTTCATCGTCGATAATTCTCTCGCCCAGGACACAAAATGGGAGATGGATCTCTTTCGGGAGATGATCCCTTTAAAGAAACACTGGTGTTCCCATCCCATTGAAGACAAGCCGGAGGTCCTCGACCTCGCCGCCCAGGCCGGGGCCTGGTACGTCTATCAGGCGGTCTTCGATACCTCCGACTATATTAAAGAGCGGATCAAGCGTTACCACGATTACGGCATCGGTGTCGAGGGTACCATCCTCCTCGGCCTTGACAGCCACACCGAAGACTATATCAAGCGCTTTATCGACTTTCTTCTGGAGATCGAGCTCGATCTTGCCGAGTTCACCGTCCTGACCCCCTTCCCGCACACCAAGGCCTGGACGGAACTGAGCCAGCAAAACCGCATTCTCTCAACAGACTGGAACGAGTTTTCCGCCGACCGGGTGGTGTACCAGCCAAAGCACATGAGTGCCGAAAGGCTGCAGGAGCTGCTCGATTACGCCTGGAACACCTTTTACCGCGAAGAATCCCAGTCAATAAAGATGGCCAAGCTCTTCAAGCAGGTGGTAAAAAAAGAGATGATCAAGAATTCCTTTCAACCCCGCGACCGAAAGCTCGCCGGACAGACCTTCGGCAAGGCGGTAACCAGGTGAGATGATAGTTGATTATTCAATAGATTCCTTTGCCGTGGCCATCCGGGAGCTGCTCCAGGGGCCGATCTTTCCGGGCAGGGAGTTTGTCCGCGGCGGCGCCACCTTTGCCGAGGTCTACGCCATGGCCGCCAACCTGCAGATGACCTTGGCGGATCGCCGGCTGCCGGACGAGGCGGTGTGTCTTGCCGTGGAGAACAAGGCGATTGTCGCGGCGGCCCTCCTCGCCTCCCTGGCCGGCGGTCCGCCCCTGCTCCTCCCCTATGCTTTTTCCGCCAACGCCCTGGCCCAGCTGCAGCAGACCACCGGCTATACCACCGCCATTGCCGATTCTCCCAGGGAATTCCCGGCCGGCATACAAGTACTCTGCCCTCAAGCGAACGAAACCGGTCGTCTCACGGTCAATGGCCAGCCTTCGCTGCGGGGTGAACTGCTGAAGATCTTCACCGGCGGCTCAACCGGCACGCCGCAGGTCTGGTCGAAAACCAGAATGAACATGCTCAGTGAGGGACTGGTCCTTGCCAAATACTTCGCCGTCACCAAGGACGACTGCATCCTCGCCACCATCCCGCCCTACCATATCTACGGCCTGCTGTTCTCGGTGCTGCTGCCGCTTGTCGCCGGGGCAGCGGTTGTTGATGAATCCCCGTCCTTTCCCAACGAAATCGTGTTATTAGCGGAAAGACACCGGGTAACCCATCTGGTCAGCGTCCCTGCCCACTACCGGGTCTTGGGCGACCGGCAGATGGCCATCCGCCTGGCCTTCTCATCGGCCGGTATGCTCGATGCCGAGGACAACCGCCATTTTTATAGCAATAATCCGGCCGGTATCGTCGAGGTCTACGGGTCAACCGAGACCGGTGGCATCGCTACCCGCAATCGCTCGCAGGGCGAGGAATTCTTCACCCCTTTTCCAACCGTTGCCTGGAAGATTGCCGATTCCCGTCTGGCCCTTACCTCGCCCTATCTCTCCCCGGAATTACCCCTTGATAGGGACGGCTACTTTACCATCAACGACCGGGTTGAGGCTAAAGGCCCCGGACAGTTTGCCCTGAAGGGCCGCACCGACACGGTGACCAAGGTGGGCGGCAAGCGGGTCGATCTGGGCGAAATCAGCGCCCTCATCAAAAAAGAAGCGGGGGTGGTCGATTGCGTGGTCATTGCCCTGCCCGAGGCCGGCGGCCGAGGCAATCGTATCGGCGCCCTGGTGCAGGGCGAACACGCCGATACCGATGCCATCAGAAAAATGCTCGCCGATTCCCTGGAACCCTACGCCCTGCCCCGCCTCCTGAAAAAGGTCGAGCGGATTCCCCTCAGTCAAAACGGCAAGTACGACTGGACTGCCATCGTCCAGCTTCTGCAAAAATGAACGCCCTCGCGGGAAGCTACGCCGCGGGCTATGCCTGCCTCTCGGCCTGGGCCGATTTGCTCGACCGGATCAATGTCTTTCCCGTAGCCGACGGCGATACCGGTACCAACCTGCGCATCAGCCTTGCCCCCTTCCGCAGTCCTGTTGAGGACCGCGACAGCACCCGCCATCTCCTTGCTCGCTGTGCCACCGGCAACTCCGGCAATATCGCCGCGGCCTTTTTCCAGGAACTGTGCCGGGCGGAGGATTTTTCCGGCCTCGCCGCAGGGGCCGCCCGCGGCCGGGACAAGGCCTGGCAGGCCATCGCCGACCCTTGTCCGGGGACCATGCTGTCGGTCTTTGACACCCTTGCCGCGGTTCTGGCCACCCACACCGAGCAAACAAGTCTCTACCCCTGCCTTGCTAAAGAGCTGCAACGGGCGGTCCGCGACACCACCAAGCATCTCGCCGACCTGCAAAATGCCGGGGTGGTTGATTCCGGGGCCCTGGCGATGTTTGTCTTTTTTGACGGCTTTTTCCGGCATCTCACCGGCCAGACCGGTAGCGCCAGATCGATCTTTGACCTCTTTGCCGGAAACCTCACCATCAAGGACTCCTTCCACCAGGAGGTCTCGGCCAGCTATTGTGTCGACGCCCTTCTCAAGGTGGAAGAACCGATTACAGCCGGGGAGATCGCTGAAAATCAAGCCATCAAAGAGCGGCTGGCGAAACTGGGGGACAGCCTGGTGGTCATTGAAGACCAGTCCTACCTGAAGATCCATATCCATACCCCCGACCCCTGCGGACTGCGCGGCGATCTTGACCGCCTTGGTGATGTCGTCAGCTGGTCCGATGAGGCCATGGCCAAAAGCCATACCCAGCCGGCCACCTACTCGGCGAAAAAGCCGGTCCTGCACATCATCACCGATGCCGCCGGTTCGCTGCCGCGCGACATGGCCCGCTATTACGGCATCAGCCTGCTTGACAGCTATATCGTTGCCGGTGACGACTGCCGGCCGGAGAGTCTCTATACCCCAAAACACTTGTATGCTCTGCTGCGAGAAGGCCGGAAGGTGACCACAGCCCAGGCCGGAAGCTTCGAACGGCAGCAACACTATCAGAGCATCTGCCAGCAGTTCGGGGATTCCCTGTACCTTGCCGTCGGCTCGGCCTTTACCGGCAACTATGCCGCGGCCATAGCCTGGAAGGCTGGGCATGTCCTTGGTGAAAGGCTTACGGTGATCGATACCGGGGCCGCCTCCGGCCGGCTGGCGCTCATTGCCCTGCTCACCGCCCGGAAGGCCTACCTGGCCGAAACTCCCGGAGAACTCATTGCCTACGCCGAAAGAATGACCGAGCAATGCGCCGAATATGTCTTTATCAACGAACTGAAATACCTGGTGGCCGGGGGACGGGTGTCAAGGACCAGCGGTATCTTTGCCGACCTGCTGCATATGAAACCGATCATCAGCCCGGCAAAGAGCGGGGTGCGGAAGGTCGGCGTCGTCCGTAGCAGCAAGGGTCAACTGGCCTTTGCCCTTCATCGGCTGCGGCAACTGCCGGGACGGACAGATCACTCGTCGACCGCCACCATCCTCCTCCAGTATTCCGACAACGAAGACTGGGTTGCGGGAAGGGTCCAGCAACAGGTGCGTGAGGCGATGCCGGATGCGGAAATCCTCCTCTGCCCGATATCCCTGACGTCCGGTGTCCACATGGGACCGGGGACTTGGTCGATGGCCGTGGTATCTCCACAGGCGCAATTACCGGAGGATGGCCACAGTGCAAACTGAAATCCCTGCCCTGCAACCTGGACCCCACGACCCGTCCCTGCGCCCGGCGATCATCATCCCGGTTTACAACCACGGCCGGTCTATCGCCCTGGTTGCCCGTAACGCCCAGCAACTTGGCCTGCCGGTTATTGTCGTGGACGACGGCTCGACCGACTCGACCGCAGCCGAGCTCGATACCCTCCAGGGCATCCACGTCCTCCGCCATAACGAAAATCAGGGCAAAGGCGCCGCTCTCCTCACCGGCTTTAGAGCGGCAGACAGGATGGCCTGTACCTGCGCCATCACCCTCGACGGCGACGGTCAGCACGACCCGCTCGATGCACGCAACCTCCTTGCTGCAGTCGAAGATGGCAAGAGATGCATCGTCATCGGCAGGCGGCAGGGTATGGACCATCTGGTGCATGTGCCCTGGACCAGCAAGTTCGGCCGGAAATTCTCCAATTTCTGGGTGTGGGCCTCCGGCGGACCCTGGCTTGCCGATTCCCAGTCGGGCTTTCGCCTCTACCCCCTGCCCGAGGTCCTGGGCCTTGATGCTGTCGCCAGACGCTACCAGTTCGAGGTGGAAATCCTGGTCCTTGCCAGGCAGCGGGGTATCGCCATCAAGGAAGCGCCGGTCAAGGTCATCTACCAGGAAAAGGGCAAACGCATCAGCCACTTTCGTCCATGCCTCGATTTTCTGCGCAACTCCAGGACTTTCAGCAGGCTGATCTGGAGCCGGATCTTTTCTCTTTTTCGGCCATGAACAACCATTGGTATAAACTCCTCGTCGCGGTTGCCGGGATATGCGGCCCGTGGTTCTTTGCCCTGGTTTCCCGGATTATTGCCGCCGGATTCTTCATCTTTTCCCAGCGGGTCGGGGAAAGCCGGCGCTTGTATGCCGCCCTCTACCCCGAACGGGGCAGGCTCTACCACCTCTACTGCACCTTCAACCAATACCAGAACTTTACCACCATCCACTTCGACCGCTTTCTCAAAGGGCAGGCCAAGGCGCCGGTCTTCACGACTGATGGCTGGGAACGATTGCAAGCGGTCATCGGCGGCAGGGGCGGCGTCCTGCTCATGTCGCACCTCGGCAACTGGGAGATGGCCGCAACCCTGTTGAAAAGTCGAAGAACCGATCTGCAACTCCTCCTGTACATGGGCACCAAGGAAAAGGAAGGAGTCGAGCGGCTGCAAAAAGAAGAGTTGCGCCGCACCGGAGTCACCATTATCGGCGTTGACCAGGATGACAACTCACCCTTTACCGCCGTCGAGGGCATTCGCTTTCTTCAGGCGGGCGGACTGGTTTCGATGACCGGCGATATCGTCTGGCGCAGCGACCAGCGCAAGGTTGCGGTGAAATTCCTTGGCCGCCAGGCCTTTCTCCCCGAGGCACCCTTTATCTTCAGCTTGCTTTCCGGCTCACCGCTCTTTGTCTTTTTCGCCTTTCGCACCGGAAGGAATTCCTATCATTTCACCCTTTCCGAGCCGATCACCATTGACCCCGCATCCCGCAAAGACAGGGAACCGGCCATAAGACGGGCAGCCCAGCACTATGCCGATCTTTTGGAAGCAGCCCTGCGCCGGCACCCTTTCGAGTGGTATCATTTTGACCGGTTTATCCACTGAGCCCTGAGAGGGTTAGATTAATAGCCACTTTCTGCCATAGCATTATTGAATACATTTAAATTCTTACCAATCATTTGCCAATCATCGTAAAAGGGATCCCAGGCCCAGCTGGCGAAGCACTATTTGCTTTTTTAATTATAAAAAACTGTGTAGTATCCCTCTCGACTTTCCGCCCGGTTGCCGGCTTTTTTCTCTGCACCGTCAAGTAATTACTAAAATTCCAAACCTTTTTTCCCCTGCATAGCCCATTATGACCAACGATGAAATTAGAGATGCCATTTTAACCATTCTCACCGAAGATTTTGAATTTCAAAAACCGGGTCTCGACGACAACCTCCGCGACGACCATGGTTTTGACAGCATCGACGCCATTGAACTGCTTGGCAAAATTGAGACCACCATCCTCGGCTTTTCTCTCACCCGCGAGGAAAAGGAAAAGGCCATGGGCATCCGGACGATCAACGACATCCTTGGCTATATCGAAACGATAAAAAGCTCCAGAAGCAAATAATCCACACCATCCATTCCCATGAAACGACGCGTTGTCATCACCGCCTGTTCGGCTATCACCCCCATTGGATACGGCAAGAAGGATATTGTCGAAAGCCTTACCAAAGGAAAATCCGGGGTTATCCCCCTGCGCGATGATGGCCTGTTGACACAGCGTGTGCATTCGCGGGTGTTCGGCACAGTGAATTACCCGATAGACTACGGATTTAAAAGGCATTTCCGCAAGACCATGGGCCCGGTTGCCTATTATGCCTGCCAGGTCGCCAAGGATGTGCTTGAGGAATCCGGCCTCAGCGAGGACTTTATCACCTCCGGCCGCCTGGGAGTGGCCTTCGGTTCGACCCACGGCAGCCCCACCGTCCAGAGAGAGATCTACAAGACCTTCTTCAACGAGATGGAAACCAAGTTTTCTTCCATCGGCGCCGTTGATTATCTCCGCTCCATGGTGCATACCACGGCGGTGAATATCACCAGGATGTTCGGGATCACCGGCCGGGTCATCGCCTCCTCAACCGCCTGCACCACCAGCAGCCAGGCCATGGGTTTTGGCTACGAGATGGTCAAATACGGCATGCAGGACGCCATGCTCTGCGGCGGTGCCGACGAATACGACACCACCACGGTGGCGGTTTTTGACAACCTGCTTGCCTGTTCAGTCAATTACAACGAAAGTCCGAACCGCACTCCCCGCCCCTTTGATGCGAGTCGCGACGGCTTGGTCGTCGGCGAGGGCGGTGGCGCGGTGCTGCTTGAAGAGTACGAATCCGCGAAAAAACGCGGCGCGGTCATCCTCGGCGAGATCATCGGCTTTGCCTGCAACAACAACGGCGGCGACCTCATCCTCCCCAATCTTGATGGAATCACCGCCACCTTGCGCCTCGCCCTGCAGGATGCCGGAATCTCGGCCGGCGACGTCGATTTTATCAGCGCCCACGCCACGGCTACCAAGATGGGCGATGTCATCGAGGCCCAGGCCATCAGCGCTGTGTACGGCGACAAACCGCTGGTCACCGGCCTGAAGAGCTATATGGGCCATACCATGGGGACCTGCGGAGTCATCGAGTCGATCTTGGCCCTGTATATGATGGATCAGGGCTTTATCGCCCCGACCCTCAACCTGGAAAATGTTGATGAACGCTGCGCCATGCTCCGTCACACCCGCCAACTGACAGAGACCAGGGCGAAAATTTCCGCCATCCAGAATTTTGCCTTCGGCGGTGTAAATACCTGTCTGCTTATCAAAACCGCCAGCCAAGTTGACTAAAGCCGGAGGGATTTTCCAAAAAAATGTCTTGCCCCGCACCAACCCAGGCTCCCAGCGACAATCCCAAGAAATCAGCGGCAGATGCCCTCATTGATTGCCTTGTCACCCTGATCTGCTGGACATGGTTTATCTTCGGTTTTCTCTTCTTCTTTTCCTTTCCCTATGTGGCCTGCGCACTTTTTACAAGAAATCCGGAGAGACATTTTCAACGCTTGAATCACCAATTTTTCCAAATCTTTTTCTGGATCGTCGAGGCAACCTCGCCCCGGCAGAAGATCATAATCGATGAGCGGATCGGAACCATCCGGTCATCAGTCATTGTCTGCAACCACCTGTCCTATCTCGATCCACTGCTCCTTATCGCCCTTTTCCAACAACAGAAAACGATAGTCAAGGCGCGGTTCTTCACGACCCCGATCTTTGGCTGGATGATCCGAAAATCGGGGTACCTTCCAGCAACCAGCGAAGGCCGCTATTCCGGGCTGGTGGTGCAACACATGGAAACGATGGAGAGTTATCTGAAGAAAGGAGGCAATCTCTTCATCTTCCCGGAAGGCACCAGAAGCAGGGATGGCAAAATCGGCAAACTGAACAAGGGGGCATTCCAGATTACCAGGATGTGCAAGGCCCCTCTCTACGTTTTGCAGCTGCACAATACCAATCGCCTCTTTACCCCGGGGAAATTTTTCTTCAATACCCGGCAAAAAACCACCATCAGCGTCAACATTATCGAGCATATCGTTCCGGATTATCATAACAATCCCCCCACCACTACGGAACTTTTGCAGCAGGTCCAGCAAATATATACCGCCAACGAAAACGTAACGATTTGAACAGTTTTCAGGCTCACGGAGATTAACAGCTGTGCAGATATACAACCTCGAATTTACCGAACAGGAAATCCGGGCAGCGGTCGCTGCCGACAGGCTCCTCTCGATGGAAATAGAATTCAGCCGGGCCTGCAATTTTCGTTGTTCCTATTGCTATGTCGAGGGGCAGGCCGAAGCAGCCAACGAGTTGTCCAGGGAAGAAATCAAGGATATCATCCTCCAGGCCAAGGGGCTGGGGGCCAGGAAAATAATCATCCTTGGCGGCGAACCGTCAATCTACCCGCATCTTGTCGAGATGCTCCGCTTCATCGGCAGTGAAGGTCTGAGCATCGAGATGTTCACCAACGGCTCGGGGATCGACGCAGGCCTTGCAGCAGTTCTTGCCGAGGAAAAGGTGCGGATTGCCTTAAAGATGAATTCCCGGGATGAAGGCATCCAGGATCACCTGGCGGGAAAGAAAGGGGCCTTGCAGATCATCAACAGGGCCCTCACTGCCTTGCGGGGTGCAGGATATCCCTCTAGCGACCTGTTTCTTGCCATCAGCACCGTCATCTGCCAGCAAAACATCGCCGAACTGCCGGCACTGTGGCAATGGCTCCGTGAAGAAAATATTGAACCATTCTTTGAGGTTATAACACCCCAGGCAAAGGCCCTGACCAACACCTGGCTAGGTGTCCGCCCAGGACAATTGAAAGATCTCTTTGAACAGCTGGCCGACATCGACAAGGAAAAATTTGGCCGCTCCTGGGAGCCCCAACCGCCGCTGGTCGGCAACAGATGCATGCGCCATCAGGTCTCCTGTCTGGTGACGGCCACTGGCGAGGTCATGCCCTGTGTCGGGGTGACCATTCCTTTAGATTCCCTGCGCAACAACACCCTCGCCCATATCCTGAAAAACAGTGAAGTTATCAACAATCTGAAAAATTACCGGACAACGATAAAGGGCCATTGCAGCAGCTGTGATAAAGCCGCGGAATGTTACGGCTGTCGCGGCGCCGCCTTCCAGCTTACCGGCGATTACCTGGCATCTGATCCGACATGCTGGCGAAATGCGCTGCTCGACGCCAACCAGCAGAGTACTGGCGGCTGATTATCCTTGTAAAATACCCGGAAGATGTTAAAATTTCACTGCTTGCCTTGACATAATTTAGATATTAATGTCAATGCCTTACATTAGCACCTGGTATTTTCATAACCAAAAGCATCCTCCGTATCCGCTTGCCTGTTGTAAATTTCCAGCCCAAGTGGTATAAATTTGCGCCTTTTCACCATTGCCGGAAAACGTGTTTAGCAAAAGTACCGGCATGGGCAAAAGGTCCGTATCCTGCAAGGGCACGTGTTTTGTTTCTGCCATCAAGCTGCTCAAACAGAGCTTTATCGCCGGGGTGGCGGATTAGCATTTTTTATTTGATTTCACACGGTACTATATTGTATTCACTTGTTGATTAAATGGAGAAGCCGGACGCAATCACAACAACCACCGCGTCGGTTATAGCGGGGCAGGATTCCCCATGGTTTTCCGGGCATTTCCCCAACAATCCAATATTGCCGGGAGTAGCCCAGCTAGGAATGGTTGCCGACCTTATCAGCGAGCCGCACCAGGGTTGCCTGTCGATCACCGGACTCAGCCGGGTCAAGTTCAGAAAGCTGGTCAGGCCGGGAGAGCAGCTCCATATTGAGGTTACACGCAACAGCTCCGAGAACCATTGCATGTTTAAGATTACCAGCGGGAACGAGGATGTCTGTTCCGGCAAAATGTTTTTCACCCACAACAAAAAAAGTACACATTCATGAGTAATGATACCAACAAAACCATAATCCGCATCGCTGAAATCATCATCAATGAGCTTAAACTTGAGGATATCAGTCCCGAGACTTTCAATCCCGATCTTGACTTGATCGACGAGGTCGGAGTCGACTCCATGGACCTGGCGACGGTTGCCCTGGTGCTGCGCGATGAGTACGGGATACGGATCGATGAGGATGATTACCCCAAGCTGACCACTGTTCGTATCATTGCCGACTACATCATCAACAAACAGAACAGTCAGGAATAAATGTCCGTTCAAGCTCAGGAATACAAATTCTCCGATATTCTCGCAGAGCCGGGCATCAGAGAACGCTGGGAAAAGGTTCGCCGCTATTTTTTCCTGCGCGAATCCACCTACGACATGAGCAACCGCTGCAATATCCGTTGCGAGGGTTGTTATTATTTCACCGGCGAAAAGCAGTTTGCCCCTGAAAGCAATGACGAAAATGCCTGGCTGCAGCTCATGCAGGGAGAAAAGGAACGCGGCATTACTTTTGCCGTCCTCGCCGGCGCCGAGCCGTCGCTGGTACCCCGTCTCTGTGAAATCTGCTATAAGGTGATTCCCCTTGGGGCAATAGCCACCAACGGCTTGAAACCGATCCCCCGGGAAATCGATTACCGCATCCACATCTCCGCCTGGGGCAACGACACAACCAGCGAGGCCATCCGCAAGGCCCCGAATATGTTGGCCCGGCAGATGGCCAACTACAAGAATGATCCCCGGGCGGTCTTCGTCTATACCTTCACCCCGGAAAACATCGCCGAGGCCCACGAAGTCACCAGACTGCTGGCCGACAATGATCAGCGGATCACCTTCAACATGTTTTCCTCGCCGGTCGGCTACCAGGGCCATCTCCGTCACACCGCCGAATCCCTGAAGAAAACCCGCGAGACCATGCACCAGCTGCTCCTTGATTACCCGCAGACGGTGCTGTTCTCAACCTATAATATTGTTGCCCATACCGAGAACCTCGGTTTGCATGATCTTTTCTCCTGCTCCTATCCACGGATGAACCCCTCCAAGGACATCGGGCTTGGCAGGTCGTTCCGCCAGTATCGTACGGATCTCCAGTGGGACCGTGATGCAGCCTGTTGCGTGCCCGATACCGATTGCGCGGACTGCCGCCATTATGCCGCCGGCAGTGCCGTCGTCACCGCGAGAATGTACCGGCATGCCACAGACCCTGTAACATTTTCCGCCTGGCTCGACTATGTAGATACCTACCTTGCCGTCTGGGTCAGAGGATATGATAAGGGGCCAAATCTCTGCGACACCTTTATCAGTCCACCTCCAATCGATTAGCGAAAACATGAAAACCGTCAGTTCTCTCCTTGATGCACACTGGTACGAGCGCTACAAGAATATCTCCAGGCTCAATATCCGCAGCTCCATCTACGATGTAACCAACCGCTGCAACCTGCGCTGCAAGGGTTGCTTCTTCTTTTCTTCCGGCGAACATAAAGTCGGCGACGAGGAAAACGACATCGATAAATGGCATGCCTTCGTCCAGAAGGAGATGGATCGCGGCGTCAATCTGGCCATCCTCATCGGTGGCGAGCCGACGCTTTGCTTCGACCGGATTGAGGCCTTTTACAAGAAGCTTCCTACCTTCTGTGCCACCAACGGTCTGATCAAGGTGCCAAGGGACCGCTTCCCCGACCTGATGGTCGGTATCTCCCTCTGGGGTGACGCCGAAGACGAGACCATTCTCCGCGGTAAGGACACCTTCAAGATCTCCAGCGCTAATTACGCTGGTGACCCGAACGCCTACTATCTGTACACCATTACCCCCAAACAACTCGGAAAAACCGAGAATATCATCCGTAAGATCAAGGATGTCGGCCTGAAGGTGCACATGCAGCTGCTGTCCAACGACGAGGGGGTCGACGGCTTTTCCTGGAAGCCCGAGGAACTGGTGGCGGTCCGTCAGGAAATGGATGCCATGCTCGACCTCTACCCGGAAACGGTAATCTCCTCGAAATATTATCATGAGGTCATCACCACCGGTAAGATGCTCGGCCGGTCTTTCGGCTGGATGGAATGCCCGTCGGTCACCGAACCGATCGACAAGCGCGATCCCCGCCCGAAAAGGCTCATCAGCTTCATCCGCTGGTCATCGGAACTGCAGACCATGCACCGCTGCTGCACCTCGGAAACAAGAGACTGCTCCACCTGCAAGGATGGCGCCGCCCATATGAGCTGGGTCATGGTCAATAAACGGGCGCATATCAATACCACCAAGGATCTCCAGAACTGGATCGAGGTATACGAAATGTTTGCCAAGCTGTACCGGTTTATCCCCTGGTAATCTTCCATGGGGAAAAAGGATGCTGTGATCGTTGGCTATGATGCCATTTCCCCTTTGGGAAGTGATCTGCAAAGCCAATGGCAAAGGGCCCTCGCCGGCCAAAGCGGCATCGGCCCCCTCAACCGTTTCCCCCTCCCCGACGGTTTTCCGGTGCACATTGCCGGTCAGGTTCCCGATATCGACAAGGAAGACTACTCCTTCCTCTCCGCCCGGCATCAGGCTGCCTGGAGCTCCCCGGTTTTCAAATACTCCATGCTCTCAGTGGCCAGGGCCCTCAAAGGGTGCGGGCTTGAGATCACTCCGGCCATCGCCCCGCGCACCGCGGTAACCTACAGTTCGGCAATCGGCGGTCTGGACGCGGTACTGAGCGCCGACCGGCGGCTGCAACAGGAAAACAAACTGCCCCCGCCCTATACCAACCCCAATTCCTGTATCAACATGATCGGCGGGAAGATTGCCATTGAGACCGGGGCGCGCGGGCCGATCACCTCGACCATTACCGCCTGTGCTACGGGTCTGACCTCGATGCTTGTCGGTGCCATGTTTCTCGCCCAGAACCGCGCCGATGTGGCCATCTGTGGTGCCGTCGATTTTGCCCTGGTCGAGCCCATCGTCGCCGGTTTCTACACCATGAATGGCGTCTATTCGCCAAAAGAAGGCCGGGAAAATGACCGGCCGGAGACCGCCAGCAGGCCGTTTTCCATTGATCGCCGTGGCTTTGTCATCTCTGAAGGCGCAGGCGCCGTCATCCTCACCACCCGCGAGTTTGCCGAGGCCCACGGCCTGCGCTACAACGCTGAACTGGCCGGCTGGGGCATGACCTCCGATGCCCATCACTTCGTCGCCCCCTATCTCGACACGATCCGCCAGTGCATGGCAAATGCCCTGACCGATGCCGGAATTCGCCCCGAGGACATTGCCGCCGTCAACGCCCACGCGGCATCCACCAAGGTTGGCGACAGCACCGAATATCTGGCGCTCCGGGAAATCTTTGGTAATAAACTGCCCCCGGTCTGTGCCAACAAGTCGCTGATCGGCCATGCCATGGGCGCCTCCAGCGTTATCGAGACCATCTTTGCCCTGCAGGGTTTGGCTGAGGATATCCTGCCGCCAACCATTAATTACACGGCCGATCCGGAGATCGATATCGACTGTGTTTCAGAAGGCAAAAGGCCGCTGCAGCAACAATACGTTCTCAAAAATTCCTTTGGCTTTGGTGGTTGTAACGCCTGTGCCGTGTTTAAAAAATCCATTAGATAAGCGCTATGAAGGCACCAAAAAATAGAAGGGTCTACGTTGTTGGCTATGAGGTGGCGTCAGCGCTCGGCAACACCTTTGCCACAACCTGGCAGGGTGCCGTAGCCGGCAAGGCCGGGTTTCGCAAACTGAGCCGCTGCCAGTCGGCAAGCCGCAGCAATGTCGTGGGCGAGATTCCCGACTGGGATCCCAGCCAATTTCCCTATGTTGACCGTAAAGAGGCCTCACTGTGGAACGCCTCCTATGTCTTTCTCACCATGGAGGTCTGCCGTAAGGCCCTCCTGCACGCAGGCCTTGAGATAAATGACGAAACCGGCCCGAGGATGGGCTGCCTCATCGGCTCTGCCCTGAACGGCACCGACTCGTACCGGATCGCCATGGACAACTACGTCAACCTCGGCCCCCTCAAGGTCAGCCCCTATCTCCTTCCCAATGTCTGTGCCAATCTCCCGGCCGGTAAGGCAGGGATGCTCATGGGCTTCACCGGGCCGATATTCTCGCCCCAGGGGGCCTGCGCCTCCGCCAACCACGCCATCGCCATCGGGGCACGGATGATCCGCGACGGCGACTGCGACTTCGTCCTAGCGGGCGGTGTTGAGACCTGTCTGGTCCCGGAAATCATTCAGGGATTCGCTAATATGCTGGCGACCCTCAAGGTTGGCCCGAAGGACCGAGCGGCCGAGGATCCAACCCAGGCATCCAGGCCCTTCAGCCTTGACCGCAAGGGTTTCGTTCTCGCCGAAGGGGCTGGAATTCTGGTACTCGCCGCCGACGACGCAGTTGCCTCCCTTGGTCTTGTCCCCAAGGCCGAGATTGCGGGTATCGGCTGGAACTCCGACGCCCACCACTTCACCCGGCCAAACGCCACCACCATCATCCGGGCAATGCACGACGCCATCGACGATGCGGAGATCAGCCCGGGCGATATCGGCAGCGTCAATGCCCACGGTACATCGACCCCCACCGGCGACAGCGCCGAGGTTAAATGTCTGCGGAGCGTCTTTGGCAAGAATATTGAAAAGATCCCGGTGTCGGCCAACAAATCCCAGGTCGGCCATTCCCTTGGCGCCTCAGCAGGCATCGAGGCGGCCCTGGCCATCGAGGCCATGCGCCAGGGCCTGGTCCTGCCGACGGTCAACCATATCCCCGACCCCGACTTCAGCGATATCGACGTCGTCGCCAACACGGTCCGCAAACACCCGCACGAATTTGTGCTCTCCAATTCATTCGGCTTTGGCGGCACCAACTGCTGCATCGTTTTTCGAGGAATGTAATGCGTCCAAAACCAATTATCCCGGAAGTCCTCGAAAACCCCTGCTATGTCAGAGACAGCAACAGCGGCATCATCTGGCATCGCTGCCAACTGCGCACCCTCTATGTCGACACCGATCGTTCGCAGGTTGTCTACCACGCCAACTACTTGAAATATTTTGAGTTCGGTCGGGCGGAACTGATGCGGGAAGCGGCTTATCCCTACAAAATGATTGAAGAAAGCGGCTATGTCTATCCGATCATCAAGACCGGTCTCAACTATTATTCACCGCTTTATTACGACGACCTGATGTACATTTATACCCGGCCGACCACCATTGAAATGGTCAAGCTGCAGTTTGACTACATCATTACCCGTGCCGAAAGCGGCGAGATTTCCTGTACCGGATTTACCAAGCACTGCGCGGTAAACGGCAAGGGCATCCCGGTGGAGATCGACCAAAAGACCATCAACCTCTGGCACGAGTTTCCCCGGTAGTGAATGACCATCGGACGCCCATCAGCATTGCGGTCAGGCCCTGGTTTCACGATCACTCGGTAGGCGGTAAAACCGTCCTCCCGGCCGTCGAAACCATGCTGCTCCTCGCCGGCCACTGCCTCGCCGCCCATCCGCACCTCGACATCAGGGCCATGGAGGATGGGCGCTTCGGCAAATTCCTGGAGATTCCGGAGACCGCCCGAGAAGTTGCCGCCCTGGTTGAATGCAGCACCGGCGACAATGGCCGGGTGCGAGCCAAGCTCCTCAGCCATGTGCAGTTCAAGGCAATGGCGAGGCTCAAGGAACACGGCGAGGTATGTTTTTCGCACGACTCAACGGACGACGAGCCTGAAGAAGACATCGATCCAAATCCGGAGATAAGCAGGGCAACGAAAATCCCGGTGGAGATGCTGTACCGGGACATGGTGCCCTTTGGTCCCAGTTACCGGACCCTGCAGGGTACTTTATACATCCTGGACAATCAGGCCTGGGGTGAATTGCGAGCCCCCGAATTGCCCTTTACCGGCCCGGCGCAGGAAGTCCTGGGCTCGCCATTTCCCCTTGACGGAGCCCTGCACGCCGCCTGTGTCCTGGGGCAACAGCATGTCGATTACATACCCTTTCCCGTCGGTTTCCGGCGGCGGCGGATTAACCGGCCCACCCAACCGGGGACACGTTACCGGACGAGGGTAACCATGACCTCCCCACCAGGCGATGAACTGGTCTTTAACCTGGTGCTGTTTGACGATACTGGACAGCTCTACGAAACCATCACCGGGGTGCGGATGCGCGATGTGGGAATGGTTGCGAACAAGGGCAATCGTCCCTAGGAGAGGCCCGAAACTACACATATCAACCTGATTTTATTGTACATAAAAAGAACTCGTAAAATAATCCCGGAATATAATGCCCTTCGCCGGCGGCGAGAAGCGCGGCCCGGCGGCGAGCATCGAGATTTGATCAAACAATCAACGCTGTCATCAATTATTAATGGAACCTTTAGAACGAGAACTGTTGGAATTAATTTGCACCACCTGTAAACTCCGCGATATTGATCCGGACAAGATCAACAGTCACGGTCCGCTCATCGGCCCGGAATCGCCCCTTGGCATTGACTCCCTGGACGCCCTGGAAATCGCCGTGACCGTTCAGCAGAAATACGGGGTGCGAATGAACTCTGAGAATACCAGCAGGGTCGTTTTGCAGTCCCTGGCAAGCCTTGCCGAATATGTCGGAACGGGTGCGGCGCCAGCCAACTGATCCGCCCCGGCACCGGCAATAAATGGCGTAAAGTGATAGGCATGCAGGTGGGGGGCATCCTCCCCGTCAGCCTTTTGCCAGCCCGGTAAATAAAGTTATTTTCGCCTCCCCCAGCCAGGAGGAGCGGTCTTTCCTTCGGTATATTCCTGGCAAAATCAGGAAGGCAATTTTCAATTCATCTACAAAGCAGCAGAGATCATGAGCGCAAAACCTATAATTACCCTGTCCGGACAGGACCTTACCTGCAGAGATATCGTGGCCATCGGTTCTGGTGACAAAAAGGTCAGCCTTGCCCCAGAATCAATAGAACGCTGCAAGGCCTCCAGGGCCTTCCTCGAACAAGCGGTGAGAGACCAGAAGATCATCTACGGCGTCAACACATCCTACGGACCGATGTGTAACAAGATTATCAACGACCGGGATATCGAAACCCTGCAGCAGAACCTCATCATCAGCCACGCCGCCGGACTCGGCGAACCGCTGCGGCCGAGCATTGCCCTAGGCGTCCTCGCCGTTCGCCTGAACACCCTGGTCAAGGGGTATTCGGGGGTCCGCGTTGAACTGCTCACCCTCATGCGCGACATGATCAACGCCGAAATGGCACCGTACATCCCGGAGTGCGGCAGCGTCGGCGCCTCCGGCGACCTTATCCATCTGGCCCATATGTCGCTGGCCATCATCGGCAAGGGCAAGGTTTTTCTCGGGGGCGAATTGATGACTGCAGATGACGCCCTACAGCGCACCGGCCTGCAGCCACTGACGCTTAGCTACAAAGAGGGACTGGCACTCATGAACGGCACTGCGGCGATGACCGCCATTGCCGCCTTCACCATTGCCGGCGCTGAGAAGCTGTATAATGTCGCCTGCCTCAACGCCGCCTTTGCCGTTGAGATATTCGGCGGCATAGATGACGCCTTCGATGCTGACCTCCATCTGGTAAAACCGCACCCAGGCCAGATCCGCGTCGCCGAGACCATTAAAAAGCTCTACAAGGGGACCGGCAACATCACCCTCCGCGACGAACTCCATGACCGGATCAGAAGCCAGAGCAACGGCGACACCCCGGTCTTTGAAACGAACATCAATGTCCAGGATGTCTATTCACTCCGCTGTACGCCGCAGGTCCTCGCCCCGGTTCGGGAGGCCATAGACTCCGCCACCGCCACCGTCGAGACCGAGGCCAATTCCTCCAACGACAATCCGATTATCATCCCGGAGAAAAACAAGATCATCCATGGCGGCAACTTCCATGGCCAGAGCATCAGCTTTGCCATGGACGCCCTGTGCATCGCCCTGGCAACCCTCTGCAACCTCTCCGAGAGAAGGTTGAACAAACTCCTCGACAAGAATCTCAGCGAGGGCCTGCCGGAGCACCTTATTCCCGGTGAGATCGGGCTGACCATGGGCTTTATGGGTGCCCAGTATCTGGCGACCTCCTGTACCGCCGAAAACCGTGGCCTGGCGGCACCGATGAGTGTCAACTCCATCTCCTGCAACGCCTCGAACCAGGACGTGGTCAGCATGGGCACGGTCGCCGCCCGCAAGGCCTTTCGTCTAGCCGGCAATGCCAAACATATCCTCACCCTGGAGACCCTTGCCGATCTCCAGGCGCTCAGTTTTCGAAATGCCGCAGGCCTTGGCCATGCCACCGGCAGAATCTATGCCCTTCTCGCCAGGGAATTCGAGGTATATGACAATTCCAGGATATTCCACGATGATCTGGTGAAGTTCCGGGCCCTCCTCTTTGCCGGCGACCTTTTTGCCGATCTCTCCATCTATTATTCACAGACAGAAGGGATAAACGGATGAGTAGCAGTGCCCAGGACACCGGTATATCAGCAGAAGCCGCCGGCAGCAGGGGAAACTCCGCCAATTGCCTGCTCGTCTCCGCCAACCGGATGGTCTTGCCATACCCCGTCTATCCCCTTGGAATAGCACATATCATCGGGGCGCTTCGGGATAAAGGGCACCGGGCCGAACATCTCGACATCCTTGCCTCCGGCGGCCTTGGCCCTCTGGAAAAACGCCTGCGTGAAAACCGCTACGATGTTATCGGAGTTTCCATCAGGAACATCGATACGGTCGACAGCACCTCCCCTCTGGAGCTGCTTTCCGACATCACCGAGGTGGTAACCTGTATACGGCAACACTCCCAAGCCCCCCTGGTTCTTGGCGGGCCGGGCTTTTCCATCATGCCGGAACGGCTGCTCGCCCATCTGCGCGCCGATTACGGCATCATCGGCGAGGGAGAAGAGGCCTTCCCGCAACTCATTGAAAAAATCATGGCCGGGGAACGTCCCAGGCAACGGCTCTTTTCCAAGAACCTGGCGGTATTTCCCGACTGCCGGCCCGGGTATTCGCCTGAGGTCGCGCCCTATTATGTCAGCCATGGCGGCATGCTCAATATCCAGACCAAGCGCGGCTGCACCTACGGCTGCAGCTATTGTTCCTATCCGACCATCGAGGGAAAAAAGCTGCGATACCGCGACCCGTTGCTGGTGGTCGAAGAGGTTGAGCGTCTGTCCCGGCAATTTGGCGCCAGGTATATCTTTTTCACAGATGCGGTGTTCAACGATCCAGGTAATCACTATCTGGAAATCGCCGAAAGGCTCGCCCAGGCCGGCAACAAAACTCCCTGGTGTGCCTTTTTCCGGCCCCAGGACATCTCCACCGAAACACTGAGATTACTCAAGAAAAGCGGCATGGCCGCCATGGAGCTCGGCACCGACGCCACCACCGACACGACCCTTGCCGGACTGAGAAAGGGCTTCACCTTCGACGAGGTGATGAAGGTAAACGAAAAAATCATCGCTGAGTCAATCCCCTGCGCTCATTTCGTCATGTTCGGCGGCCCCGATGAGACGGAAGAAACCGTGCTGCAAGGACTCGCCAATCTTGAGCGTTTGCGGCAAACGGTCATCTTCACCTATATCGGTATCCGCATTCTTCCCGGAACCGGGATGCACCAGCGAGCCCTTGCCGACGGCCTGGTTTTCTCGGATACCGATCTTATCACCCCTCTTTTCTATTATTCTCCATTAGTTACACGAGAATTCATCGACCACCAGCTCCGCCTTTCCTTTGGCCGGCGCAAAGATCGGGTGTTCCCGGTATCGGAGCGCGAGCATCTCATTGCCATGCTCCACCAAATGGGCCAGGTCGGCCCGTTGTGGGATCTGCTCATTGACAAGTGTCTTTAGAAATGAACCGGGAATTACGGATTCTCATCGCCATCACCGTCGTTGGTAATGGCGAGGCCCTGCCGGCAGTTGCCGAAGCGGCCCTTACCACAGGTTATAAAGTGCTGGTGGTGAGCAGCGATGCCGATGATGATTGTATGAGCGCTATTGCCGGCTTGCCGTGCAACCATATCCGGAGCAAGAAAGGCAGTGGCAGAGGAGATCTGCTGCTCCTTGCGGCAGAACACGCCAGCCAAGGTGGCTACGACACCCTCATTACCATTGACGGCGCTGACCAATGCAACCCAGCCGACTTGCAGCTTCTCGTTGACCAGGCGAAAAGCCATGCGGAGCCTTGCCTGGTGGTCGGGGCAAGGCCCATGTATGCTGGAGAAACACCTCCCCCCGGACAAGGCAAAAAGGCCCCTGCGAACTTCTGGGTCCGGCTGGAGACTGGCATGGAATTGCCCGATGCCCACAGCACCTTTCGCCTGTATCCGGTCAAGCAATTGCTGGCCCAGGAGCTGAGATGGCGCCGGACCGGTTTTGCAATCGAGGCGGCTGTGAAGCTCGCCTGGTCCGGGGTAGCGGTTTTCTCCGTTCCCCTCATAGATCGGCAATCACCTGCAGAAAATCACCCTCACCGTAGCCGAAGAATTGTCGATGCGCTGGAACTGGCGTTCCTCCATACCCAGCTGCTGTGCAGACGCCTGCTGCCCTTGCCGCATAAAAGACTGGCCGACGAGCCGCCCCTGCCCAAGAAGGTCATGGCCGGCCTGTCGCAAAATCCCTTCACGGTTCTCAAAAAGATCTGCAGCGAGCACACCTCGCCGTTCTGGCTGGCGATGGCCGTCTGGCTCGGCATCTTTATGGGTGCGCTACCCCTCCTGGCGGTGCACACCATTGCCATCATCTATGTTGCCCATCGCCTGCATGTCAATATCATTGCGGCGGTAGCCGCCAGTCAGTTCTGCATGCCACCGGTCATGCCGGTTCTCTGTATCCAGATGGGCTACTACCTGCGCAACGGCGAGTTCCTCATGGATTTCTCCTGGCAGCCATGGCTTTTGGGCATTCACGAGCGGCTGTGGGAATGGCTGATCGGGTCACTGCTGCTTGGTCCGTTTTTTGGTTTCATCGGAGGGGGGATAATGTACTGGATGGCCTCCCGGCTGCAAAAACTCCGGGAGACACCACCAAAGATCTGAGGGCAAAAAAATTTTGGAGCAGCTTTAGGCCTTCGGGCAATTGGCACAGCGCTTGCCCTTCTTTTTCTTGTACTTTTCACAGCATTCTTTCTTTTCTTTCTTCTTGCCCATATTCCCTCTCCATTGATTTTTCTAACCCACCCCGGCTGAAAAGAACTCGGAAATCCCCGGCACGCCCCTATCAGCCCTTGATTTTCAACCCTTTTTCGATGTCGTTCCAGATTTTCTGGTAAGCCAGCGAGGCCTGATCTTTGCTGGCAAAGGTCAGCACCGGAGCCCGATGGATGCCCATTCTTTCGACATCGGTGGAAAAGGGAACATAGCTTTTAAGTAAGCTCTTATATTCTTTTTGCAAGGCGGCCATCGTTTCCCGGTGCAGATTTTTGCTTTGCTGTACCATGGAAAAAAAGGGCAGGATCTTCTTCTCCTTATAACCATTGTCCCGGAAAAACTGGTACAACTGCTGGAGGGTACGCACCGACAACGTCGTTGGGATAACCGGGACGACAACCACATCGGCGGCCTTGAAGATATTCTCTGAAAGCAGCGAGATGTTGGGAGGGCAGTCGAGAATGACGACCTGATAATCGGTGTTCACGGCCTTCAACACCTTCTTCAGACGCGACCGTTTGTTCTTCATCTGCGACAAAAAGATATCGAAGTCGCGGTAGGTGAAATTTGCCGGCAGCAGATCAAGGTTGTCATAGTCGCTGGCCCGGATGGCCGAGGCCGTCTTGCCGGCATCCTCGAAGAACGATGAATTCGGCAGTTTCTTCGAGGGCTTCACCCGAAAATAAAAGCCCGAGGCCCCCTGCGGGTCGAGATCGCACAACAGGGTCCGATACCCCTTACCGGCACTGACGTAGGCGAGGTTGACGGATGTTGCCGTCTTCCCTACTCCACCTTTATTGCTGTAACAGGCTATTATCTTCATTTTCCCCACCCTCGGTTATAAAGAGTTCCTCGAATGCCTCACGGATTGCCGGGCTGTCGAAACCGGCAAGGTTTTCAACGATGAGTCCGCGCTCTTCTCCCTGCAGCTGATGGAGCATTGCCGTCAGGGCACCAATGGCATGGGCTACCGCCATGGCCTTGGTTCCACCGCTGCCTTCGCTTGCCAGCATCTTTTCGAGGAATTGCTGTTGAATGGAATAGTCATTGAAATTGCCCAGATTGTCCTGCAGCAACTTCAACGAGCGAATGAGTTTCTTGATCTCCGCCGCGGGAAAGAGCGGTGTGAAGAACTCCATGAGATAGCGCAGTTTTTTACAGTGGATGCGCAATTGGTGGATGACCGGATCGGGGGTCGTCTCGTCAATATCCCGGCCGGTTTTACACACCTTCCGGTAGCGCTTCATGATCGCCCGGCAGGCAAAGGACAGTGAGTTGACCTGGGCCTGCGGCCCGCTCTTAATGCCATCTCCGGCTGTAAATAATTTTTCCAGGGCTTGCATGCGCCGCAGATAGGCCTTGCTCTGCATGGTACTGGCCACCTTTTCCTGCTCGGCCTTTCGTCTCAGGGCAAAACCATCAAAGAGGATCTGCAGCCCGCCATGCGCCGCCGGAGGAACCATCCTGTGGTATTCCGGCCGGTTCAACAGATAGACATCGAGATCCCGCAGGGCGTTGGTGGTTCGCATAACCGCGGCCAGCTGGTTCTTCAGCCGGATGGTTTCTTTGGCGTCAAAGACCCCGCCAAAAAGACTGAGAACCGAACGGACCTTCCGCAGACACACCCGGTAGTCATGGAGAAACTCGGTGTCGCTGTCGGCAATTATGCCCGGTTCGTTCTGCCTGGCAATTTTCAGAAAGGTCCGAAGGATGGTTACGGCACTTTCCTTCACCGGGGTTTCCGGCACGAGTTGCAAATCCGGTTTGACACAGTACTCGCTGCCTATAATCCCCAGCCTTTCGTAGATATCGCCGGCATTCTGGCAGGCAAGCGCCCCGCAATGCTCCAGCCACTGGCGGAGATCGGCATAGGCCTCGGGATAGCCGCGCAGATACCGGGCACAACCCATACCACCAACCTTTCGGCCGCGAACCAGGGTCAGATGATAAAAACGCACCAGGGTCTTCCCTTCGTCGTCAACCACCCTGCCTTCGTCGAGGCGCAAGCGAATCCTGGCAACCGGCAACAAGGCCCGCAACCGCGCCACCTCCAGGAGCATATCAATGACCGCCCCCCTGGGCATTTCGCCCACCACCGGCGAGCCGGCCGGAGCTGCCTGTTCTATCAGTTGCCCGGTCGGCAAATCGAGAAGCAGCAAGAGGTTGTCTACCTCGAACAGCAGTTTGGCGGCAGCAAACAGTCCGCCGTCAAAGGTATCGAGAACAACCGCCTGGCGCATCTCCCCGGGCTCCAGGATAATCTGGTGGTGCGCATCTGGCGGCAGATGCGGTCTGAGCTTGCGCAGGCTGAGTGTTGATGGGAGAAAGTAGACGAATGGTTCCATGGGAGACCGGAGCTGTTGTTTTTTTCTTGGCGAGAACCCCGGCAGCTCAAAACCCGCCGGGATATGGGTTCTACAGACAGCACAACCAAACCAGGGTTACGGCAAAACTTCTGATTATACTTTTACCTTATATTTTCAAATTGTTGAAGAATTAAACAAACTATCGCGCCAATGTAGACCGGGTAGGGGGAAAGGTCCGCTGCCCGGCTGTCCGGACACGGGTATAAATGCCTGTCGTGATAGCCGGTACTTGCAATTAATGGGCCCTGCCCTATCATTTACCGAGACTATCTGCTATCATAGCAGATAGTTGAGCAATTTGGTGGTGTAGACCGATATTGTGCAAGAGAAAAACCTCCCGGACAACCGCCAGGTCATCGTCCTTAACCTATTGATAATTACCCATGACTCCGAAAGCTACCGCCGAACCAACCGCAATCGAACTAGCCGGAAACAAAAAAGCCCAACAACCGGTCTTTGACCTGCAATCGCCAGAATATTATCTCAACAGGGAACTGACCTGGCTTGCCTTCAATAAAAGGGTGCTGGCCGAGGGCCAGGACAAGCGCAATCCGCTTCTGGAAAGGGTCTTCTTCCTGTCGATTGTCGGTTCTAACCTCGACGAGTTCTTTATGAAGAGAATCGGTGGCCTGAAGCAGCAGGTCGGAGCGAGCGTCAAGAGCCTGTCGGTCGACGGCCGTCTGCCCCAGGAACAAATTGATGCCTGCCATGTCGTGGTTCACGAGATCCTTGGCAAACGCCTGCTTCTTGAAAAAGAACTCCTCAAGGAGCTTGCAGGACAGGGTGTTGCAATATTGAAATATGTCGAACTGTCGCCGGAGGATCAGGCCGTAGCCAACGCCTATTATCACAATGAAATCTATCCCCTCCTCACCCCCCAAGGCATGGACCCTGCCCACCCCTTTCCCTTTATTTCCAATCTCTCGGTCAATCTACTGGTCAGTGTCCGCTACCCCGATACCGATCACAGCTATCTCATCCGCATCAAGATACCCACCGGCGCCGATGTCCCGCGCTTTGTGCAGATTGGCAAGAAAAGCCTCTATATCCTCCTTGAAGACCTGGTCGCCAATAACCTGGCGGCCCTCCTCCCCGGCATGGAGATAGAATCGTGTGCCGCTTTCCGGGTCACCAGGAATGCCATTACCGAGCGATCCGAGGAACAGGCCAACGACCTGCTGATCATGATTGAATCGGCTCTCCGCAATCGCAAATTTGCGGAAATTGTCCGCCTGGAGGTGGACCGCTCCATGTCGGACCTGCACAGGGGCAAGCTCGCTGCCGAACTCGGCGTTGACGAAGAACAGGATGTCTATGAGGTCGACGGAATTATGGGGCTCCGCGACATGATGCAGATAGCTGCCATTGACCGGCCCGACCTGCATTTTGTCCCGCACCATCCGGTCGACAACCCGGAACTTCTCGGCGACGACCCGAACATCTTTCACACCATCAGGGAACACGGCGATATCCTCCTGCAGCACCCCTATGAGTCCTTTGACACCTCGGTGGAACGCTTTCTCCGCGAGGCAAGCCGTGACCCGAAAGTACTGGCGATCAAGATGACCCTGTACCGGACGGCGAAAAATTCGCGGATCATCAAATATCTGATCAATGCTGCCCAGAACGGCAAGCAGGTTGCGGTGGTTGTTGAACTCATGGCCAGATTTGACGAGTCGGCGAACATCCGCTGGGCCGGGTTCCTTGAGGAGGCGGGCATCCATGTCACCTACGGCATCGTCGGCATGAAGACCCATTCGAAACTGATTTTCGTCATCCGTAAAGACTACAACGGTCTGTGCCGCTACGCTCATATCGGCACCGGCAATTACCACGCCGGAACGGCCCGGGCCTACGTCGACTTCGGCCTCATCACCTGTGACCCGGACATCGGCGCCGACCTCACCGAGCTCTTCAACTACCTGACCAGCGGCTGCACGCCAATGCGTCGCTACGCCAAGCTCCTCCCCTCACCCAAGCAGTTAAAAAAGGCCTTGCTGGCCAAGATCGATCGGGAGATGGAACATCAGAGGACAGGAAAGACCGGCCTCATCCAGCTGAAAACCAATGCCCTTGACGACAAAGATGTCGCCGAGGCGTTGTACCGTGCCTCTATGGCCGGGGTGCACGTGGATCTCATCGTCCGCGATTCCTGCCGGCTCCGCCCCGGTATTCCTGGGCTTTCCGACAACATCCGGGTCATTTCCCTGGTCGGCCGTTTCCTTGAGCACGGGCGGATATACTATTTTAAAAATGGCGGCGAAGAGGAATATTATATTGGCTCTCCCGATCTTATGAAGCGAAACCTCGAAAGCCGGGTGGAGGTGTGTGTGCCTATCGAGAGCGCACGGCACAAGGCTCTTCTCCGGGAGATTCTTGATTTGCAGCTGAACAACACTCGAAACGCCTGGGAGATGCAGCCAAACGGTGCCTACATCCAGCGAAGATCCGAGGACGGCAAAGGAGCCATATGCGTGCACCAGTTTCTTATCGATAAGGCCGAGAAGCGCTCGGCTGCCGGCAGACTGGCCCTCGCCAAAAAGAAAAGCAAGAAAAAAAGTGCCGGCAGACACGGCATAAAGCAAGAGGAGCAGTAAACAAAAAGCCCCCTGCCGGTGGTCGGCAGGGGGCTTTTTTCAATACGAAACAGCGGGTGCTAGAAATTGACGATAGCGGAAAGGGATACCATATTGGAGTAGTGGGTCATGGTATCATCAACGTCACCGGAGATAGTCAGCTCACCGGTATCCAGATCGCGGCGATGGGAGTCATCACTAAAATAGTTATATTTCTGGTAGTGATAGGACAGCATCATTGAGAAATTCTTGGTGAAATTATAGGCCCCGCCCAGATCAAGGGCATACATCGATCCGCCGTCGTAATCATGCTCCCCCTCAAGGTTGCGCAGATGATGCTGATCTTTCGACTCACCAAAGGCCAAGGTGCTGCCTATCAACCGGCCACTGAAGGTAATGGGGGTAACATCAAGAGTGGAGGTAAAGCCTATACCAACATAAGGGGTGTAGAATTTCTGCTCATAGGTGATACCCAGCTGCCCATCGGGAAAACTGCCAACGGTATCATAAAGATAATACGTTGAATAGTAGTAATCCCCACCACGGGCTTCCCATTCCCAGTTATCATACTTGAAACCAAGGATGCCGAAGAACTTGCTCTTCTCCCACTGATAAAAAGCCACCTCGGCATTGATATCGAACATCAAACCTTTGGTCAGATCAACATCCTCATGATGGGACCAGTGGGTATAGGTATAATCCTCAATAAACCAGTCATAATCATCCATGGAGCCTGTACCGTCATTCAGCTTAAACCAGATATCGGCATTCAGTTTCAGCCATGACAGGGGAGCAATCGAACCACCCAGGCCAAGCATATAGACGTTGTCGAGCTTCCAGTCCAGCTGACTGAGCCGATGATCTATCTGCGGGATAACGACATATTCGCCCGACTCGCCATTCAGTGCCCCAACCGACATCCTGCCGCTGACCACAATGACATTCTGGTTGACATTGATGGTAGTCTCTTTTTGCGCCGACTTGCTCATGGCATCAGCTGCTCCGGCCGCTGCCGGTAAAGAAACGGCGGCACAGGCAAGGGCGGTTAAACACGCCTTCAGATATTTCTTGGTTCGATGATTAGGTGACATGGCAAGGACCTCGGTCAGTAGTTAATTTTATTGGAAAATCGCATACTATCACCGGCACCAGCCCCAACACCCCAACAGGCAAGTTCCGGCTACATTTCTTCAAGAGTACTCTATAACAGACAATTGAATGTTCAAATCTACCATATTTATTCCCTATTAAAAGGAAATTTCCATAACTTAGCAAGGAAATATTTCCTTATGACCTGGGAATCATCATGAAAAAATGGCCGGGAAATGCGGTCTTACTTGTCAAAACTCTGATTTTTTCTTGCGATATCAATTTGATTCACCGTTTTTTCTTGCACCTTGCGACCTTTCTTTTGTAGTCTTTATTTTCGCACCTTATTAACTTCACACGATAAATTCCAACCATGAAAAACCAGGCGCCGCAGAGCCGCTTTCACTACTGTGCCACCTATCCCTTCTCGGCAGCGGAACTGTACACCTGGCACAGCCGGCCAGGTGCTCTCGAACGTCTCCTGCCGCCCTGGGACAACACCACTGTCGTTGCCAAAGCTGGTGGCATCGAGGTGGGCGGCAGTGTTCTCCTGCGCATGCATCTTGGCCCCATCCCTTTTCACTACCAGGGACGTCATGTAGAGAATTTACCGTGCAGGATGTTTCGCGATATCCAGAAAAAAGGCCCCTTTGCCTCCTGGTCCCACAGCCACTTCTTTGATGATACACCGGAAGGCGGGCGACTCCAGGACCGGGTGGAATACTCCCTGCCGGGACATGCCCTGTTACCGGAATGGGTGAAGAATTCGGTGACCGAGAAGTTGAACACCATGTTCCGTTACCGGGAATGGGTGCTGCGCGAGGATCTCCGCCTGCACCAGAGCTGCAGCACAAGCCCCATGCGACTCCTCATCAGTGGAGCAAGCGGCGTCCTCGGCCGGGAGCTGATCCCGCTTCTGACCACCGGCGGCCACCACGTATCAACCCTGGTGCGCCGCTGCCCGGACCCTGCCAAGGGAGAAATTTTCTGGGACCCGGAGAAGGGTATCCTGAACGGCGACCAGCTGCCGGAAGATCTTGATGGGGTTATCCATCTCGCTGGGGAATATATCGGCCTTGCCCGGTGGAGCGAAGAAAAGAAAAGGAGGGTCATCAACAGCCGGGTGCAAGGCACCGAACTCCTGGCCAAAACCCTTGCGGCCAGAAAAAAACCACCGGAGGTATTGCTCTCCGCCTCGGCTGTCGGCTATTACGGCAACTGCGGCGACACGGATATAGGGGAAAACTGCCCGCCCGGCGGCGACTTCATCTCCGAGGTATGCAGGCGTTGGGAGGAGGCCACCTGGCCCGCTAGCAAGGCCGGCATCCGCACCGTCCACCTCCGCCTGGGTGTCGGCCTGACCCCAAGGGGCGGGGCACTGCAAAGAATTCTTGCCGCCTCGCCCTGCGGCTATATTCGCCGCTTCGGCACCGGCGACCAGTATATCAGCTGGATCAGCAGCGACGACATGATCGGAGCCATGCTCCATGCCCTGACCTGTCCGGCGCTTAGCGGCCCGCTGAATATTGCCGCACCGGAACCGGTTACCAATGGGCAGTTCATGCGGATGCTGGCGCGCATCACCGGCCGGCCCCTGCTCTGGCCCCTGCCCGCCTGGCTGCTGCAGATCATCTATGGACAGATGGCCTCGGAAATATTACTTTCCAGCTGTCGCGTCAGCGTTAAGAAGCTGGAGGATTCCGGCTTCCGTTTCCGCCATCGCACCCTGGAGCAAACTCTCAGAACCCTTCTCGGCAAAAACTGAAGATCATGGACATACAGAAACTGGACGTCTAACCATGAGCCGACATCTCAAAATATGCCTGTGGCTCATCATGACCACAGCAATGACCTGCGGCTTTCTCCACCACCTTGTCCCACCGGCGGTCATGAACTTTGAGCGGCTGCATATCTTTCTTTTCAATCTGTGCAGCGGTGGCACCCTGCTGATCTATTTCACCGAAGGCGGGCCGGGCCTGAGCCGTAAGGGCTTCGCCTTTCTTATTCTTTCCCTGGCCTTTGCCTTCTGCGCCGTTGCCAAATGGTACGCCCCGACACTCGTTATCCCTTTGCTGCTGTCGGTGATTATTGAGAGTGTCCGGGTCGGCCACTTCGGCAGCTGCATACCCTTTGGCCTTTTTTCGGCAAGCGAAAGCACTTCCCGGAAGTTTCACCAGGCCGCCCTGTTATGTTTATCCCTGGGGCTGATGATTTCCAGTCTGGCCATCTACAACAGCGAATACGCCCATTGGTTCATCAACAATAAATTCAAGCTCGACACCTTCTTCCTCGGTTATTCCTTTCCCCTGTCGCTGATCAGCATGTCGGTGATCTTCTCGCTCATGAAAAAGCATGCGCCGCCGCCCATCGCCTTTTTCAAAGAGCTGTCGTTTTGGGTAATCAATTTTGGGGTTATCGTCTTTTTCCTCTTTATCCTCGCCAACTGGTTCCTTCCCCAGGTGGCAATCGCCACGACGCTCTTCCTGACCGTTGCTCTCATCCTCTATCTTTACTGGCAACAGGGGATGCGCCTGCAGCAAAAGGCCTTTCTCACCTCCGGCATCCTCTTTCTCCTGGTGACCTCGATTACCGGTATTCTCTATATCCTGCTGGCCTTCTCAGCAAGCTACGACCCGGAGAAGAGCCTGCCCTTGTTGCGGATACACGCCTTTACCGCCCTGTATGGTTGGAATCTCAGTGGTCTGGCGGTGATCAGCCGCCACGGCGACTTCCCCATTCAGCTCCATTCGCAAAAGGTCATCCTCCTGCACTGGTTGACCGTCTTCGTCCTCTGCCCGCTCGGCTACTTTTATCCCGTTGCCGCCGTGCTGGCGGTACTCTGTTATGGCTGGCTGCTCTTTATTCTGCTTTTTAGCGAGGGATTGGTGGACCCCGGCGTTGTCTCTGCAGAGTCCAGGGTTTTAAAAGGCAATGGTGATGGGTATAGCGGGCAGTAATCCTCTTCAGTTCTAGCCAAGCTTCAGTTCAGCATCGATGGCGTCGATCTTTTCCTGAGCGGTTTCCCATTTGGTGTACCAGCGTTCGAGATGGCGCTTGCAGTCCTCGTATTCCTTGCTGGTTTTCGCCCAGCTCTTTTCATCCTTATACAGCTCGGGATCGGCCATGAGGGCCTCAAGATCCTCCTTTTGCTGTTCGCAGGCCTCGACCTGTTTCTCCGCCTCGGCCAGCTGCTTGAGCCAGGGTGCAGCCCGGCGACTGCGCTCCTGACGCGCCAGGGCCTCCAGTCTCTTCCGCTCCTTGCGGTTATCCTGGCCGTCCTGCGATGCTATGGCCTTCAGGCCGTCATCCTCGCCACCTTTTTCCAGCTCGCGCAGGGCCTCCTGCTTGAGGAGATATTCGGCGACATTGCCCTCAAAAAGGGTAATCCGCCCATCCTTCACCTCCAGCACCTTATTGGCAAAGCTGTCGAGAAAATAGCGATTGTGTGAAACCACGACAATAGTGCCGTCATATTGGGCCATCGCCTCCTGCAGCACCTCTTGGGAACTCATATCCAGGTGGTTGGTCGGCTCATCAAGGAGCATGCAGTTGGCAGGAGTTGCAATCATCTTGGCGAGGGCAAGGCGGCTTTTTTCGCCACCGGACAGTACCGAAACCTTCTTCAGCACGTCGTCGCCACGGAATAAGAAAGCCCCGAGGAGTGAGCGAACCCGGGTGGTGGTCAAATCCTCACCCGCCAGGTTCATGGTCTCAAGGACGGTAAGCTGCGGTGACAGTTCCTGGGCCTGATGCTGACCGAAATACGACAACCGAACATTGCTGCCCAGACGGATCGATCCGGAATCACAGGGGATCTGCCCGGCGAGAATTTTCAAAAAAGTCGATTTGCCAGCGCCGTTGACCCCGACCACCGCCACCTTATCGCCACGGCCGAGGAGCAGCTCGACATCGCTGAAGACCGGCACCCCGCCAAAACTCTTACTCAGCGACTCAACCCGCAACACGTCGCGGCCGGAATCCGGGGCAGGTGGAAAGGTGAAGCGGATCTGCTGCTCGTCGTCGGCAAGCTCGATAAGCTCCATCTTATCCAGCTGCTTGACCCGGCTCTGCACCTGCCTGGCCTTGGTGGCCTTGGCCCTGAACCTTTCGACAAAGCGCATGGTTTGCTTGATACGCGCCTGCTGATTATCATAGGCGCCCTTTTCGATCGCCCGCCGCTCTTCCTTTTCTGTTACATAGTAGCTGTAATTGCCTTTATAGACATCAATGCGGCCAAAACTCAGTTCCCAGGTCATGTCGGTGGTCTTGTCGAGAAAGGTCCGGTCGTGGGAGATGATGACCATGGCGCCCGGGTAACCGCGCAGGAACTGCTCAACCCAGGTCAGCGAGTCGAGATCGAGGTGGTTGGTCGGTTCATCAAGGAGCAGGAGCGATGGTGCCTCAAGGAGCATCTTGGCCAGTTTCAGGCGCATCTGCCAGCCGCCGGAGAAGGCCGAGACCGGCTTGGTCATATCTTCACGACGAAAGCCAAGACCGAGCAGGACCTTTTCGATCTTGCCCTTGATGGTATAGATATCGCTGCCGTCAAGGCGGTGCTGCAATTCCCCCTGGCGCTGAAGAAGGACCTTGAATTCCTCTGAATCCGGTTTCAGTTCATGAATCTCTTCATGGATTTCGGCAAGCTCCTCCTGCAGGGCGAGAAGAGGCGCAAAGGCGGTTTCCGCCTCCTGAAAAAGGGGCAGTTCGGAAAAAAGCTCCGCCGATTCCTGGGCGAGGTAGCCGACGCTGAAATGCTTGGCGCGGGTGACCACACCATCGTCGGTAGCGGCCGCCCCGGCCATGATCTTCAGCAAGGTGGTTTTGCCGGCGCCGTTGACGCCGACCAAGCCAATGCGATTGCCGCCATATACCTGGACGGAGATATCCTTAAAGAGATGTTTCTCGCCAAAGCGGATGTCTAAATGATTAACAGACAACATATAGTATACTTCCCCGTGCCATACTTTTGTCCGGCGATATGGTAAAGCGGCCGGAGAATCCCAGTTCGTTCAGCCGCCGTATATTTGCTTTTTTCTGCCCCACCACGACCCCGTGGTCGCGGTGCGAGATGTGTATTCTGAGGTGCTCGGCCGGCGCCAGATCAGCCAGTCTGGCCCGGATGCGCCGCAGCCACAGCCTCGACTGTACCAGTTCGCCGAAGGCCGGATGATATGGCCCGGCGAGATAGCTCCTGTCGAGCGACTCGGAAGGCTGCAAGCCCATGCGCACAACCCGGATACCTGCTTCCTGCAGTTTTGTGTAAGCCCTGCCCGTCAAGGCAATCGCCTGATTAAGGTTCAAGGGCCGGTACCTGCCCTGGTGAAACCACTCGGCAAGGCCTGAGTCCTTCACCACCAGCACCGGGTACAGGCGGACAAAATCAGGCTGCACTCGCACCACCGTATCGATTCCGTGCAGGAAAGACCGGGTCGTTTCGCCCGGCAATCCGACCATCATCTGCGCCCCAAGCTCCATTCCCGCCGCCCGCAGCTGGGCACAGGCAGCCAGCGCCTGCGCGGCGTTATGGCCCCGCCTGTTTTCGGCAAGCACCGTGTCACAGAGGGACTGCACCCCAAGCTCCACCACCCCAACCCGAAAGTCGCGGAGCAACCGGCAAACCTCTGCATCAATGCAATCGGGGCGGGTTGATAGGCGGATGCAATCAACCTTGCCCGCGGCTATATATGGCTGCACAGCTGTCAACAGGACCATCTGATCGGCAGCGCGCAGACAGGTAAAAGAACCGCCGTAGAATGCCACCTGCACCCTAGTCCTGCCCGGGCTGCGCGCCAGCCAATGATCGATGGTCGCCGCCACACCTGCTGCGCCTGCTTCCTCGCCGTGACTGCCGGAGATCTTTTCCTGATTGCAGAACAAGCATTGATGCGGGCATCCCCGGTGGGGGATAAAAACAGGGATGACAAGCGGCATACGGCTCAGTCGTTTTCCTGCTTCAAGGCGGCGAGAGCGGCGGCCGCGGCCCTTTGCTCCGCCTCCTTTTTCGAACCGGCCTGGCCGGTCGCAAGGGTTTGCTCCTGAAAGCAGACGGCAACGGTGAAGAGCTTCTGGTGCGAAGGTCCCTCTTCCGCCTCCAGCCGGTAGGTCGGTGCCTCATTGTGTTTCTCCTGCAGCACCTCCTGCAGACGGCTTTTGGCATCGGCGACCAGCAATTCTTCCCTTTTCCCCTCGATGTCCGGGGAGAAGAAACACTCGACAAAATCAACTGCCGGCCGATAACCACCATCCTCAAAGATCGCCCCTACCACCGCTTCAAAAGCGCATGACAGGATTGACGGCTTGCCCCGTCCCTGCGAGGAATCTTCGCCTTTGCCGAGGGCGAGGAATCTCCCCAGATCAACCGACCTGGCCATCTTCGCCAGATGCTGTTCGTTGACCAGGGAGGCGCGCAGCTTGGTCAGCTCGCCTTCACGCAACATCTTGTACTTATTAAAAAGGATATGACTGATGACCATATCAAGGACGGCGTCGCCGAGAAATTCCAGCCGCTCGTTGTCATTGCCGCCCATACCCTGCTCAAAGGCATAGGATGAATGGACGACCGCCGTCTGCAGTAGGCGAAGATCGGTAAAACGGTAGCCGAGGACCTTCTCCAGGCCCGTCAATTCATCCTTGTTGATCCGCACCAGCGAATCAATATCGGTAGCCATTGTATAATATTTTCCTTGTGAAATTTTTCCGCTGTGGTATAAAAGTGTCCTTCAAACAGGCGGCGTAGCCAAGAGGTCAAGGCAGTGGTCTGCAAAACCATTATTCATCGGTTCGACTCCGATCGCCGCCTCCAGTAATTTCAAAGGGACTGCAGATTGTCACAATCTGCAGTCCCTTTTTGCGTTCTCGCTATCTGCAGGCGCAGAGGACCTTAGTCGACCGGCCGACAAATCAGGGATGTAGATACCGCAAAATCCCCGTCAGGTCAAGCCGGTTGGCGACCATGGTATGCCGCTCAGCCCTTTTTATTGCACAGGAATCCCCCAGATCTCCTCCGAATACTGTTTGATCGTCCGGTCGGTTGAGAATTTTCCCATCCTCGCCACGTTTAAAATGGCCTTTCTCGTCCAGGTATCCGGGTCGAGGAAGGCGTCGCCCACCTGCTGCTGGCAGTTGATATAGGCCTCCAGGTCAAGAATGAGAAGATAGGGATCATGCTTGCTCATCAGGCTATCGACCACCGCGCTGAACATCTCCCTATTACCGCCGCTGAACGAACCATCGCCGATGCTCTCGATGATATTGCGAATACCCCCATTTTGCTGACATATCACCTCGGGGGTACGGCTGATATTTCTTCGCTCGAACTCCGCCTCCTCGGCGGTCATCCCGAAGATAAAGATATTTTCCTCGCCAACCTCCTCACGGATCTCGATATTGGCACCATCGAGGGTGCCGATAGTCAGGGCGCCGTTCAGGGAAAACTTCATATTGCCGGTGCCCGAGGCCTCGGTGCCGGCGGTGGAAATCTGCTCGGAAAGATCGGCGGCCGGCATGATGATCTCCGCCTGGCTGACATTGTAGTTGGGCAGAAACACCACCTTGAGAAGGCCATGGACGCGCGGGTCCTTATTGACCACATCGGCAATGGAGGTGATCAGCTTGATAATCTGCTTGGCCCGCGAATAGGAAGGTGCCGCCTTGCCGGCGAAAATGGCGGTTCGCGGCGCCATGTTGCCGGCTTCGCCGTGGATGATGCGGTGATAGAGATGAATGAGATGCAGGGCGTTGAGGAGCTGCCGTTTGTATTCGTGGATCCTTTTCACCTGGATATCAAACATCGAATTGGGATCGACAACGACCCGGCAATTCCGCCTAATGTATTCCGCCAGGCGTGCCTTGTTGGCAAGTTTGATTCTCTGCCATTCCCGGCAAAATTCAGGATCATCGATAGAGGCTTCGAGGCCGCGCAACAGGTCGAGATTGGTAATCCACCCCGAACCGATCTTGCTGGAGATAAGCTTTGACAGCCCCGGATTGACATCGAGAAGCCAGCGACGCGGGGTGATGCCGTTGGTCTTAGAGTTGAATCTTCCTGGAAAAAATTCATGGAATCCTGGAAAGATACGCCCTTTGAGCAAATCCGAGTGGAGCTCTGCCACGCCGTTCACCGAGTGGCTACCAATGACCGCCAGATGGGCCATCCGTACCATTTTCACCGGCCCTTCCTGGATGATCGACAACTCCTGCAAGCGCCGCTCGTTGCCGGGATACCGCTGGGCCACCTCGTCGAGGAAGCGCTTATTGATCTCAAAGATGATCTGCATATGCCGGGGCAGCACCCTGCTCATCATATCCACCGACCACCGCTCCAGGGCCTCAGGCATCAGGGTATGGTTGGTGTAGGCAAAGGTCTTGACGCAGATGTCCCAGGACTCCTCCCAACCTAAGCCCTCAATATCAAGCAGAAGGCGCATAAGCTCGGGGATGGCGATGGCCGGATGGGTATCGTTCAACTGGACCGCCACGAGATCGGCAAACCTGCTGAAGGAGCTATCTTTTTTCTTAAAACGGCGCATGATGTCCTGAAAGGTCGCGGCGACGAAGAAATACTGCTGTTTCAGGCGCAATTCTTGGCCGGCGTAGTTGTGGTCCGGCGGATAAAGCACCTTGGAAATGGTCTCCGAGCTGACCTGCGACTCCACCGCCTTGATATAATCGCCCCGGCTGAAATCGGTGAGATCCAGTTCTCTAGAGGCATGGGCCGACCATAGCCGCATATTGATGACATGGTTGTTTTTATAGCCGGGCACCATGATGTCGCTGGCCTTGGCCATAACATCCTTGGTATTGACCCACCTCGCCCGATACCGGCCTTTATCATCAACATAGCCATTGACATGGCCAAAAAACTTCACCTTGAAAACCGGCATCTGCCGCTCGAATTCCCAGGGGGTGCCGTTCTGCAACCAGTTGTCCGGGCCTTCAACCTGATAGCCATCGACCAGCTGCTGGAAAAACAGGCCATATTCATAACGAATACCGTAGCCGTAGGCGGGAATCTTCAAGGTGGCGATGGAATCCATGAAACAGGCGGCCAAGCGGCCGAGGCCGCCATTACCTAGAGCGGCGTCCTCTTCCTGGTTTCTGATCTCCGACATCTCAAAGCCGAGCTCCTCGACGGCCTGCGTTGCCTCATCAAGAATGCCCAGGTTGATCATGCTGTTGCCAAGCGATCTGCCGATAAGAAACTCCAGGGAAAGGTAATACACCCGCTTTTTTTCTTTGGCATAAAAGGTCTTCTGTGTGGAAATCCATTTCTGCACCATCAGATCGCGCATGGTGTAGGCCAGGGCCTTATAGACATCCGGGGCCCCGGAGCGCTCGGGATCACGCCCCTGAAAACTCATCAGATGATTAACAATGTTTTCTTTAATATTCTTAACGTTCGACAATACTGGCGGTGGTACTGCCGTTTGCACTTCCCCTTTGTTTTCATTCGTGACGTTTTCAAACACCTTCATGCATTACCCCTTTAGAAAGATACCACCATGACCCCAAACGGCCGCGACAAAACCTGCACCCGCCAGTAACACCCCCTGCGTACTGGACAAACAACCGCAACGGATATATCTATTCTACTTAAAAACCCCTAAACAGCAATACGCAGGGATGAAATAAAAAAAGGACTGCCCTGCCTGTTACCATCCCTGACCCTGGTTGCAGCTTGGCGAAAGAGAGTGCCAACAAATACCATACAGTCGCCATTTTACTTGAACCAAATACCACTGCGTGGTATAGAATTTACAGTAGTTCCTGTCAAAGGCAGTACAATATTGATTTTCCAAACCCATAACAATACGAATCTACATGACAAAGCCGGCAACAAAACAAATGACACCAAACACTTCGCAACCAGGTAACAGAAGCCAACTCATCCTCTGTTCCATCATTTTCGTCCTTGGCTTTTTAAGTGGTGTGGCCTTTACCGTTTACAAAAGCAATTCCATGGCCCCTTCGGCATCACCCACCGCAACCGCATCTGGGGAACAGCCCCATCAGCACGACAATGAAATCGGCCAGGCAATTCATAACATTGAGGCGGAGGTAACCGCTAATCCTGACAACTTCAAGGCCTGGACGCAACTCGGCAACCTCTATTACGACACCGATCAGGCGACCAAGGCCATCGCCGCCTACAATAAATCCCTGGAATTGCACAAGGGTGACGCCAACCTGCTCACCGACCTCGGGGTCATGTACCGAAAAGACAACCAACCGAAGAAAGCCCTGGAATTATTTGACAAAGCAATTCAGGAAGATCCCACCCATATGCCGTCCAGATACAACAAGGGTATTGTTCTGTACTATGATCTGAGTGACCCGCAAGGGGCCATCGCCAGCTGGGAAGGGATGCTGACAATCGATCCCCAGGCCAAGACCAATAACGGCATGGCGATCAGCGAGATTATCAACCAACTCAAGGCGGAAGCGGCCAAGGCCAAATAGCCGTTGACCAAAAAAGTCCAACACCAGAGGAGAAACAATGAAATTCGAGACACTTGCCCTGCATGCCGGACAGACCATCGACCAGACCACCCTCTCCAGAGCCGTGCCCATCTACCGGACCGCCGCCTACATGTTCAAGAACACCGAGCATGCCGCCAATCTCTTTGCTCTCAAGGAACTGGGCAATATCTACACCCGCATCGGCAATCCGACCCAAGACGTGCTGGAGCAGCGGATGGCCCAGCTAGAAGGGGGTGCCGCGGCCCTGGCGCTTTCCTCCGGCACCTCGGCGATCTTTTATACGATCATCAATATCTGCGGCCAGGGCGATGAGGTGGTATCGGCCAACAACCTCTACGGCGGCACCTTCGTGCAGTTCGACTCCATCCTGCCCCAGTTGGGTATCAAGGTGCGCATGGTCGATGCGGCAAAACCAGATGCGGTCAAGGCGGCGATCAACGGCAAGACCAGGGCCATCTATTGCGAGACCCTCGGCAACCCGGCGTTGAACATGACCGATCTCGACGCCCTGGCGAAAATCGCCCAGGAGCATGCCCTGCCGCTGATCGTCGATTCGACCTTCACCCCGCCCTGCCTGCTTCGCCCCATTGATCACGGCGCCAATATCGTCATCCACTCGCTGACCAAATGGATCGGCGGCCACGGCACGGCCATCGGCGGCATTGTCATCGACGCCGCCAATTTTGACTGGCGTGACCCGAAATTCAAGCTCTACAACGAACCCGATTCCTCTTACCACGGCCTGCGCTACGCTCACGACCTCGGCGACCTCAGCCCGCTGGCCTTCATCCTCCGCATGCGTTTGGTGCCACTGCGCAATCTCGGTGCCTGCATCAGCCCGGACAACTGCTGGTCGATCCTCCAGGGCATTGAGACGCTGAGCCTGCGCATGGCCCGGCACTGCGACAACGCCGCGGCGGTGGCCGCCCATCTCGGCCGCCATCCCGAGGTTGCCTGGGTGCATTACCCCGGCAAAACTGGCTCTCCCGGCCATGAGCAGGCGGCAAAGTACCTCAAACACGGCTTCGGCGGCATGATTGCCTTCGGCATTAAAGGCGGCCTAGCCGCAGGCAGGAAATTCATCGACAGTCTCCGCCTGATCTCGCACCTGGCCAACGTCGGCGACGCCAAGACCCTGGCGATCCATCCGGCCTCGACCACCCATTCGCAGCTCTCGCCACAGCAGCTGCGCGAGGGCGGTATTGACGAAGGGATGATCCGCCTGTCGGTCGGCATTGAACACGTCGACGATATCGTCGCCGATATTGATCAGGCCCTGGCTAAGGCCTCATAAGGCACATCAAAGGGAGGGGGCTGAGCCAGCCCCCTGGAGAAAGACCGCAATCATGGACACCCCAGGCACCAACGGAGCGCCACTCGGCCCCGTCGTCAAACAGCACTATACCTTCGCCGAGCCGCCGCAGGAACTGGTTCTCGAAAGCGGCGCCCGGCTCGGCCCGGTGACCATCGCCTACGAAACCTACGGCACGCTTAACGCCGCCGGCGACAATGCCATCCTCGTCGCCCACGCCTTTTCCGGGGATTCGCACGCTGCCGGTCATTATGCAAGCGACAGCGCAGGCGACAAAGCGGGCTGGTGGGACTTCATGATCGGGCCCGGCCGTGGCATTGACACCGATACATACTTCGTGGTCTGCCCGAACATCCTCGGCAGCTGTATGGGCTCGACCGGGCCGAGCTCCATCAACCCGGCGACCGGCCAACCCTACGGTCTCGACTTTCCGATGATGACCATTGGCGACATCGTCACGACCCAGAAGGCCCTGATCGATCACCTCGGGATCAGCAAACTGCACGGAGTCATCGGCGGCTCGGTGGGCGGCATGCAGGTCCTTGAATGGTCGGTCCGCTTCCCGGATTTCCTCCGCTCCGCGGTGGCCATCGCCACAACCATGCGCCATTCCGCCCTTGCCATCGCCTTCAACGAGATCGCCCGCCAGGCAATCATGGCCGACCCCAACTGGGATAAAGGCAAGTATTACGCAGGCAGCAAACCGGACATGGGTCTTGCCGTCGCCCGCATGGTCGGCCACGTCACCTACCTCTCGGACGAGGCCATGCACCGCAAGTTCGGCAGAAGGCTGCAGGATAAAGAGACCTTTTCCTTCGGCTTTGACGGCGACTTCCAGGTGGAGAGCTATCTCCGCCACCAGGGCTCAAAATTCGTCAACCGCTTCGACGCCAACTCGGTGCTGTATATCACCAAGGCCGCCGACTATTTTGATGTGGTGGAGCGCATGGCCGGTCTCGCCGACAAGGGCACAGAGGCCCGCGACAAGACAAAGTATCTTGTTATTTCATATAGTTCCGACTGGCTTTACCCCACCTATCAGGCCAAGGAACTGGTAAAAACCTTGAAACGTTCCGGCCAGGACGTCAGTTTCTGCGAGATTGAGGCGGATTGCGGCCACGACGCCTTTCTCATTCCCGACCAACGCCTCACCACCTTGATCAAAGGCTTCTTCGATGGTTTATCCTGACACCAACACTATCCGCTTTGACCTGCGGATCATCGCTTCGACCATCGAGCCCGGCAGCCGGGTCCTCGATCTCGGCTGCGGCAACGGCGATCTCCTGGCCTGGCTCGCCGAGACCAAACAGGTCATCGGCACCGGCATCGAACAGGACAAGACCAAGGCGGCGGCCTGTATTGCCAGGGGGCTGAGCGTCCTGCAGGGCGACCTCAACGAGGAGGTCGATGATTATCCCGACTGCAGTTTCGATTATGTGATTCTCAGCCAGACCCTGCAGCAGGTCTTCGAACCGGCCCGCCTCCTCCACTCCCTGGCGCGGATAGGCCGCAAGGTCATCGTCAGCTTTCCCAATTTCAGCCACTATTCGATCCGTTTGCAGCTGCTCCTCAAGGGCATCGCCCCAAAAAATAGCCAGCTCCCCTATTCCTGGTACGACTCGCCGAATATCAGGGTCATCACCCTCAAGGATTTCCGCAAATTTGCCAGGGATGTCGGCTACAATATCCTCCAGGAAATTGCTATCAGTTCCGACCCGGCCGGCAGCGAGGGAACGATTATCCGAAATTTCGCCACGATCCGGGCGGCATATGGTATTTATATAATCGAGAAAATACGCCCCGGCTGAGATTCTTGCCCGGCTGACCATCCACCAACTCTCCACCGCACGGTTCTTGTTATGCAAAAGAAATGTCAAAATGTTATCGATACCTTAGCGATAGGCGTGATCTGTGATCACAATGAGGCCGAGACCTGTTCGCAGCACATTAAGGTCCCCGGCATCGTCAAGGAGCTGCTCTCCTCCTGGAGCACCAAGGAGTGCTACGAGCATATCAGCCCGGTGGCCATTCCCTCCCAGGAGGCAATCACCGGGATTGTTGATCAGGCGCGCTGCATCCTCTTTCCCGGCTATTTCACCCGCACCAAGCTGCATGCCTCAAACCTTGAGTATTACATCGGCAAACAGACCACGGATCTCTATGATAAGGTAAGCGAGCAGATTGCCATGGCCATACGCCACGATTGCCGGCGCAACAACCTGCCCTGCACCAACTGCGAATCCCGCAGCCACTTGAAGGCCCTGGCCTTTATCGAGGCCCTGCCGCGGGTGGCGGCGATCCTGGCGACCGACATTCGTGCCGCCTTGGAGGGCGATCCGGCAACCAAGAGTCCGGACGAGGTCATCTTCAGCTACCCCGGCCTCATCGCCACCCTGGTGTACCGCTTGGCCCATGAGCTGTATCTCCTCGATGTACCGATCGTTCCCCGGATCATGACCGAATATGCCCACAGCAAGACCGGTATTGACATCCACCCCGGGGCGACTATCGGCTCGGGATTCTTCATCGACCACGGCACCGGGGTGGTCATCGGCGAGACCTGCGTCATCGGCAAAAATGTCCGGCTGTACCAGGGCGTGACCCTGGGCGCCCTTTCTTTACCCCGTGATGCCGGCGAGAAAATGCGCAACAAGAAGCGCCACCCGACCATTGAGGACAATGTCATCGTTTATGCCAATGCCACCATCCTCGGCGGCGATACCACCATCGGCGAAAGCTCGACCATCGGCGGCAATATCTGGCTGACGGAAAGCGTCCCGCCGGGCACCAAGGTACTGCTAAAAAGACCGGAACTGATCTACTCGTATTCCAGTTGAAACCGGTCCGTCGATCCACCCATAAAGAGGGCACAATAATTATGAGCACGACCATCCTTGAAACCATCGGCAACACCCCGCTCATCACCCTGGCCAACCTTGCACCGGCAAACGGGGCGAAGGTGCTTTGCAAACAGGAATCGCGTAATCCGGCAGGCAGTGTCAAGTGCCGGATTGCCGTGTCAATGATCGAGGCGGCGCAGCAGCAGGGCTTGATCAACCAAGAATCGACGATTATCGAGCCGACCAGCGGCAATACCGGCATCGGCCTGGCCTTTGTCTGCGCCCATAAAAAACTTCGCCTCGTCCTCACCATGCCGGAAAGCATGAGCATCGAGCGGCGAAAGCTCCTTAAACATCTGGGGGCCGAGCTTGTGCTGACCCCGGCGGCGGAGGGAATGAAGGGGGCCATCGCCCGGGCCGAGCAGCTGCTTGCCGACACTGCCAATAGCCATATGCCCAACCAGTTTGCCAACCCCGCCAATCCGGCTGTCCACCGCAAGACCACCGGTCCGGAAATCTGGCGGGATACCAATGGCAAGATCGATATCTTCGTCGCCGGAGTCGGCACCGGCGGTACCATCACCGGGGTGTCGGAGTATATCAAGGAACGCAACCCAAACTTGCAGGTGGTGGCGGTGGAGCCGCAGGACTCGCCGGTGCTCTCCGGAGGGAAACCCGGCCCCCATAAAATCCAGGGGATCGGCGCCGGTTTCGTGCCGGCCATCCTCAACCGCGGCATCATTGACGAGGTCTTTACGGTCGGCAACGATGAGGCCTTTGCCATGGCGAGAAAACTCGCTTTGGTTGAAGGGATTCTTTGCGGAATCTCCAGCGGCGCGGCGGTCCATGCCGCCTTGCAGGTCGCCGAGCGTCCGGAAAATAGGGAAAAAACCATTGTCGTCGTCGCCCCCGACAGCGGCGAGCGTTACCTCAGTACACCGCTCCTCCTCGAATAGGCTGAGCATCTATCTATTCGCCCTCGCCACATCCCGAGCCCTGGCGATTTACCGGAGACTTTTCTCTGGTAAATTGCCGGGATCGCCACTATAATCGGCAGTCTCGAAGTACCTTACCACCAACCGCCCACAAGAGGATCGCCGCCATCGAAACACGTCACCTGCAAATCTTCGTTGCCGTATACAAAACCAAGAGTTTTACCAAGGCCGCCGAGCAGCTGTACACCACTCAGCCGACGATCAGCGAGCATATGCAGAACCTTGAGGCCAGACTCAACTGTCGCCTCTTCGACCGGCTTGGCCGTTCGATCCTGCCCACCGCCGCGGCTGAACTTCTCTATCCGCGGGCCCTGGCTATCCTTGACGACCTCCGCCGCCTGGAAGACGACATCACCACCACCGGCAATGCCATGTCAGGCGAACTGGTCATTGGCGCCAGCACCATTCCCGGCACCTATATCATCCCGGCCGCCGCAGCAGCCTTTAAAAGCGAGTTCCCCGGCATTTCCTTTGAAATCAGGATCAACGATTCGACCAAAATAGTCGAGGCGATCGCCGGCAACGAACTCTTTATCGGGGTGGTAGGCGCCAAGATTCCCACCGCCAGGCTGCAATACCAGCAATTTACTGAGGATGAACTGATTCTTGTCAGTGCCGGCAGCAAGGTGGTTGCCGCGGAAATAACCATGGCCGAACTGTGCACCCTGCCGTTCATTGTGCGGGAAAGGGGCTCGGGGACAAGAAAATCGATCGAATCCCTCCTCGCCAAAAACCACTCCTCACTGGACCGGTTGAATATCTGCGCCACCCTTGGTTCAAGCGCAGCGGTAAAGGAGGCGGTCAAGGCCAATCTGGGGGTCTCGATACTTTCCCGGCTGGCGGTCCGCGACGAACTCCTCTGCGGCACGATTAAAGAGATCGCAGTTACCGACCTGACCATGAAAAGACACTTTTATATCGTTACCTCACCTAAACGCACCCTCCCCAACCAATATCAGGAATTTTTAAAAAGACTGCTCGGTCAGCAGGGAAGCCGATCGGATTGAAGGTAAGGGCGGTAGCCATGCGGAAAAACACATGGCTGCCACCTTTCCTTATTTTTCCCTGACCAAGACTTTTACCTCCAGCGGGGCAAAATCCAGGTGCAGCACCGAGTCGGTTGAGGCCACCCTACTGTCATCGAAATATTCCCGCCAGATCGCCCTGCCGCTCCTTTTGGCGGTAACGGCAGCGCTGGTATAGGTTGACAGGGTATTGGCGCAGAGCACCATCTGCTCGGCATCGGTCTCCTTCATGGCACAATGAACTGCCGGTTTTCCCAGCGGATCCAGTCTATTCAGCGAGGTCATGGTAAGGGCCACCGCTTGCTCCAGGTTTGCCAGCTGCAGCCAGGCAAGCATCTTTTGCAGCCGGGCAACGACCTCCTGAAATTCGCTCTTGCCGCCCTTGTCGCCGGTAATCTCGTCCCAGCTAAAGAAATATATGCCGCGACTGCCGTGGATGACCGACAAAAAGGCAAGGCAATTCATCTCGGCAAATGTCGGTAATCTCGGCCATCCGGAAGAAGCGTGCTTTACACCGCCGAAGGCCTGAATTACCGACTGCAGACGATTTTTCCCGACGTAGACCGCCGCTTCATCCATGGAGTCGGCCAGCCAGGTCATGGGCATGGACGGTACCGGATATTGATCGAGCATGAAATAATCGGCGCCGCCTGCATATGCGGGAATGCCCTGCGGCCGCACCACTGCCATGGACGTTGATTTGCCGGGGAATCGGTCGCGGAGGACCAAGGCAATATCCTGGGCCTTTGACGGCGGAAAGGAGTGGATTTCCGGTTCGTCGTTGACATAAAAACTGAAGCGGCCGGCCGCCAGCTTTTTTTCCAGGGGAGGAAGGGCGAGGAGCAGCTTCTCCGGATCGCGCGGAACGGCGAGGAGGCAATGCATGTCCTGGGCGATACAGGCATCGACGGTCTTCTCCTCCATCGGCAGGACTGTGCTGTTCAGCCCCATCTCTTTCTGGAGGCCGATGTTGTCGAGACTGCCACCATAGACCCCGATGGGGAAAAACCCGCTGTCCACATCCTTGTTCTTGTCTATCCAGCGGGGTGTATCTTCTCGTAATTGCGGGTTCTGCAGCCAGAAGGTTATGCCGGGAGAGGTGTTCTTAAAGAGAAAGGCGTTGTCCCTCGGCTCGGTTGTATCCGGGCATTGCACCGCCTGGTCGAGTTTTTGATATTGCCCCTGCAGACGATGGGTGTTCAGCCGGTAGGATTGCCCCCAGATGACTACCTCCGGATAGGCGGTATTGCTGTGGTCGTCGCGGAAGAATTCCCCGGAAAAATGATAGCTTTTGTGCGGCTCGCAGGGGGCAATGCCGGTACTCCACTGGGCCAGATGGCCAATCCCCGCGGTAAGCCCCAAGGCCCCGTTTTTTTGGGCAGTTGCCGGCTGCAGCAAGTATTTATCGCCGATGGCCGGCGAGGTTCTCCGATACCTCCAGAACTCCGGCAGACCACTACTGTCTTCGGAGGCTACACGGAACTGCGGATTGGGCAGGAGGTTGTGAAGCGGCTGAAACTGCCCAAGAGTCAGCCAATGATGCTGTTGCATGGCAGGAAGGGTATAGACCAGCATCCCTTCGGCGCCGCTCGCCCTCACCGCCTGCCCCGCCTCGGCAAATTCCTCCCTCTCAACCTGCCCGGCCTGAACGATCGGCCATACCGCCTTGCCGGTTACATCGTGAAAGTATTCACTGATATCCCGGACCCAGCCAGGGTTTTGCCCAAGCATTTGATGATAGACCATGGGCGAAAAGACATCGACGTATGGCGCCAGCTGCCGAGCATCCTGGGCCAGACCGGCAAGCACCGCCCCACCGCGTTCCCCCTGCCGCCAGGGCACGAGGAAGGCGCCAAGTTTGATCCTTCCACCGCCCTGGGATGAATCAATGAGGGCGCGCACATCCCGGACAAAGGATACGATCTGCTCCTTTTTCCACTGTCGCCATTGTTCTTCGGCTTGGATATGAATCCATTCGGCGGCCCTCCTGACCGATAAGCCTTGCGGAACAGCCACCCCTTTTTCAGTCTGAAACAGCTGCAGGCACCGAGGACAATAGCAGGTATCGGGGATGTCCGGATTGGACGACTCCCAGTGGCCGGGATAGCGGATGAAATCCAGCCATACCCCGTCGATTCCTTCCTCGGTATCGCCGAATTGCTCCAGCCAGGCGGCAAGAAGGCGCAAACGGTCGGCACGCCAGGCGGGATGGCTTGGGCATATCCCGCCGAGCCTGGGCGATATGGCTTCCCCGGAAGCTGTGACCGGCACCGAATCGGGATATTTGTCCCACCCCTCCCTGCCGCCAAAGGCGTTGAGAGTCAAGAAAACCTTGACGCCTTCCTGCTTCAGATGTGCAATTGATGGCTGGTGGGGAGCGACAAACACGCTGGTGACATGAGCATCCTTGATGCGCGGCAGAGTTGCATCGAGATTTTCAGCGGCGAGGCCGTAAATACCACGAATACCCTCCGCCCGGCTGGGAGAAATGCCGACCGAACAAAACAGGACATTGACAAGCAACAGAAAAACTCCGCTCGCCAATACACGGGCCAGCGAGGCCTTTGCCAATAAAGAATGCCACCAAGAATACCTGCTCATCAAATCACTCCTCCGGGCCCCTATGCCTGGGACACCCGGTATACCTCCTCAATCGTCGTGATCCCCTGCAGGACCTTCATTGCCCCATCGCCCGACAGGGTCACCATGCCGCTTTCTACCGCCATCTTTTTGATCTGATTGGCATCCGAGGTCCGTAAAACCAGGGCCTTCATCTCCTGGGTCATGAGCAGAAGCTCAAATATGCCGCAGCGGCCCTTGTAGCCGGTATACAGGCATTTATCGCAGCCCCTGCCGCGATACACGGGCCGCCCCTGGCAGGCGACTGGATCGAGACCAATGCTGCTGAGCATCGCCGCCGTCGGCAGATATTCCTCCTTGCAGTGCGGGCAGATGATCCGCACCAGCCGCTGGGCAAGAATGGCGCTAACCGAAGAGGCGATAAGGAAGGGCTCGATCCCCATATCCCGAAGACGGGTGATGGCCCCGGCCGAGTCGTTGGTATGAAGGGTGGAAAAAACCAGATGGCCGGTCAAGGCCGACTGGATGGCGATTTCAGCGGTCTCCATGTCGCGGATCTCACCGACGAGGATAACATCCGGATCCTGGCGGACGATCGACCGGAGACCGGAGGCAAAGGTGAGATCGATCTTGGGATTGATCTGCACCTGGCCGATGCCGTTTATCCGGTATTCGATCGGATCTTCGACGGTGATGATATTGATGTCGGTGGTATTGATCTCCGAAAGAGCGGCATAGAGGGTCGTCGTCTTGCCCGAACCGGTCGGTCCGGTGACCAGAACGATGCCGTTTGGCGCACGGATTGCCCTGGAAAATGGCAGGAGCCGGTCCTCCGGCATACCGAGGTCGGCAAGGGACAGGAGAACCGATGATTTTTTCAGGAGGCGCAGTACCACCCGCTCACCGAAGGCGGTCGGCAGAGTGGAAACCCGCACATCGATCTCCCGGTCAGCAACCTTCAGCTCGATGCGGCCGTCCTGGGGCAGGCGCTTTTCGGCAATATTCAGCTTAGCCATGATTTTTATCCTGGACACCAGGGCCGGCTGAACATGCTTCGGGGGACTGAGCATATCATAGAGAATGCCGTCCAGGCGTTGGCGGATCTTCAGATGGCCCTGGTAGGGCTCGATGTGGATATCCGAGGCGTTATCCCGTATCGCCTGGGAAAACATCAGGTTAACGAGACGAATGACCGGCGAATCGCTGGTATCGTCAAGCAGATCGCCAACTTCCTCGATCTCAGTGAACAGCCGTTGCGGGTCTTCATCGTCGATATCCTGCATGACGGCATCCGCCGAGGTCTGGGTCATATCGTAGGCGTAGTTGATCGCCTTGAGAATGCTTGCAACCGGGGCCAAAACCAGCGGCAAGGAGGGATTGCCAAGAAGCCGGCGCACATCGTCAACCGCATGAAATAACGAGGGATTATTCACCGCCAGATAACGCTCCGCACCGCTAAAGACCGGTACCAGATGATGCATTTTCAAAAAGCCGATGGGGATTCGGGCGGTAAACCCGGTATCTATCTCAACCGGCAAGGCCGCCCGCACCGGCATCTCAAACTGTTTTCCAAGGCCAGTCAACACCGCGAGTTCGTCGATATCGCCATTTTTAATGAGGATCTCGCCCAGCAGATGGGAGCTTTCCTGTTGGCTTGTCAAGGCCTGCTCAACGGCTGCCGGCGACAGCCCCCCTTCAATCAATATTTCACCAAGTTTTTTCATCGGTCTGTACGGCGCAGCCCCTGCCGGAAGCTTGTTTTCGGTGGAATAGCTCGGATTTTCACTGGGAAACCCCATTCTTTTCAAGACGTTCGATACCTTCCCGGGCTATCTCCAAAAGGCTTGCACCCCTCTTGCCGGAGTCGCTCGACGTACCGGCAACCGCCGCCGAACCCTGGGCAATGACCGCCCGGTACAGGGCGAGAGCCTGTTGCGTCTTGCCCTCTTTTTCAGAAATGACCGCCATGTTCATCAGGGCAAAGGGGTTTTGCGGGTCGATATCCAGCACCTTCTGCAACAATCCTTTTGCCTCCTCCAGCTTGCCAGCCTGCAAGTTTTCATAGGCCTCGGCCAGCAGCTGGTTGATCTGTTGCGCCTTGTCTTTTTGGGAGGCATCGGTCATCGCCCCACCCATTACCTCCTGCTTTGCGGCAGTCACTGCCGCCAACTCGCTGGGATTGCGGACTATCCGTGGCGTGATAAAGATAAACATATTGGTCTTGGCGTTGGTCGTGCTGTGGGTTTTAAACAGCCAGCCAAGGACCGGGATATCGCCAAGAACCGGGATCTTCCATTCGTTTTCTGTGGAATCATGGCCGATAATGCCGCCGATGACCACCGTATCCTTATCGTTCAAGACCACCGTGGTGTTTGCCGTTCGCTTATAGGTCGTCGGGGTGTCGGCGTTGTTTTCCTTGATCCGCACCACCTCTGTGGCAATCTCCAGACGCAGACTGCCCGCCTGGTTGATATGGGGGATGATCGACAGTTTCGTCGCCACATCCTTATATTCGTACTGGGTGTAATCCTGCTCACTGGCGGTGGTGTTGCGGCTGGTGATATATGGCACATTTTCACCAACCGAGATCTCGGCCTTTTTGTTGTCGGTGGTAAGGATCTGCGGGGTGGAAATGATATTGATGTCAGTATCCGTCTTATAGGCGCGAAGGATGGCAGCGATATTTGGGAAGGTGACATTGCCGATCCTGATTCCCTGCTTCAACACCCCTAAGGAAAAGCCTGCCGGCAACTTCGGCTCCTCGCTGTTGATCCCGCCGAGCATATCATAGCCTGCCTCTCCGGCAAATCCGCCGACCAGAGCCCCGGTATCGGCGGAGAAGGTCCCACCCGCCGCCCACTGCACCCCGACATCGAAGGATTTGTCGGCGTCGACTTCAAGGATAAGGGCCTCCAGATACACCATGCGCCTCGGGATATCGAGTTTTTTGATGACATCTTCGAGTACCGCGTATTCATCTTTAGCGGCGGTGATAACCAGGGAGTTGGTTTCCTCGTCGGCGAGGATCCGCACATCTTTGGAGATGGCCGCGGCCTTGGTCTTGCCCGGATCGTCACCCCCCTGCTTTTCCGGCAGGGTGCCGAGCACCTTCGCCAGTTCAACCGCGGTGGCATTCTGTAAATAATACACATGGATATTGCCTTCCGGCCGGGCGACCTCTTTATCAAGGGTGGCGATAAGGCTGCGAATCCGCGCCATATCCCTGGCACTCGCCATAACGATCAGGCCGTTCACCCGGTCATAGGGGACCACCTTGATGGTGCCGGTGGCAAGGCCCTCTTCTCCGGCCTTTTTCTGCATCCCATCCCGCTGGTAGATGGTGGTAAAGATCTTGCCAAGCGCCTCGGCCGAACCGTTTTTCAAAGGGATTACCGCGACCTCATCCTCCCGCGACTGGATGTCCAGGGCCTCGATTATGCCCAGCAGCTTTTGGATATTTGACAGGGTCTCGGTGATAATCAACATCCCCGATGGTCCGTGGGAGATGATAACGGAGCTTTGCGAAACGAGGGGGGTGAGGATTTTCTTCAAGTCCTCGGGAGAACTGTGTTTCAGCGGTACCAGCTGGGTCACTACCTTGTCGCCGGGGCTGGACGACAAACCGGCTTGCAGCATCTCAACATTCTGCGATCGTGCCCTTGCCGAGGGCAGAATCTTGGTAATTGACCCGGTCTCCACCGCGGTAAAACCGTGCACCTCAAGAACCGATTCGAATACCTTATAGGCCTCCTGGACCGAGATCCTGGTGGGCGAAATGATCGTCACGTTGCCCTGCACAGCCTTGTCGACAACGAAGTTTTTGCCGCTTATCTCACTTATATATTTAATAAAGATGTGGATATCGACGTTATCGAAGTCAATAACTATCGACCTGCCCTTGGCTGTGTCCTGGTTTCTGTCCTTTTCCAGGACACTTGCCGAAAGCGGCCGGGGAAGATCCTCGGCAAAGGGAGTGTTGGTTCCCCCAAGGCCAAGGCCAATGGTGATCATGCCGATGAAAATTCCTTGCAACCTGCTCATATCTTCACTGCCCTTCCGCTCTATTAAACGTCAGAAATATCTGAAAATGTGTTATCAATCTTTTTCCGAAGGCCGTTGCGGCCTGATAATTACCGGACGAATGATTCTTTTGCCGGATTGACCGGTCACCACAGTCCCCTCGGAGTGGGGTTGTTTTTGTAAATCGACGACTTGCCCCTCATCCCCGGCAGGATTTTCTACCGCCACCTCACCCTCATTGAGACCTTGCGACTTGGAAGGCAGCACGGCAGCCTTGGCCGCATTTGCTATCGATCGCAGTTTTGCCGCCTCGCTAATATCAAGTACCTCGTCGCGGCCATTGGCGGTCAAAATGACCTTACCGCGCCGGATCTCTCTAACGGACTTTCCCTGGAGCGTATCACCCTGCCGGTAGATCTGCTGCTTGCCGGTCTTTTGGTCGAGGATGATCGCCCGGTCGCCACCCTCGTGGTCACCTATTGTGCCCATGAGAACAATTCCAAGACCGCTTGCCGCAAGGGTATCAGGGGCCTCAGTAGCAAGCCCGCCAGCGCCATTTCCGGGTATGGCCCCAAAGAGGTTGCGGGCAAGGATAATCCGGTGATCGTGTTTTTTGCCAGTCCCTGCCTGGCCCGCCATGTTTGCCGCACCGGCTCTGGCCGGGACATTTGCCGGCTGCGCTGTCGCCCTTGCCATGAGATATTCGAGCCCCCTATAGCCGCCTTCGACAATGCCGATGCAGCACAGGGTTATGACAAGGAGTGTAACTATCGCGTGCATTCGAGTCGCCATGGCCAAGTCAGTTACCGAGCCTGAATATGGGGGTATCCAGGGTACCGCCAACCCTGAAAGGCAGAGCCGTCATGTTATAACGTTTCATGACTGCCTGCAGCATCTTCTCTTCCTGGGGATGGGCCTGCAAAAATGCCGCTTGCGCAACAAGCCGGCCGCCCATCTGCAATTCGCTCTGGGAAGACCTTTTTGCCAAAATTATCTCTCCGAAAAAATCTCCTGCCAGATCGGAACCTTTTAGTACACCATCCTTGACTGTCAGCCTGTTTTTTTCATAGCTGATATTTCCGCTCAGATGGGAAAAATCGATCTGACTCAGCGACAGCACCGGTTGCAGTAGTGCCACGGTCCCCGCCGCCATCTCCACCCGCCCCTCACCGATGCCCCCGGTGAAATCGGCAACAGCGGCCTGATATCTGCCGCTAACACTGAGTGTCCCGTTGATTTTCCGATCAACAGGACCGAGATCCTTTTGCAGGGCCGCCGCATTGAGATCTCTAAGGCGGATATCGTTCATGACGATTTTCCCCGAAAACAAATCACCCGCGGCCAGACGGGCGGACATCTGCCCGCCATACAAGTCTCCAGCAAGGGTTATTGCCTCAGGGGACCTTAACGAATCCAGAGAAATCGCCAGGCGGTCAACAGTCAGGCCCGAGGCTCGGGATTCGGTGACACTCCGTACATGTATCCCCGTGAAAATCATGGTGAAGGGCATGCGGTACTCAATTCGATCAATGGTACAGGCAGTGTCGGACACCAAGCCGCCAAGGCGATTTTCACAGTACTGTTTAAATTTGTCGGCCGGAAACCGCGCAAACAGCAACAGAACGAACAGCACCAGGCCATAAGCCAGGTATCCGGCAATACGCCATACAGAATGGGTGGACACCTTGTTCATGACGCTTTCAGAAAGGTGACGATTTGCAGAACCGCATCCAGATAGCCCTGGCCGTTGCCGTTTTCCTGGATGGAAATCCGCCTGATAAAGACCACATCCTTTTCCGATTCAACAAGGAGAAGGAAATTGACCAGGGCCTCCAAGGTGATTTGCTGCAATTTCAGTTCGGCGCCGGTTTCCGGAAGTGCCTGGCCGGCTTCTCCCGATGAAGTTGACGGCTTAATATAGCTGATCTGCTTTTTGACCCTGGCCTTTTCCGCCTGCCTGTCAATAAAGGTAAAGAGAGCAAAGCCCGGTTCACGTGCAGCAATCCTGGCCTTCACATCGCCCTCTGCCTTTCTGAGAGTTCGGTATTCCTGCTGCAGTTCGGTAATTTTTACCAGCTCCTGTTTTTTGCGTTCAACAGCCTGCTGGAGATTAGCCCTGGCCTCAAAAAAAGGCGCCACAACCAGCTGAAAGGCAAGAAAACAGAGGATAAAACCCAGTCCGGCAAAAAGCACCCACCTTTCCCGGACCGAGAGACTATCGATACCGGAGATCTTCCTGATCTTCATCAGATCAATTTTATTAAACGAATCAAACATGGGCTATTTCCCGGCCAGTACCAGTTTCAATTCAAAACTCACCGCATCGCCCTGCGGGTTCTGACTTGCCGAACTGATGATCGCCTCTTTAAAAATCGGTGATTTCTTCAGCTCCTTCTGAACAACATCAACCGTATTGAAATCGCCGGTAACCGCTTTCACCTGCAGGGTCTCGGCATCGGCCACCAGCCGAACCACCTTTACCTTGCTGGCAATGGGGATACGGGCGGAAATCTCAGCCAGCAAGTCGACCACTGATAATCTCTCCGTGGAAATTCCCCCCGGTCGAAATGTTGCTTTGATCTCGTTGATGGCCACCTGCAGCTGCTGAACGGGATGCACTATCCGCGTCGCCGCCGGTACTGTCCTGGTGAACACCTCGGCTATCTGCTGTTTCAAGACCTCCTGTTGACGAGCAAGGGCCCGGTAATCCTGACGGTAGTAAATGCCGATAGCAATAAGGACAAGGAGAACAGGAACCCCGAACACCAGAAGTCGGCGCCGGTAATCGCCAAAGGTTTTTCCCCTGCGAAACTCTCCCTTACAGAAGTTAAAACCGTTTTTAGTATCCGGAAAAAGACCAGCGGCAGCTGCTCGCGCCTGACGTTCCGGGCGGCAGGTCCCGGGGGTCGGGTAATTTCTCTGCGACAGGGCATGGCGGTCCGCCGGATAATTTTTCACCACAAAATCGCCAAGAACCGGCAAATACGGAAGAATACCATTGTGATACACCACACATCCGGGCCGGCGCAATTCGGGCATGCGGCAACCTAGCAGGGTCTGCTTGATGAAAAGGTTAAGTTCCGCATCGGTAGCATCTTGCCCGCCTTCTCTCCTTTCTCTGCTATGGGATCTGATGGCCGCCAACCGGCCTTGCCGCACCAGAAAAAGTGTTGCCCAGGAGCGGTCTATATCGAGAAACACAAAACTCTCCTCGCCTGAACCAAGTAGATTGGCAACAAGCCCCAGGCCGCTGACCCCGATGCTGTCAGGCTCAAGCCCGGCCGCCCGCAAAACGGCCAGGCGCTCGGCGAGACCAGCCCGGTCAAGCATCGCCGCGACAATTTCCGCCCCCTGCGCCCCGGTTTTCGCCACCATATAGTCGAAAACCAGATCGTCGATTTCTGCCAGGGTCTGCTCGGCCAGTTCCATGGGGAGGATCTGGTCGATCTTCTTTTTATCGGTAAAGGGTAGGGAGAGGTTGCGAAAAGAAAACAGCTCGGCGCCAAGGGTTATGGAGCATTTCCCCGGTATATTGCCCAGTTGCAGTTTCACCTGGTCCATGGCCGCGGTGAAGGATTGCCGGACGGTATCGGCCTCGACACAGCCAAGGATCCGAGCAATTCCAGCCCTGTGTTCTATGGCGACGGCGACAACCATCTCCTCATGGATATCAAGACAAAGCAATGCTTCTCCCATACAGCCTAATCAACATTCTTCGATAACAGCTTCAATCTTCCTCCACTGACCCGTTCAACGACGATGGTCATCTTTTTTTCGCTTGCATCAAGACGCCCGGCGCCGGTCACCTGAAAGAAAACACTCTGCGTCGTCAGCATCTTGTCATATAGCATACTATCACTTGGCCAGCCGCCGATATTTTTATACCACTGGGGATCTCCGAGGTTTTCGGCATGTTTGGGATCACGGCGATAGGCATCGAGGTGATCAAGCACTTCTTCGCCGATGAGCGGGTCAAGACTTTTGATCAAAAGCCGTGGGGCGGTATTGATATTGATCTTGCCATCGTCGCCAAAAACCGTCAGATAGTCGGCCAGGGCCTTGGTCGTGCCGGTGCCGAACAGCAGTTGCGGGGTCATGCCTCTCACCAGCAGCAGTTCCTCAATATATTCGACTGGGCCGTTTTTACAGCTGTACGGAGGATTTAGCGACCGGTAATAGCTATTCTCGGCGCCATGGTCGGATTCCCGCTCATCGGTATCGAGCCAATCAACCAGGGCATCGACGATTTGCCGTGCCTGCGTTTCATCGGCAACAGCAAAGGCGCCGGACTGGAGGAGCCGCAGCAAGATGGCCTGGGATCCGTTCTGGGCATTCCTGCCCTGACCGGCAGTCTTGGTGCCCTTGCCGCCCTTGGTCGCCGCCAGGGAGTTGACCTGGAGCCGCCCGGACAAATCGATAATCTCCAGGTGCATGGCCCCAGTGGGAAAGAGACCATGAAAATCATCTTCCCAGACGCTTGCCCAGGGATCAAGAAAGGAATCCACGGTAGCAGCCGTTCCATCATACCGGAGAAGGGCGCAACCGATCTGTACCGCGGACCCGGCAATGGTTTTGAGTTGGGTGGCCACCTTCCGGGTATGCGATGCCGAATACTTTTGCCATATAGTCTTGTGATACTGAATGGTTATAACAACCATCAGGGCCAAGACCATGATGGTGATGAGCAGGGCCATGCCGCGCTGATTCCGCCACGGGTCCCGCAGACTCCATCGCGGTGCATCGGTGCCGAGTCGCCCCGTTTTTTCGTTGCTCCTTATACCTGTCATCGGTGCCCGCTCACCGCAGATCCTGCTGCGCTATATTGACGATGGTCTTGAATATCTGCATCTTTTTTTCGGCAGCCTTTTTCGGGAAGAACAGCTCCACCCCGACCCTGGCCGGAAGCACCGCTGTCTCCTGACCCTGGTCGACGTCATTTCCGCCTTTTTGCCAATGGGATGTATGGCTCCCGCCTTCATCTTGATAGACGAAACGGACCTCTTTCAAGCCGCTTGCCAACAGATGCTTTCGGCTTGGGCCCTCGCCCAGCTTGACCCCGGGCAAGACCTCCGTCTCGGTGCGGTACAGCTGCAGCAGGCCAGTCCGGTCATCCGGCTCGGCGGTATAGATGATCAGCAAACGGCCCTGCGGCAGGTCGGATTTGCCCAGGATAATCCGGGCACTGGAGAGAAAGGCAATGCTGTCACTCCTCGCCCCGCTGACAGAGTGCTCTTCGCCGCGTAAATAGCTATTCTTGCCGAGGACCAAAGAGTCCAGGTCGTCACTGAGGCGGGAAAGGATAAATCCACCCCGATCGGCAAGCATCACCTCGTGCTCGGAGCCGTGGACGACGGCAAAGGTGGCCCTATAGGCGCCATATACCGAGGCCATCACCAAGGAGAAGATGAATACGGCAATGAGCACTTCCACCAGGGTAAAGCCTTGGTGGTGCCTTGTTGCGGCGGGGGGATTCCCGACACTATTGCTGTTTACGCGGCACATAGGCGGTGAGGGTGTAGAAGAATTTCGTGTCGTTCTGGGAAACCGTCAGCTTGACACGCTGCAACCTGCCCCTCAGAATTGCGGCAGGTTTTCTTTCGGGAAATTGTGCATCCTCGACGAGGATGTGCCAGGTATATCCGGGGTAATCATCACCAAAATCGCCGTTCTCGCCGGCCATGGAAATTTCCCCGTCCTCCGCTTCGGCGAGTTTTGCCGATGCTAATAGCGGCGCGATATTATTAAACTTTGCCTCCATTGCCCGGGACAGACTTGACGATTGTAGGCCAAAGAGGCTCACCAGACCAATGGCGATGAGGGCCATGGCGATCAGCACCTCAAGAAGGGTAAATCCCCCCATTCTCGTAGAGGCTTGGAAAGCAGGCCAGAGAAGATTCTTGCCGTTTTGCATGCCCATGACCTTAAGGGACGGCTGTTTCGGCCGGATCGGACACCTGAACAGCATCGACCAGGGGGAAAAATTGCAAATGCAGGGCATTGCCCTGGGTATCTGCCAGACGGATGGTGGTGTGATGCATGAAGCCCTGGCGGGTAATCCACACCGCCACCTGTTTCTCGGCGGAGAGGTCATGGCCAGCGGTCACTATTTCCTCAATGCGCACGCCATGGGGAAGCTGCAGGTTTGTCGCCTGGGCGCGATTGTCCTCCGGCGGTTTGGGATCCTGCTCAAACCACAGCCGATTCTGCAAGGGGCTGATATACAGGAAGAAGGGTTGGCCGCTGCGGAGCGCCAATTCGCGCAGGCCATTGACCAAACCGATGGTCTTGCGCGCCGCCTTTTTCAAGGGATCGCTCATAAAGACATCGCGCAATGCCGGGACGCTGACAGCTGCCATAAGACCGATCAAGGCACACACCACCAGCAGCTCGATGAGGGTAAACCCCTTCCCGTTCCAAGGGTTCCAGGGGATGCGGCGGGCATTTTCTCCAGTCAAGGCTATTCAATTTCCCAGTTATTGATATCCTTGGCGGAATTGTCACCGCCCGGCTCGCCATCGGCGCCAAGGGAGCTGAGATCAAAATCGCCTTTCACTCCCGGTGCCAGGTAAATAAAGGCATGCCCCCAGGGATCGGCCGGGACCTTGTTTCGCTCCAGGTAGCCACCTTTGCGCCACTTGGCCGGAAGCTTGCCGGAGGTGGGCGCTTCCACCAGGGCCTGCAGTCCCTGATCGGTGGAGGGATAAACATCGTTGTCGTTTTTATACATCTTTAAGGCGGTTTCCAGGGCCTGGATCTGAATAACGGCCTTGGTTCTCTTGGCTTCCTCCGGATGGCCCATGATCTTCGGCCCGATATACCCGGCAAGGATAGTAATGATAACCAGGACAACAAGGAGCTCGATCAGGGTAAAACCACCCTCCTTACAACGAGTTACGGGTGCTGAACCTGACACTGGCAAATGATTCATGACAAAATGCCTTCAGTTGAAATTGGGAAAAGCCGGAAGATAGCCACGCCGGCAACTGTGTGCAGCATAGCCGAGATTTCTACGCTTTGCGACAGCAACTTGCAACATGGACGGTACGCCGAAGGTCCCTGCTGCCGTGGTAGCCTGGCATGACTATATCGAGGATTTACCTGATCAATTGATTCATTTCAAAGATCGGCAGAAGGATGGACAAAACAATACAGCCAACCGCCGTACCCATAAGGGTGATCATGATCGGTTCCAGCAGCGAGGTCATGGCCACGATCGCCGTTTCCACCTCCCTTTCGTAGGCAACGGCAACCTTCTTCAGCATCTTCTCAAGGCTGCCGCTTTGCTCTCCCACGGCCACCATCTGCACGAGGGTTGGTGGGAACCAGGGCGAGGCTGATAAGGCCCCGGTCATGCTCTGGCCCTTTTCGATCTGTTCCATCGCAACATCGATAACCTCAGCCACCTGGACGTTATTAACCAGGGCGCGAACGATCTGCATGGAGGTCAGCAGCCCCACCCCACTCTCCAGAAGACTGCCGAGGGTCGCGGCAAATCTGGCCAGGATGATCTTGTGAATCACCGGGCCAATAATTGGGCAACGCAGCTGCACAGTATTCCATAATCTCAGCCCACGAGCAGTATTGGCATAGTGCCTGGCGACAAAAACGGTACTACCGATAATCGCCACAAGGCCCCACCAATAATCCTTTAGGGCAGTGCTGAGCGACAACAGAATGAGGGTCGGCGTCGGCAGGACCCGATCCATCTCATTGAATACCTGGATAATATTCGGCACGATATAGGTGAGGAGAAAAAACAGGATGGCCGTGCCGATGACCGCCATAAATGCCGGATAAACCAGGGCCGCCCGCAACCTTCCTTTCAGCATCTCCTGTTTCTCCCGAAAGTCGGCAAGCCGTTCAAGCACGACATCAAGGGAGCCGGAGGCCTCTCCGGCGCGTACCATATTGACAAAAATCGGTGGGAAATAGCGAGGATGGGCAGCAAGAGCCGCTGTCAGGGTATTGCCCGCATTCACTCCGGCGCGAATCTCGGCTACCACTTTTTTCAGGACAGGATTGCGTGCCTGCTCGACCATTGATCCAAGGGCCTGCACCAAAGGAATGCCCGCCCCGACGAGTGTCGCCAGCTGTCTGGTCATCGAGCTGATCTCTTGCGAACTTACTCGTTCAAACAAGCCGAGCCCTGGCCGGAGATTCCTGGCCCCTGACGCCCTTTCTCTGCTTTCCTCTATTGCAACCGGATAGTTACCCTGAGACCGAAGACGCGTTCTTGCCTGGGCGCTATTGTCCGCGTCGATGATGCCTTTGATCTTCTTGCCCGCTTTATCGAGGGCCTGGAATTCATATACCGGCATGGGAAAGTCGAACAAAAGTTAATAGTTCATCAGCCAGGGATTCGGGCGCTGAATGTGCCAACAGTGCCCAAATCCACGTCATACCACATCCCCGGACCAGAAAGAGCGCCATTACTGCCGATTGAGACTGCTCAGAACCGCCTTGATAGAAGCGATAATGATGTCGGTATCGACACCTGCCCCCCAACTTACCGTGCCATTTGGTTTTTCTATCTCAATATATGCCGCGGCCTTGGCGCTCGACCCACCATCCAGGGCATGCTCGTCATAACTGCAGAGTTTGAATTCGCCGGTTATTCCTTCCTTCATTGCCGTGCAGAAGGCGTCGAGCGGACCATTCCCCGAGGCGGCAACGGTCACCTCCTTGCCGTTGATCAGGAGGGTTGCCTCAACATCGGCGTAGGATGCCTGGTCATCGGCGCTGACATGCCGTTTAATAACGTTAAACGCCCTGAGTTCGTAGGGGGTTCGCGCGGTGAGATACTCTTTTTCAAAGGCCTTGTAGATCTCGCCATGCGCCAATTCGCGTCCTTCTTTGTCGGTAACGACCTGGATGATCTTGCCAAACTCGGGATGCATGGCCTTGGGCATGCGGAAACCGAATTCTTTTTCCATAATGTAGGCAACCCCGCCCTTTCCGGACTGGCTGTTGATCCGGATAATGGATTCGTAGGTCCGCCCAACATCGGAAGGATCAATCGGCAGATAGGGCACCTCCCAGAGGCCGGTTCCGGAGGCCTCATAGGCATGCATCCCTTTGTTGATTGCATCCTGATGAGAACCGGAAAAAGCGGTGTACACCAGTTCCCCGGCATACGGATGACGGGGATGCACCGGCAGGTCGCAAACACGCTCGTAGACTTCAACCAGCCGGTTAATATCATGAATATTAAGCTCGGGATCGACCCCCTGGGAGAACATATTCAGGGCAAGCGTCACGATATCGACATTGCCGGTCCTCTCGCCGTTACCGAACAAGGTGCCCTCGACACGCTCACCACCGGCAAGCAGCGCCAGCTCGGTGGCAGCGACCGCACAGCCCCGATCGTTGTGGGCATGGAGACTGATAATCGCCGACTCGCGACCGGCCATATGCGAGCAAAACCACTCAATCTGGTCGGCATAGATGTTGGGCGTGGCCATCTCCACCGTTGCTGGCAGATTAATGATGATTTTGTTGTTGGCGGTGGGCTGGAGGACTTCCATCACCGCCTCACAGATCTCCAGGGCAAACTCCAGTTCAGTCCCGGTGAAACTCTCGGGAGAGTATTCATAGCGGAAGGTGGTTTCCGGATATTTGCGTTCTTCTTCTTTCAGCAACCTTGCGCCCTGCACGGCGAGGGTTATGATCTCCTTGCGGCTCATCTTAAATACCGTCTTGCGTTGCAGGGTTGAGGTGGAATTATACAAGTGAACGATAGCCTTCTTGGCGCCCTCCACCGAGGCGTAGGTCTTGGCAATCAAATGATCTCTCGCCTGGGTCAAGACCTGGATCCAGGTGTTTTCCGGGATCAGTTTTCCCTCGATGAGCACCCTGGTAAAGTCATACTCCACCTGGGATGCAGAGGGAAAACCGATCTCTATCTCGGTAAAGCCCAGTTCGGTGAGCAGATGAAACATTTCCATCTTTCTGCCAAGGCTCATTGGCTGGATCAAGGCCTGATTGCCATCGCGCAGATCAACGCTACACCAGGTGGGGGCCTTGACGATGGTCTTGTTCGGCCATTTCCTGTCGACCAGGTTAACCTGCGGATATGGTCGGTATTTTTTCACTAATTCGGGTTTCATCTTTTCTCCTTGGGCATAAAATTCAATACCTGAAACAAAAAAGGCCACGGTTTTTCAACCGTGGCCTTTTTTGCTAACAGAGTGTATTACGACAAACTACAACCCCTCCGTATCAGCCACGGGATCAGGCAGCGGATAACCTAGAAGAAGTGCTAGAGGCGAGTTTGCAGTGACCATGTTCTTCAGACTCAATAAATTGATTGTAAAAAGTGTGAGGACATAAGGTACACATCATGATCAGTTATTGTCAAGCTGGTTTTCTTGGCGGGTACAAAAACTCACCGAGCGGCAGCGAGAACTCTTCAAGATACCAATAGCAATGGGCAAATGGTTACTTGGCGGATGTTTCCCCTATGCAACATCCGGCCGTATTCACCGCTCGGGGCGCAGATTTCCGGCAAATTGATTTAGATCAATGATCCGACAACATCTTTCAGATACAACACAACCATGCTGACAACAATACTTACCCTTCCGAGCATCCTTTTTCTCGCAGCTCACGCCTACCGGGTGGGAAGTCCCGGCGGTGCGATATTCTGGCTGATCGCGGCTCTATTGGCGGTTGCGCCGCTGTCATGGAAAAGTCTCGCCCTGGCAGGTCTCTTAGCTTTCGGTTCCTGGCTATGGGGTGACATCACCTTGAGCCTTATCCAGCAGCGCATGGCCCTCGGCCTGCCATGGCTACGTTTAGCGGCAATACTTGGGCTCGTCAGCCTCGTCTGTCTGAGCGCTGCCCTGATGAATGTCTTGCGAGCTCGCCGTACTGGCCAAACCGACGATCTGGTCCAGGGACTGGCCTTCCTCCTTACCCTTGCCGGCCTTGCCATCGCCAAACACAAGACATCTCTCGACATCATTCTTCTTGACCGTTTTTTCCCAAGCGGAGGCTGGATTATGATCATCCTGCTGGGCATCTATGCCGCCTGGATCACCGGCAAGATGCTCCAGCCGGAAATTTCCGGGAAATGGCGGCGAATGATCTGGACAATCTTCTCGGCGGTGTTCTTCCTCCAGCTTTTCCTCGGGCTAATCGGTTTCAGCAGGTTTTTGATGACCGGCAGTCTCCATCTGCCGATACCGGCCCTCATTGCCGCTGGCCCTCTGTACCGTGGCGAGGGATTTTTTATGATCATCCTCTTTGCGGTGACCCTCGTTTTAGTTGGCCCGGCCTGGTGCAGCCATCTTTGCTATATCGGCGCCTGGGACAACCTGGCGGCAACCAACAAAAAACGACCAGGCTCTCTCCCCGATTGGACAAAGCACGCGAGGTGGCTGCTCTGCCTTGCGGTCCTTGGCACAGCAACGATTCTCGGTAAAAGCGGTCAGCCGCCAACGCTTGCCATTGCCCTCGCCGCAGCCTTTGGCCTGGGCGGCCTTGCCGTCATGCTCACCTGGTCGAGGCGCAGCGGAATCATGACCCACTGTACCACCTATTGTCCCATGGGCCTCCTGGCCAATATCTTCGGCAAAATCAATCCTTGGCGCATTCGTATCGGCCAGAAATGCTGCAAATGCGGACTCTGCACCCGGGTCTGCCGCTATGGCGCCCTTTCCCCCGGGCATATTGCAAGCGGCAAGGCAGGAATGAACTGTTCTTTGTGCGGTGACTGCATCTCCGGCTGCCCGCACGGCCAGCTGCAGTACCAATTTCCAGGACTTGGCCCTGAAGCTGCGCGCACGGGCTTTATTGCCATCATTGTCGCCCTGCATGCCGTCTTTCTCGGGGTGGCGCGGCTCTAAGGCAGCATTGCCCCAGACAAAGAGGCCCGGACAATCGGTTTCAGAATCGCACTCCTTGCAAGATCGGCGTCGCAACAGGAACCCCCTGGCGATATCTATTGAGTCTGACACGTGGACTGGTATAGTCAGCAAAACAACGCAGCTCAGGTCTTCATTTGCAGGGATCCGAGCCAATCGACAATCTTCCCAGTCCGGTATGGTGGTTCACCTTATGTCATTTGTTTCTCTTGGTATTTCTGATGACCTCCTCCGTGCGCTCGCCGATCAGGGATTTACCGCCGCTACCAAGGTGCAGCTGCAGGCGATTCCGGCAATTCTCTCCGGTCGGGATGTCATGATGGCAGCGCAAACAGGGACAGGGAAGACCGCCGCCTTTGCCGTGCCGTTGCTGCAGCTTCTCGCCGGCAGGCCCGGCAAGGTCAGACCGAACCATATTCGTGCCCTCATTGTGGCGCCAACTCGGGAACTTGCGATACAGATCGCTGAAGCCATTACTGCCTGCGGCAGATATCTGTCTCTGAAGACCACAGTGGCGTATGGAGGGGTGAAAATCAATCCGCAAATGATGCGCCTGCGGGGCGGCGTCGATATCTTGATCGCTACTCCAGGGCGATTGCTGGACCTGTATCAACAAAACGCCGTGAAGTTTGAGCAGGTGCACATGTTGGTGCTCGATGAAGCCGACAGGATGCTCGACCTGGGTTTTCTGGACGAAATCGGCAAAATTCTTCACTTTTTGCCGGGGAAAAGACAGAATGTCCTTGTTTCCGCAACCTTTCCTGATGCCATCCGTAGCCTCGCCGAAAAACTTCTGAAACATCCGCTACTCATAGAAGCCGCGCCCCGAAACTCGGCGGCAAAGACCGTTAAACAGATCATCTATGAAGTTGATAAAAGCAAGAAAGCTGAATTGCTTTGCCACCTCCTGCTGAGGAATGACTGGCAACAGGTCTTGGTCTTTACCGGCACGCGCATCGGGGCCGACCGGCTGGCGCAAAGGCTCACCGATAAAGGCGTGACGGCCCTGGCAATTCACGGCGACAAAAGCCAGGGAACCCGCAGCCGCGCCCTTGCCGAATTTAAAGCAAATGCTATCCGTGTCCTGATCGCCACCGATATTGCCTCGCGCGGCATCGATATCAGTGAACTTTCCCACGTTATTAATGTCGACCTCCCGAAAGTAGCCGAAGACTATATCCACCGGATCGGCCGTACCGGGCGTGCCGGTCTTGAAGGTGTGGCAATTTCTCTGGTCAGCGCCGATGAGGTTCTTCTGCTTTCGGCAATAGAAACGCTGCTCCAAAAGCTTCTGCCGCGCGAGGTGGTAGCTGGCTTTATTCCAAGCCATCCGGTCCCCATAACACGCTCTATGAAGGCCAGACCAAAAAAACCGAAAAAGTCCAAACCCCAGCATGAGGATCTGCAGGGGCAGATACTGGCAGTCAACCAGACAACTCCAGGCCGGAGGGAAGATACCCACCGCAAACCGCGAAAAGGTGCGGCAGCCGAAAACAGTGACAAAACGGCCGGGATAACAGGCAATCGGCGCCACCAAAGAAAGGAGTGTAACGGCCCTCAGGCTGCATCGAGGCGCAACACATCGCTAAAAAAATCCTCAGGAGGCAAGCGGTGAGCCTATTTAAAGTCTCAAAGAGAGTAAACAGGTTGCATTTTTATAGCTGTGGTCTGCCTCCATTGTTTGTTCGTTGACAGATAGGGTGTTCACATATATATTTCTGGTTTATCCAAATTTTCCAGGCTTTTAAAGATTTTCCGCAAGTGGCGCAAAACAGATTCAACTTTTATAAGGGTATGGGTTCATGGGAAAAATTACTGGATCCCAGGCAATCGTCAGATGTCTTCAGGAGCAGGGTGTACATACTATTTTCGGCTATCCGGGAGGTGCGGTTCTTGACCTTTTTGATGCCCTCATGGATTCCGAGATTACCAACGTGCTGGTGCGCCATGAGCAGGGTGCGGTGCATGCCGCCGATGGCTTTGCACGGGTCACCGGCGAGGTGGGTGTTGCTCTTCTCACCTCCGGACCAGGCGCCACCAACGGCGTTACCGGAATTGCTACTGCCCACATGGATTCAATCCCCTTAGTCATACTCACCGGCCAGGTACCCCGTCCGCTGATCGGCAATGATGCCTTCCAGGAGGTTGATATCGTTGGTATCACCAGACCGTGCACCAAGCACAACTACCTAGTCAGCAATGTTGACGATCTGGTCCCCACCCTGCGCGAGGCATTTCATATCGCCCGCACCGGCAGACCAGGCCCGGTTTTGGTCGATCTTCCCAAGGACCTGGTCGCAACAAGGCTCGTCTACCCGGAAAAGGCTCCAGTCCATATATCCAGTTATCAGCCGACCTACAATCCCCATCCGGTACAGATCGAAAAGGCCTGCCGGCGGATTATGAAGGCGGCAAGACCCGTACTCTACGTTGGCGGCGGGGTTATCTTATCGAATTCTGCCCCAGATCTCACTGAACTGGCGGAGAAGCTGAACATCCCGGTTACCATGACCCTCATGGGCTTGGGTGCCTTCCCGGGGAGCAAGAAGCTCTCCATGGGCATGTTGGGCATGCATGGCACCTATACCGCTAACATGGCAGTCGCCGAGTGCGACCTCCTTATTGCCGTGGGCGCCCGTTTTGATGACCGGGTAACCGGCAAGTTGTCCGACTTCGCAACCAAGGCAGACATCATTCACATTGATATCGATCCGACTTCCATCAGCAAGAATGTCCGGGTAGATATTCCTATCGTTGCCGATTGCCGACATGCCCTTACCGCCATTAATAAATGGTTTGACGGTGAATCGAGCTTTCACGCAACCGAACAGGCTGAGCGCCTGCAGCCCTGGATAGCGCGAATTGACGAGTGGACGGCAAAGCATCCACTTGCCTACAGGGAAAATGACACCATTATCAAGCCTCAATATGTCATCGAAACGCTGCAGAAATTTACTGACGGCAAGGCCATTGTCACCACCGAGGTTGGCCAAAACCAAATGTGGGCGGCACAGTTTTACAAATTCGATTACCCGCGTCATTTCGTGACCTCGGGCGGATTGGGCACCATGGGCTTTGGCCTGCCTGCCGCCATCGGCGCCCAGATGGCCTTCCCCGACCGGACGGTCATAGACATTGCCGGCGATGGGTCAATCCAGATGAATATCCAGGAATTAGCTACGGCCAGGCAGTATAACTGCCCGGTTAAGATAGCCATTCTCAATAACGGCTATCTCGGCATGGTACGGCAATGGCAAGAGTTGTTTTATAACAAACGATATGCCTCAACTACTATGAATGTAGTACCTGATTTCGTTGAACTTGCCAGGGCATACGGAGCAGTTGGACTCCGGGCCACCAACAAAAGCGAGGTTGAACCGGTAATTCGCGAGGCACTTGCCACCAAGAACCTCGTCATTATGGATTTCAAGATTGAAAAGGAAGAGGGGGTTTACCCGATGGTCCCTGCCGGTAAGGCCACTACGGAAATGCTGCTTGTGTAGCTATTACCTACAACCCGACTTCTGGTCTATTGTCTTTTCGGCAAATGGACATCAGGAAACGAGTAAATGAATATACTGAGAAGATTGTTGATATTTCCTGATCAAAATCTTTTTTAAAGCCAAACTCACAAACCCAGGATCATCCAGATGAAACATACGATTTCTGTGCTTCTGCAAAATAAACCGGGAGTGCTGTCCCGGGTAACAGGGCTATTTAGCGGTCGCGGCTTTAACATTGAAAGCCTCTGTGTCGCCGAAACCCTCGATCCGAATGTTTCCTGCCTCACCTTGGTGTCAAGAGGCGATGAAACAATCATCGAACAAATCACCAAACAGCTGAACAAACTCATCGATGTTATAAAGGTCACAGAAATCAACGACAAAGACTTCGTTGAAAGAGAGATGGCGCTTATTCGGGTAAAAGCTGAGGCCCATACTCGGGCCGAAGTACTGCGAGTGGTAGATATCTTTCGCGGCAAGGTCGTCGATGTCAGTGCTAAAAGTTATGCCGTTGAAGTAACCGGCTCTGCTTCCAAGATTCAGGCAGTTATCGATATCCTTCGCCCTATCGGCATCAAGGAGATTATCCGTACCGGAATGATCGCCATGGCTCGGGCTAATAAGGCGAAATAACGGTATTTAACAAACCCACAAAGGTACATCATCCATGCTCACTCCCCAAGTTCCTGTTGCCAAAGAAGGGTATCCTTTCATTTTTGCGCTGGCTTTTGCCACCCTCCTGGCGGGAATTCTCGCAATGAAGATGGTTGCCGGAATACTGCTGGTCGCCACTGTCTTCGTCTTATGTTTCTTCAGGGACCCCGAACGATTGGGCCCGGAGCGGGAGGATGCCCTTCTTTCACCCGCCGATGGCAAGGTCATTATCATAGAACGAGTCTCGGATGACAGGTTTACAGGTGAAGATGTTCATAAGGTCTCGATTTTCATGAATGTCTTTAATGTCCACGTTAACAGGATTCCCTACAACGGCAAAGTGGATAAAATTCTTTATAAGCCCGGGAAATTCTACTCCGCCGATAGTCAACAGGGAGGTCTGCAAAACGAATACTGTGCTGCCGTTGTCACAACGCCCTCCGGAAAAAAATTCGCCTTTGTACAGATTGCCGGGCTTATCGCCAGAAGAATTGTTTGTTGGCTTGAAGCCGGTGATACCGTGACCAGGGGGAAACGATTTGGGCTTATTCGGTTCGGCTCACGGGTTGATCTCTATCTTCCACTTGAAACCACCCTCACCGTGGAAATTGGCCAAAAAGTTCGCGCTGGAGAAACTGTTCTGGGCTACTTGCAATAGGGTTTTGTGATCCTTTAATTTTGTGAAATCTTGAGAATTATTAGCGGTACGCAAAAGGGTCGAAAACTCTTCACGCCCCCTCCTCGTGACAAGAGTATCAGACCAACCTCGGATAAAGCGAGGGAGGCCCTGTTCAGTATCCTTGGCAAGTCCATCCAGGGCGCAAAAGTACTCGATCTTTTTGCCGGCACGGGGGCCATCGGCCTGGAGGCATTCAGCCGCAATGCTGATTTTGTTGTTTTCGTTGAAAATAACAGTCTGGCTCTGGATCTCATAAAAAAAAACATTGCCCTTTGTCTTGCCGGGTATACCGGGAACTGCGGGCTTCGCATCATTCGACATGATTTAACCAAGGGCTTGCCATTCAGCCATTTTCCACTGGAAACCAGCGCGGGGTTCGACTTCATCTTTGCCGATCCTCCCTATGGCAAGAATATGGCGTTGTCGATGTTAAGAGCTATCGATGCAAGTTCTCTGCTCACCGAAAACAGTACAATTGTTATCGAGGAAAGGTACAACACAGCTCTCCCGGAGGCTTTGACCAACCTCTACCTCACAGACAAACGGGTCTACGGTGAAAACGGCCTCTGGCTTTATAGTTCGACTATCTGACCTTAGCGAATAGGCTGATGCCCCCTCTCTCAACAAACTCGCAAGAATGGATGCCATGATGAAAGAAAATGATATTCAACCACTGATTGCGGTCTATCCAGGAACATTTGATCCGATCACCAACGGCCACATTGATATCATCAGTCGAGCCCTCAACATCTTTGACAAAGTCATCATAGCCGTCGCTGTCAATTCTGCCAAAGACCCCGTTTTTTCTCTGAGTGAACGCATGAAAATGATTGAGGATTCTTTTTCAGATCATGAACGTATTCAGGTCAGTTCCGTAAACGGTTTACTCGTCGACTACGCAAGTCAGCAAAACGCCAAGGCTATCGTTCGTGGAATTCGCGCAGTTTCCGATTTTGATTATGAGTTCCAATTGGCTCTCATGAACAGGAAATTAAAACGAGAAGTGGAGTCTGTATTCCTCATGCCTGGATTTCGCTGGATCTATATCAGTTCATCGATCATCAAGGATGCCGCGAGAAATGGTGGAAATGTCGATGATTTGGTACCACCGCACGTCAATGAGATGTTGATAAAGAAATTCTCCAAATGATACTTATTTTCGACTCAAATATGCCAACGAAGGCATTAATGCGCAGTGATAAAATGAAACAGGACGATAGCGATAGCTCACAAAGATGAGGGATCCATTAGCCATTGAATTGAATCGACGTCCATTCACGTACTTTCGTATTTACTTATTCTTGTAATTAAAAAGGGCTTGTCTCCCCAGGTGAGACAAGCCCTTTTTAAAAGCAATTTGAGCAAAGACGATGCTATTCTTTCTTTAGTTCCTTTCTCAGTTCAGCAATCTCCATCTGTAATGTCTGACGCAGAGCCGCGATTTCTTTCCTCAAATCATTAGAAATTGCTTCTCCACTCAAGCCGGCATCTGCCTCTTGGATCTGCTGTCCTTCTCTCGCCACCTCATCCATAGCAGCCACCTGCGGTTCATCCAGATCGACCGACTCGTGCCCTGCATCCCCTAAACGATCATTTAGGTTGGTTGGCTCGCTGCCAGAGGGTTCGGTATCTTTGGTCGCACTCTCATATTCCCCTAAAAGATCATCAAAATCCTTTTGGGCATCTACAGTAACCCCGTTCACCGCTTCTGTTCGTAATGGATCGGAAAACGTCAATTGACTACCTTTTTGAACGGCCTGCCGGGATAACATGCCCTGCTGCCACTCCAAGACCTTGAGAGTTTGGGCAAGAAGTGCTTCCTGATTGGCGTGGATATCATCATCTTTCAAATTTGAAAGTGCATGATACACCGAGATAAGGAGTCCATGGGCCTCAGAGCTGGACTCGTATCTATAATTATCTATATGTTGACCAACAGTCGATAGGAGTTGCAAAAAGGATTTTTCTAACGGCTTATCTGCCCACAGCTGCCGAAGATGGTTGATTTCCCCAAATAAACCAACAATAATCCCGTCACTAAGCTCAAGTTCCAAAGAATGAATACAGGCCTGCATCCCTGCGAGGGGTTCAAGACTCGCTGGCTCACTACTGGTAACATCAATATCTTCAAAGGATTCTTCTTCGAAACCCAACTCAGTTTCTTCCTGAGAGGGTGGGAGAAGATTCTCCTCGGCCGCGCCTTCCACCACTGCAACAGCCATCTCCTTCTCTTCAACGTATTCATCACCTGCTACCACTTCAACGGTCGGTTTTTCTTCGAATAGTTCAAAAACAACCTCATCCGCTGGGAGCTCGGTTCCGGGAATAAAGGATAAGGCAGGTTCTTGCTTTACTTCCTCTTCTCCACTGCCATCTTTAAAATCAATCGGTAAAGATATTTCCTCTGGTTGCTCTACATCCGCAGTCGTATCGAAACCCAATAGCGGTGCAACACTCCCTTGAATTCCTTCAGCGAACTCCTCTTCAAGACCATCGGTCGGTTCTGTTTCCAGACTGTCAAACAGGGCATCAATTTCAGCCCCGTCTTTGGCACTCTGCTCCAGCTCACTTTCAGTAAAAAACGAACTGAGACTATCTTCTTCCTGATCCTCAGAAAAACTTACTGCAGGTTCAATCTCAATCAGGCTTCCCGCCGGCGTCTCCTCCGGTTGCTCTTCCGTTTTTTCTTGTACGGCAAGAAATACACTTTCTTCGGTTACTGGTACTTCCGCAACTTTTTGCTCGGTTACCGCCTCTTCAGGTTTGCTCTCTTCCTTCAACCAGTCTTCAAAAACGAGGAGTTCCTCTTCCTCATTCTTTTCTTCAATCCCCGTTACAGCAACAGGCTCCTCCTCTGCAATACTTGAAAGAGCTGGGGCGATTGAAAGATCTTCATGATCTTTAAACAAACCATCAATAGTGCCAACAATCTCCTCCGAGACACTGCTTGAGGCAGGAGCCTTCTCCAAAGTGGTTGCACTAAAGAGACTTTCCTCCTCCATGGAGGCTAGGGCTGGCGCCAATTCTTCTCCTTCCATTGGCAGAGACAACTCATCGCTATCATCATCAGCTTCTGTCTCAACATCCACTCCCTTGAGAGCTGTTTCTCGATCCAGAATGTCCAACTCGCTGCCGGCCGCAATTGGTTCGACCATATCGGTTGGGAACTTAGATTCAGTTGCATCTATTATGGTCTCTTCGTGAGAAATCTCAACTTCATCCTCCTGCCGTGCATCCTTCATCATCAAATCTGCATCAACCTCAAATCCAGCCACAGGACCAGATGCACTGCCTGCCTCATCAAGGGCCATAGAAGCAATTGCCTCTTCCCCGGCTCGGTCATGAGCTTCGATATCCTCATCTGAATCATCCTCTTCAACATCAACACCCTGAAGAGCGACATCTCTTCCAACCGGAACGGCATCCTCCTCTTTAAATTGAATTGTATCAAAGGATGAAAACTCCTCTTCTGGTACAGCAGGAATCTTTTCTTTTTCCGATGATTCAGTTACTGGGGTTTCTCCAAAGAAATTATTAAGATGAGAGTCAACATTCCCTGATGCATCTTCCAACCCCAGGGCCATTGCCTCTTTTTCAGCCTGAAAACCTGAGCCCTCTTCTTCAGCGAAATCTGCCAACGCCGGAGAAAGCTCACCGTCAACACTTTCGTCACCATCAAGATCTTCATCTTCCTCATCCTCCGCCTCAGTGTCGTTTTGCGAAATAGATTCAGGAGAAATCGTTGGACCGATCAATGTTTTGAAGGAATTAAACTTTTCGACTGCTGGGAAAAGAATGGTTTTTTCTTCTTCCAAGCTCATTGATTGCTGAACAATCTTTTCAAGACTTTCATAAAAAAGTTGCAGAACCTTGAAGGCATCAGGATGGGCATTACTCTTCTTCAGCTTAATGTATGCACCTAGGGTTCCAATACCTTGCAGGAGAATCAGTTTGGGCCGGCTTGTTGAATACATCCCCTCAAGCCGGTTAACTTCCTTTCGCAACTCATTTAAATCTTGTTCAGTAATTTCCCAATCAATTCCGAGGACAATAGCTTTTAGCGTCTGTAGCTCGTCTTCGACTACAGGTTGCACTGGAGCCTTAGGTTGTGGCGGCCGTTTGGGTTCCGGGATTGGTTCGGCGGGGCTAGTCTTTTGCTTGATCTGCCTTTTTAAATTTTCAAATTTCTTAACATCCTCCAACAAGATCTCTTTCTTTTGCTGCTCGGTGATATCCTGAGAGGAGACTATTTTTTCCAGATTATAATAAAAAGTAAGAAGGAGTTTAATGGCGTTGGGGTGTGAATCGGCCTTATTCTGATAGATGTATTTGCTTATTTTTTCAAGAGCTTGGATATAAACAAGGTTGATATTATCCCCCGCCCAAATATCTTTTAGATCAAGTAATTCTTCATTAAACTGAAGCAAAACATCGTCAGTTATCTCCCAATCTATAGACAGCACCAAGCTTTTTAGGCGACTAATCGGTGATTCATCATCGGTTGACAACTCAAAGAGATCATCTGCGTCGGAATAATATGACTCATCATACTCATCATTGCCGAGAGTCAAATCAACATCATATTGGTTTTCGCTATACTGTTTCACCACAGTTTCTCTCTAGAGTAATTTTTTCTGTATGGAAATCACTGAGGAAGAGATAATTTTCTTCAATGTCGCGGCGACATTGTACCCAGTAATCGCGCTTGCCTCAAAGTAGGGTACTTTCAACCTGCTGTTGAGATCCTTTTCCAACACCGGGGTAGGCAAAATAGGAATACCATGTTCTTTAAGGTCAACTTTGTTGTATTGCATCACCAGCGGAATCCTGAATATGCTTTCTTTGTAAGACTGGAGATTCTCATGTAACTGGTTCAAAGAGCGAATATTTTTTTCACGTTGCTTCTCCATGGCATCTGCTACAAAAACAATACCATCGACGCCTCGGAGGACGAGTTTCCGGGTAGCATTATATTTTACCTGTCCAGGAACGGTATAAAGCTGGATTTTAATGTCGTAACCTTTAATCTGCCCCATATCAAACGGTAAAAAATCAAAAAATAGTGTCCGATCCCCGTGGGTCTTCAGGCTCACCATCTCCGAGGCAATTTGCTTACGATACGTCCGATTTATGTACTCAAGATTTGTGGTTTTCCCACATCGTCCAGGTCCATAGTACACAATCTTTACCTGCACTATTTTGTCTTTTAAATTGATAAAGCTCAACGTTCTACTCCCTGTTGGTAATCATTACTGGCGCGAGTGAATTCTCCGTCTTCATCATACTGTAACGAGACAAAGCAGCTAAGCCAATCGGCCTATTTCTTTTCCCAAACTTTTCTAATTTTCTCTATAACATCAACTACATTTAACCGCAGAAAGCCGAGGGAGATATCGCGACCAAACATGGAAATCAGAAGCAGTTCATCGTCAATTTTACTGAAGTGTATATTTGACTCTTGACCTTTGTGAAACAACAGCGAAAATTCTTGCTCACCCACAAGTTTGGCCATGGCATCGACCGTTGCGAAATTTCCGGCGGCCAAGGCGGCGAAAGAATAGACATCATATTTGCTTTCACCATTATCCTTGGCAGTAATAATATTACCGGCCATATCGATAATAATAACGCAATCAACACCAAGCTTTATCAACTTCTCTGCTAAAATCCGATCTATCTGCTCGAGTTGTTCTTGACTGACAATCCCGTAATTCATGCCTCAAACCTCATCGTAAATGTTGGTTGCTGTTACTAAAGGCGACGTCCGCGCATCTGCCCATAATTACTCTTTATAACTGAAAACAAAAAACCATTATAAAAACCAACCCTTAAAAAAGAGCCAGTGTTAATGTCGTAAATCATACTCTCGACCGGAACCAGTTGCTCCTTTCTCGGTTGCTTCTTAAATCTTTGCGGTGATCCAACGACATATCATTTGTCACACTATACGATAGTTTCTTTGCTATATGAAGATTTATTTTACTTTTTATAACAAATTCATCCCGCTAGCTCTCCCACAACACGCAAATTTTTCTAATCGGCTTTAAATATCGAAATTTTTCACCTCGGTTTGGGAATGGAAATTGCGGCATCCAACCATTTCTGCTAAAGAATCCAACATGAATAACAAAACTAAAAATGACAGTGCATTGCCTTCTACTCTCGACAAAAACTTTCTAGTCGATACCCATTGCCATCTCCACATGGCCGAATATGCTGATGATATTGATATGGTACTGGAACGCTCTTCTTTGCAGGGCGTGAAAAAAATCGTCACAGTAGGGGTCGATTTGACAAGTTCTGAAATTGCGGTTAGCCTCGCCAATAAATACAAAGAGGTTTTCGCAACAATAGGTGTTCACCCTCATGATATTGAGGGTCTCCGGGAAGAGGATTATCTTGCACTCGAAAAGATATACAGGGATAACAGCACCGTTATTGTCGGGTTTGGCGAAATCGGATTAGATTATTTCAGGAATTATTCCGACCCTGCACAACAGCGCCGTCATTTTCGTTTGCAACTCGACATAGCCCATACACTTAAACTTCCGGTAGTTATTCATAACAGAGATGCCGACGAGGACATTCTTACCATCCTCCATCAAACAAAACCCCTGGATTACGGAGGAATAATGCATTGTTTCTCCGGTGACTACAGTTATGCTAAGAAGATTCTCGATTTAGGATTATTGATTTCAATCCCAGGGATCGTTACCTTTAAAAAAAGCACAACACTTCAAGAAGTGGCAAGGCACATTCCCCTTACAGCCATAGTACTCGAAACAGATGGGCCTTATCTGTCTCCTCAGCCATTCCGGGGAAAGAGGAATGAACCAGGGTATTTGGTGCACACCGCAACAAAGATAGCAGAGCTTCGCCAAATAGATTTCAGCGTCGTAGCAAAACAGACTACCAACAACGCTGAAAAACTTTTTTCCATGACAAAACACAACCTATGATTGCCCATAATCTTCAGCTAATACACGAAAAAATATCCGTGGCCGCCCACAATGCTGGCCGAAACCCACAAGATATTAAGCTTGTCGCAGTGTCAAAGCTTTTTCCCGTTGAATCGATAAAAGAGGCATTAGCCGCCGGCCAATTGGTGTTCGGTGAAAATTATATTCAGGAACTCCAAACCAAAAGAGCATTGCTACCTGCCACTACGATATTCCACTTTATTGGCCACCTACAGAGTAACAAAGCAAAATTTGCCGCTGAAACCTGCAACATGGTAGAGACGGTTGATAGTTTTAAGCTTGGGAAAGCTCTTCACAACCATCTTGAGCGAATAAATAAAACTCTGGACATACTTATCCAGGTAAATATTGGTGATGACCCACAAAAGGCTGGAGTGCCCCCAGAAGAAGCCGAACATCTGCTCATTCAACTCAATGAGCTGCAGCGACTCCGGGTTTGCGGCCTCATGACCATTCCACCACTTGCCGCAAACCCGGAGGGATCTCGCCCCCACTTTCGAAACCTCCGCATTTTGTTGGAAAAGCTAATGGGCAAAGGCCTATTTCCTCATATTGCCAAACCAGAACTCTCCATGGGAATGTCTGACGACTATCATATCGCAATCGACGAAGGTGCAACTATTGTTCGCGTGGGCACTGCCATTTTTGGCCAGCGCTCATGAATTCAAGAGCTGCATCCCAAGACCTCCTGGCATGGAATGCCACCAGTGGAAGAGTTTTTTGGTGGCACAAGACAGTGCGGGTATTAAAGAGCAACCTTGAAACGTTTTTGGCAAAGCATGCGCAGGATGCTTAGGAATGTTTTCCGGTTTCGATATTTTTTGTCCATCGCCTTACTACGATTATAATAGTTTACCGGAATTTCAATAAGCCTTTTTCGATCACTGACGAGTTCTACCGCTATCTCAGCCAAAAGCTCAGGCCCCCGGGCATGCAGGTTGCAACGAATGCCCTCATAACAATTTCGCCACATCGCTCTAAAGGTACAACCGACATCTGAAATCCGCATCTCGCGCTGCCACCAGAGCAATTCGATTAATTTGGCAAGAGCAATATTGGCAATCCGCACCAAGCCCTGCATATCTGACCCCTGCTCAATGAGTTGCCTCGTCGTCCGCGTTCCAACTACCATATCGGCTTCCTTAAGATACTCCAGAAGCTTGTTGATATCATGTTCAGGAAACGTATACTCGGCCTCCGCCAGTACAAAGATGTCACCTGGCAACCGATCAAGGGCAAAGCAAAGTTTTTCACCATACAGGGTTACATCAGCAGGGCAAAGAATAGCTTCAGCACCACTTTCTACAACCTTCTCGGCAATTACATTGTCATGGGGCAGGACAACATATATCGAATTTATTGCCGGATTTCTTCTGTACCTATTGATTGTAAATCCAATATTCTGCTCAACTCCTTCTGAATATAAAAGCAGCGTTATCCTGTTGTTGTCAAAGGTTCTCTTTCTTTCATAGAAACGAGCGAGATTCAGGCTATCACGGTCATTAATATTGACATACGTGCCCTTCATTTCAAAACAGAGAACACCGGGCAGACCTCCACACAAACTATTGATAAAGGTAACAAACTCGACATAATTGTCTTGTGACTGGGCAAAGGCCTTCTCAAGTAAAGGGAAGAAACCGGGGGTGAGAATGAAAGTACCCAAACCTAACAGATTATTTTCAAGAATTTGCGGTTTTTCGATAAGTCTCTTGGCACGAATTCCATCTTTTATGATGGAATAGTTGCGTTGTATCATTTTTGTATCATCAGCACTCATCACCGAACAGGTGACCAACCCTTCTTCATATGGAAAATCTAGGAGTTCTTTGTGGTTTGAACCTATATAACATTCGTCGCTGAGCATCACACAACATGGAGAAGACAAGGCTCTTCCAGCAAGGAGGATAGACCACCCCAGCCCCTTATCCAACTCTGAGTTATCTATGTAATGCAGCTTTACCCCAAATTGTTTTCCGTCTTTGAAGTAGTCCTTAATCACTGCCGAAAGATACCCGACAGTCATAAAGATTTCGTCAATACCCAGGTCATCCCTCATTTGGCAGATGATTCGTTCGAGATTGGGGCGCCCGTCAATCTGCAACATCCCTTTCGGAACCAAAGAGGTGTAAGGCCTGGCCCTTACTCCTTTGCCTGCGGCCGGAATAAGTCCGACAAGTTTTCCCATGTTATCGCTCTGTTAAAAAGTAAAAGACGATGAGATAGAGGTATTTCAGGGTTTCTGAAATATGCTTCATTTTTGCCTCTCCGGTGCTTCGAGGAGAAAAATCAACGGCAATTTCCTGAATTACTATCTTTCTCTTGGCAAGCTTAACGCCTAGTTCGAGGACATGCTCAAATCCTTTGCGTTGCAAGGATATTCCCCTCAGCGCTGAACGATTTAACCCCTTACAGCCGGTATACAAATCCGTGAGCTTCTGTTGAAAAAGAAGATTAAAAATCCTGGTAAGAAGCTGATTCCCCAGGCGTTTTGTAAAAGGCATAAACTGATTACGTCCCTCAAGAAAACGGCTGGTATATACAACATCGGCAGTTTCTAGTTGCGCCAAGAGTTCTGGCAGGGCTTCGGGTGGGTATTCGCAATCAGCATCAATAATAATGATCTTGTCATTGGAGGAATTGGCAATTCCATCGAGAATTGAGCCTCCATAGCCTTCGTTGCGATCGTGCCTGATCATTCTTACATCAGGAAATGTAGCAATAATCTCAGCAGAATGATCAGTTGAGCAATTATCAATGTAGAGCAAATTAAGTGGTAAACCAAGAGCTGTTATACGCCGATGGAATTCCACAAGGATATCCTCCTCATTAAAAACGGGCACAATAACATCTACATATCCGGGATATTGTGGCGTAGCCATAGGGTCATCCAATTTGTATTATGAGGGAGGAGAGGCAGTAGTAAATTGCCAAGGTTTCAAATGTTTTGAGGAGGAGATATTCTATCTTATCCCCCCCTCTCCCTCAACAGATTTCAAGAAATAACCCGAGAAATGCATAGTATTCCACCTCATTCAAAGGTATCACCACATACCTATTCCATTACTTTCAACATATTATTCAATATTGCTCCCTCCCAAACAGCGTTTTCTATTTGCAAAAGACCATTGAAAGGCTATTGGAAAATGTTTAACATTTTCTGTAATATATTAGCTACAGATACTTCAAAATCAGGGAAATGCTTCTACCGTAATTTACGAACTCTAAGGCAAGTTGTGCATATTATCCTCAACAAATATTGCTCTATAAGTGGACATGGCATCAGAACGTCTTAAACTTTCTACAAACTGAGAGTAAAATTTCGTATAGAGCTCGACAAAAACATGCTCTTCTTGATTCAGCTGCAGAGGTGAATCTGTATGATTGTCGATGGCTGAGCCCCATAAAAATAACTGTTCATTTTCTCAAAGCAATTTCAATAATTGAACTCTAACCTGAGGAAACAATTGTGAAGCAACCTCTACTTTTTTTTATCTTTTTCTCTACGATGTTTTGCTGTGTGCATAGTGTAACAGCAGGGAACTTGTCCCTTATTGAAAAAAGATTGATAGAACTTGACAGGCTTAACAAACAAGTGGTTGAGCAGGTTGGCGAACTACCCCAAAATGGTTCCGTCGAAATTGAAGCGAAGGTTAGTCCGGGAGAGGTTACTCCTGGCGACACAGGAGCATCCCAGGAGGTTACCAGAAAACGTATCGATTATACTAAGAAAACTATACTTGCTTTAGATGAAAAAGCTCCCTATACAGTGCAAATTAGTGCAAGCCAATCGAAAAAGCAGTGCTTCAGGGTAGCAGCCATGCTAAGAAGGACTGGTTATCCTGCGTTTACAGCATCACTCAGATTGAAAGATCAACAAATTTGGCATCGAATCTTCGTTGGCTCGTACGCCACAGCACAAGAGGCTGAAAATACCAGACAATCCCTTGAAGCTGATGAAATAACCGATAGTTTTGTAAAGAATATGCCGTACGCAATACAAGTTGGCAAAGAAGGCACCATCGAGAGTTTCAAGGAACTCCGCGAAAAACTCTCTTCCATGCACTACATGCCATACACTGGCTATATAAGGGATACACAAAGCGACACGACCCAGATTCGTCTTTTGCTTGGAGCTTTTGAAAGCAAAGAAGACACCACCGCTCTGGTTGACACACTGCGCTCAGAAAACCTCGAAGTAAGAGTTGTAAATCGATAGTCAAACGACCGATTCACATAAATATCATATTTTAAAAACATGAATTAAGGATATAGAGTACTGCATGGATTATAGAGAATAGCATTTCATTCCCGGCAATCAAACCCAGGCCCAAATCCTTGACATCATACACATTGGGATGATACTATCATTTAGTAGCTAGTGGTTAGGAGACAAGCATTCTTGTGATGTCATTTGTTCTTAAGCTGGTTGGAAGTGAGATGTTCAACCTTCCTCATCTATACGATGAGCCGGCCCGTAGTGAGAACGTTTGCAGCTTTTCCATTCATTCTTTCGGGGAGTGCCAGAGCCATGAAAGCAATTCTATTTCGTGCAATATTTTCCCTTTTGGCGATGGTGTTATTAGTAGTTGCTCCCATTCAGGCAAAACAAACCCACACCCCGAAACACCAGGCACACAACCAAGGCAACGTTCCATCAACAACCCTTGACCAACAGCTCATCGTTGTTGAAGACCTTGCCGCAGAAGTCCACACGGACAGCGGCACCATCACCGTAACGGCAAAAATCAGAAACGTTTCTAGAGCCATGATAAGGGGCTTTGCAACAATACACTTGCTTTCAGGCGAGGGAAATAGAGTGCTTTCTTATGAAGAGGAAATAAACGGAGGGGAGGCTTTTGCCCACGGGAGTACAGTAGAATTCGAAGTAACGGCAAAGGTTGGTGATATTAAGAAAATTTCTTCGATTACAGTTGATTTCACAAAAACTTGACCTTCCCCCGGACAAGATTCGGTCAACCGCCCACCCCACCATTATCTTAAATGATTTTCGATCGTATACATTATATACCATATCCTTTCATTCTTCAGGCAAACATTCACTCGCATCAGAAGTCTTCACCTTTACAACTTGAGGCTGACCTAAATAGTGAATTTCGCTTGCGTCACTGCCTTCACCGGTGAGTTTCTTAGAGGCATTGACCCGGGCTGAAGCGGCATCGCTGATTTTTATCCCCACGGTTTCCGCCAAAAGCTGCGATGCATCGAGTTCTGTACTGTCTTGCAATATCAAATCAACATCTTTTACCTTGCCAGAAAGAGTCATTGAGCTCGCACCCCGAAGATCTACAGAGAGCTTGCTATTTACCGCAGTATTGCAATTAACCACCAATTCACTGCTGCCATCAGCTGAAACGGATACCAACTCAACAAGAGAAATATCAGCCTTAAATGAGTTGGCAGTGCAATACGAACCCAGCGTTGAAAGGTGTAATTTGCCGTTTTTTGTTGTAGCGGATATCAATGAATGAAGATTATCGTCGGCAGTAATCGAAAGGCCGGTACTCTGCCCGCAATTAATACTAACGTCAAAGACCCCATCAACCACAATACCCTTGAATTGTTCAACAGGCAGTTTCTTTTGCGTAAGCTTACCGCTACCCTGCAAGCAGTTGCCACTAACGATCTTCCCTGTATTCACCTGATTATTGGAGCCAATATTGATCTCAACGGCCTCTACCGGAAAAACAAGTAACAAGCTCGCCAACGAAAGCCCCAACATCACAGAAAATCGAGGAAGAAGCTCACTGAATGGCATTGAATGGTTTTTTGAGATCATTTTTTGCTATCTCACTTTTAGGAACATCACCGTAGGTCCTAATATAAACTGTTCGCGTTTCGCCTGATACCGTATCCAATACGAAAGCCCCGACCACACCACTTTTGCTGTCGAGTTGCGTCGCCCACGAGGAGATAGCATATCTCCCAAAATTCAAGGTAGTATTGTTGCTATTCTGGTATTCGGTAGCAGCCCCTAAAAGAAAACTCACAACAGCAAGACTCAAAACCCCCAAGGAAAAATACAACACTCTTTCCTTTAATGTTTTTTTTTGGTTTTCCATAGTCTGATCAAAAAGTAGTAAGAAGAAATCTTCCTCCGGCAACGGGAAGAATCTCCTTCCCGCTGCCAACCATAAAAATCACCCTGACACACCAAAATCAATTAGAGCTGCTTATTGGGTGCCGGTGCACCACCCTCATCATTTGTCACCTTTTTCTGGGCAGTTGAAAAATCATCGATGGCTGCACCATGCCCTTCCACTTCAACAAAATCTGTCGCGCCTGGTATTTTTGCTCCCAGCAGTTCTTCAATATCCTTAACATTTACTTTGAATTTCACATAGGCGTTCCCCTCCTGATCCCAGCCATAATCTACTAAATCAGCGAGATAGGTCGTCGCCATCACCTTTACTTTCACCACATCAGAACTCAACATGTAGTTTTCGACAGTTGTTTGGCTTTCAAGAGTGAAGCCAACCACAGTCTTTACCAGGTTTTTATAGCCATCTAATTCAGCCGCTCGCAATGCCTTGATTGGCCCGGCGTTTGCTGGAGTCGATGTGGCAAAACCTACCCTTTTAAAAGTTTTGCCTTTGAGACTCAGCACCTGACCATCAATATTGGTAATCTCATCGAGACTAATCGAAGCTGTAGCCTGGGCAATATCTTTTTCGGCATCATAAATAACCTCATCAATTTTAATGCCTTGTATATCAGCGGCGGTTTTCGATTCGGTCTTGCCGACAAAACTTGCGGCGATCATATCAATGACCTCCTCACTTGATCTAATTTTCAGGCCGTATACCGATTCTACAATGGCACGTTCAGCCAAAACCCTGGCGGCCCGGGTTGACATTATCTTCTTGTTGCCCGCCCAAGCGGTGCCGGTAACCGTGAACACCACAACCAGTATCGCCAGAATAATTTTATTTTTTGATAACATGACCGTCGACTCCTCTAGTATCCTTGATTAACAAAATGCAGTTCAGAACCTCAGGAATTCTAACTCTTGCTTAAGAGCTAGAATTTCGCGAAGGTACTTATCCTCCCTTTTGGCGATACGTTCAGAAAACGCTATTACCAGTCTTCAGCTGTAAGTTGGCGACCAAACTTCTTAGGTTTCGCCGCTGCAGCAGCCGCAGCCGCAGCCGGTGGAGAAACAGCAACCGGAGTTGGCGTGGCGGTCCCAACGGGTGCCTGGATAGTAGCAGCCTGTGCTGTTCCCCGCTTCGCGGCAGGTTCCGCTGCTGCCTGAACCTGAGCAACCTCTTGTGGCTGTACCGCTTGACTGGCTCTTACCTCTCCACCATTCGATGGTGCTTGTTTTTGGGCGACCGCCTGTGGTGCCTGAGCCTCCACTGCTTTCTTTTCAGCTCGCGCAGCAGCTTTTCGCTCTTCCGGTTCTTTCATTTTTTGCATCTTGGCAAAATACTCGTTCATCTTCTGCCGCTTCCCTAATGCTTCCCGCGTTACTGGAATGGTCAGGTACAGCTTGGTAAACAATGCCTCACTGATGCCATTCGGATCCGCAGAACCAAGGGCAGGATCAAAAGTCTGTAAGGCTGCCACGGTTTTGCTGTCCATTCTATTGTTTATCGACACATCATAGCCGTGCAAGGTAAGCCACTGCTGGGCGGCGCCGACACGGTCTTCGCGACCCATTCGGTGATACGTCTCAGATATTGAATCAAGAACGGCTTTATCCGGTGTGACATCATCCCCCATCAGCCGCCAATAGGGCAGGGCCAGATACTTGCCGATCATCTGAATCATACTGACCTGAACGAGCACCCTGACAGCCTCATGTCGCCCCTGAACCTTTTTAATCGAGCCCTTCAAGCCAAAGGTCGGTCCAAACAGAGTGATACCGACCTCTTCTTCCTTGAGTCCTTTATAGACATCCATACTGTTGGTTGTGGACATTCTTGGAATACCTGCCAGGCTTTGAAAGTCCTTCAGATTAAAATCCAAAGTAATCCGAGCCTTTCCGGATTTCGAGGTGTCTCCATAGCTGGCTCCGACTGTTTTGGAAGGAAGCCAGTTCGGCAAACCGCGGAAATCGACCTCGGCATCCGCATTCGTCCCTTCACCCCTGGTTTCAAGCCCTCGGTCAAACTCCGTTATACCACCCGTTATGACAACATCAGGAATGGCTTTATTATCAAAGCTGCTATAGCCGGAAACCATCTGGTTCTGAATATAAGAAGGGTTGTATTCAATGAACCGGACATTGCCACCGATGGAATTAAGAGTGCTCTTCATAATTTCCGTGATGTTTCGCTGTATCTCCCCACCACTGGTGACCGACGTTCCGGTTTCATCGGCAATATCTTGACTCTGCACCTTCATAAGTCCGGTGTCGTAAATCTGCGACATCAAGCCAAGATCGAGAAGAGCCTGAGTATAGCTTGTTACCTTCTCTACAGGTGCGCTTTTTTCCAGCTCAATATTAACATTCTTCGGATTCATTTCGCCGCATGATGATAGCAAAACAAGAGCCAGACCCGACATAAAAACATACAAACCAACCCTGGCTTTAGCAAAACGAAAAGACTGACAGGCCACCACAGCTTTGTTCAGTTTCATATTTAGTTGTCCAATATGTTGAGGAATAGCATTAATCCAAACACGCCCGATCACTTACTCAGAAATATTCGTCTTAGGGCCTTTGCTTTGATCGATAATATAAATATCTCCCTTTACTTTACTCCCAGCACCCATGACCACACTGTTCATGTTTGCACCGCCTGTCTTACCTGACACATCGTCTTTGTTGCCTTTAATAATATTAGCCTTGCTCTTGGCATTCATAACAATAAATTTAATGTTTTGGTCCGGCTTCCCCATCTCGTCATACTTATCAATGCCATCTTCAGTAAATTTGGAAATACCGTCGTCCAAATCCGCACTTGTCCCGCCTTCAGCCAAAACTAGCCCCGGCAAAGCTACAAAGGAGGAAATTGCCATCAGGAAAAAAACTTGTGTAGTTTTCATATCGTGTCTCTCGTTTGGCATAAATATACTTGAAAATCTAGGTAACTGTCACCAAAGGATCTATCTTTCCACCAGGAGCCTTCCTCACGAATCTTTTAATGATAAGCAATAAAAGGCTCCTGATGTTTCCCACAAAACGATTCAGTTATTCTACAGTAACCGAACCCATACTCGCCTCATTGCCTTTACCGATGGCAATATTCGCGGCTTGTTTAACGTCAGATTTATTGGTAATAACACCTGTTTTACCAACATTAGCGTTCTTGAGGTCAATAGAACCCATGTTCGCCTTGTTGTTTTCGCCAATGGCGATATTAGCAGCCTGCTTGACAGTGGAGGTGTTGGAAACCTTGCCATCAACCTTGGCATTTTTCATGTTGATGGAGCCCATGTTAGCTTCGTTGCCTTTGCCAATAGCGATATTGGCAGCCTGCTCAACAGTTGATTTATTGGTTACCGATCCGGTTTTACCTATCCCGCCACCTTCCATATTTACAGAGCCCATATTGGCTTTGTTATTCTCACCAATGGCAATGTTCGCGGCCTGCTTAACCGTAGAGGTGTTGGTTAATTTACCATCAACGTTGGCATTCTTCATGTTGATAGAGCCCATGTTCGCTTCGTTACCCTTGCCAATAGCGATGTTGGCAGCCTGCTCAACAGTTGATTTATTGGTTACCGATCCGGTTTTGCCTATCGAACCACCTTCCATGTTCACAGAACCCATATTGGCTTTGTTATTCTCACCAATGGCAATATTTGCGGCCTGTTTAACATCAGAAGTGTTGGTCAATTTACCGTCAACCTTGGCATTTTTCAAATTAACGGAACCCATGTTGGCTTCGTTGCCTTTGCCGATGGCGATGTTGGCGGCTTGTTTCACATCGGACTTATTCGTCACCACACCAGTCTTGCCAATAGAACCACCCTCCATGTTCACGGAGCCCATATTGGCTTTATTATTCTCACCGATAGCAATATTTGCGGCCTGCTCAACTTTAGAGGTATTAGTCAACTTGCCATCAACTTTAGCGTTTTTCATGTTGACGGAACCCATGTTGGCTTCGTTACCTTTACCGATAGCAATATTCGCGGCTTGTTTCACGTCTGATTTATTGGTGACCACACCGGTCTTCCCAATCGAACCGCCTTCCATACTGACAGAGCCCATATTGGCCTTATTGTTCTCACCAATGGCTATATTTGCAGCCTGCTCAACTTTAGAGGTGTTGGTCAACTTGCCATCAACCTTCGCGTTCTTCATGCTGACAGAACCCATATTGGCCTCATTGCCTTTGCCGATGGCGATATTGGCAGCCTGCTTGACATCTGATTTATTTGTTACAACACCCGTTTTACCTACAGTTGAGTCCTTAATACTGACAGATCCCATGGCAGCCTTATTGTCCTCGCCAATGGCAATATTGGCAGCCTGCTCAACCGTCCCGGTATTGGTTACTTTGCCATCAATTTGAGATGCGGCCCAACAACCGGTGGAAATACCCATCGCCATTACCAAACCCAGTGCGCTAACTACCAGTGTTTTTTTCATGATGTGTGCCCTCTGTTTTATATGTTTTGGTTAATTGCTCAACGATACACATATTCCCGACAATAATACTACTGAGTTTTTATTTAAGCGTGCCCTCCCGTTGCAATATTTATATTTTGCCCAAAACTCACAGGCGATCCCAACTGATTAACTAATCTTAGTTTTTATCAACAAAACTCCATCGGCATCATTTCCCTGAATCTCATTATCCATATCTACCTTAACGGTCCGAAAACCAATGCCGGCATTCACCACAACGCCTTCCTCTGCTCTTTTGTTCAAAGTGCCTCAACTTGGTTGAATTTGATATTGTTGCCGGCGAAACTCACCACCGCATCACTGAATATTGTATCTTGAACCGCTACTGATCTCAGTATTGCAGCATTAACAACTTTGTCTAGCTTGGTGGGACTGTTCGGAACAACCTTTTTGATATTCGATTCGGATTGGGGAGACCGCGAAAAAAGAAACAGAAGAGAGAGTGGGCGCAATACCACATTAAAACCAGATGCTTTCCGCACTCTTCGGCAAGAATCCACCCGCATACCCCCACCACCTTATCTAAGTGTTTTCCCCGCGTGATAACGCAAGCCACATCATACACGGCGCGTTTAATAATTATAACTCAACCGCCCTCCTACATCAAGGTAAGCAGAAAAAATAATCCGGTGCGCATAAAGTTATATATTACTATATTTACGAACATTTATCAGTTATCTCGCCTCCTTTATTATTTCAGCAAATGCAAGGAAAGAAGGATTTGACGGCGTCAGCAAGCATTTTCAAAACCATCAAAGCAGTTGCCCTGGTCTATTCTACACATACTTCTTCTTTTTGTTTGGAGGTTTAGCTTAAAGACATTGCTGGCAAATTCGATTTTTCCACAGGTATGCAAATTGCTTCACCATGCGTTTTCCCTCCTCTCATTCATCATTTGCCATGCAGCACTTATAAAATTGCCAGAATTCCCCGTGAAACGAGCATTTTTCAAAAAAGATGCATAGTATTTAATAGTTCACTTTTAAACGTCACTCTCTTCCCATAATAACAGATGTTTGCCTATAACCTCTTGGGAACCCATAATTTCCTCTCGACTGTTTTCCATTACATATTACTGTAGAGTCTGACAAAAAAGCATTGCTTCGGTTATTCGAACAAGCCAGATATACTTGCAGCACCCCATCCTAACAAAGCGCTAAGACGAGGCAGCCATGCGACAAGTTTCAGTTTTCGAGGAAACCGGCCATTCACCGGAAGTACCACTAGCGGAAAAAGCGCGGCCAATAGAAATTGAAGATCTCTTTGGCCAAGACCAGCTCCTCACCCCCGGCTTCTCACTTCGCCAGATGATTGAGAACGATCAATATGGCTCCTTCATTCTTTGGGGGCCACCGGGCTCCGGCAAGACCACCATCGCCAGGCTCATTGAAAAAAAAACCAAACACACCTTCTGCTCCTGCAGTGCCGTACTCAGCAAGATAGCCGAAGTAAAAGGCCTTATGGAGAAGGCGGCACACCGTCATTCTTATGAAAATCGCAAAACGATAGTTTTTGTTGATGAAATACACCGATTTAACAAAGCTCAACAGGATGCCTTTCTACCCTATGTTGAGTCAGGTGCAGTAACGCTTATAGGGACAACCACCGAGAACCCATCTTTTGAGGTTATCCCAGCCCTTCTCTCCAGATGTCACGTATTTGTCCTTGAACCATTGTCTGTAGAAAATCTACACAAAATACTCCACCGTGCAGTATCCTTGGTTCCCAAACATCTGACATGTGAGGGCCCTGTTCTTCAGTTCATCGCGGAAAAAGCCGGAGGTGACGCTAGAAAGGCTCTAAACGATTTGGAAATGGTTTGTAGAAATGCCGAGACAGGGGACACTATCACCTTAGAGGCCATGGAAAAGGCCACCAATACCAGATGTTTGTTCTATGATAAAAACGGAGAAGAACATTACAATTTGATTTCAGCATTTCAGAAATCTATCCGCGGCAGCGATCCCCAGGCTGCTCTGTATTGGCTTGCGAGAATGCTGGAAGGTGGCGAGACACCTTTATATCTCGCCAGAAGATTGGTGCGAATCGCCTCGGAAGACATAGGCCTTGCCGACCCCCAGGCACTGGTACAATCTTTGGCGGCAAAAGATGCAGTTCATTTCCTCGGGATGCCGGATGCGGCAGTTGCACTCTGTCAGGCAACGGTTTATCTCGCCACCGCCCCTAAAAGTAACGCCCTGGAAACTGCATACCTAGCCGCCAAGGATGACGCTGGAAAAACGAGTCACCTAAAAGTACCTTTGGCAATTCGCAATGCCCCGACCAAACTTATGGAAGACCTAGGCTATAACAAGGGGTATCGCTATTCTCATGATTTTGACAATCATTACAGCTATCAAAAGTATTTTCCCGATGCCTTTCCGGAAAAAGCTTACTATTCCCCCTCACCTTTCGGGTTCGAAAAAGAGATACAAAAGCGACTCGATTGGTGGAAACGCCTGAGAGACGCTCAACTGCAAGAGAAAAATGACCCGCCAAACGACTAACCATCGGGATTTCCTAACATTTTTCTTGCGCCGCATTCCTGACCACAAATAATCGCACAACCACCCTTGTTTTTTCCAGAGAACCAGATACACTTTCCTCAGGTTTTGCTTAACGGTTGTCTGTGATTCTGGTCTTCGTTATGTGTGAAGAAACATTTTTCTACCACAAGGAAACGAAACAAAATGGAAAAACGACGGCATCAACGAATGGAAATCAACAACTTGGACGTGGATATTTCGGATGGTTTGGGTTTTTTCAGCGGCACGATTAGTGACCTTTCCCGTTTCGGAATGAAGGTTGAAAATATTTCAAAGCGGTTCGATGACAATGCGAAGCGCATTTCAATCGTTGTTACCGGCAAGGGGAAAAACTTCAAGATGAAGGCAAGACCAAGGTGGAGCGTTCGTCTGCCGGCCTGCAAAATGGTTGGTATCGAAATCACCAACGCCCCCTGGGGATGGACCGAATTTGTAATGAATTACGAACCACCAAGGGACGATGTGTGGGGAGATATCTCTATCTAACCACAAGCGGGAAGAGCGGTATTTTTCTTCACTTTCTGAAAAGTCATCTGTTTGCGTTCAATCAGCTCAATTGGCCGGACAGCCGTCCGCGTTCATCGCGCATCGCGGGAAGAAATGCCGAAGACGAGGCTTTTGTCATAGAAATAAGGCAAAGCCATTGTTCTATCCAATACAATCCAAAAATATTTCCAGTAAAATTGCCATTGCCATCAATTTGTGGTAGGAACAAGACCCATTGCGCACCTTAAGTTCTCCTATCACACACCCTTCCAAAGAACCGATGAACTTTCTATACAAGTATATTACCTATATTTTCGATCCCTTACATCACCTTTGGGAACACGAAAAGATCGATAAAAAGATCTCCATTGCTCTCGTACTTTTTTTTCTGCTGAGCTTGATATGCATTGAGCTCAATCGCCGTGGCCTTCTCCCCGCTGCTCTTGCCCCATCTATTCCTAGAAATCATTTCTTTGCTGTACAAGGTGCCTTTACCGTCGTTCTCATTATCGAGGTCATCAGCCTCATCTTCACCATCCCCTGTTCTTTCAGCCGGTCTGTCGGCAAACAATTTGAAATTCTTTCTCTCATTCTGCTTAGAAATGCCTTTAAAGAATTGTCCTATTTCCCGGAACCAATCACATTTGCCGGCAATCAACAGGCGGTATTACGTATTCTCTCCGACGGATTTGGTGCACTGCTGATATTTGCCCTGCTAGGGTATTACTATCTCATACACCATCGGGCATCCGACGAGAAAATGCGCCCGGGAGATCTCTATGGCTTCGTTGCTGCAAAAAAGGGGATAGCCCTGGTTCTCCTGACTATTTTTACAATGATGGGAATCTTCAATGTTTTTGCTACGATCCGGGGTACAGCAGGCAGTGACTTTTTCCACGAATTCTACACACTGTTGATATTGACGGATGTCCTTGTCGTTCTCATTTCCCAGTGTTTTCAACCATCTTTTTATGCCGTTTTTCGCAACTCGGGTTTTGCCTTGTCGACCCTAATAATCCGCCTGGCCCTGGCAGCGCCACCTTTCTATAACGTATTGCTTGGAATCACGGCGGCACTCTTTGCAATCCTCCTCACCTTGGTCAGCCGGACTCTTTTCCTCAAGAACTCCGGGACAAAATAACCATCACGGCTACCGCCAAACACCGTTGATATATGTCCCACATTGTGGGCAAGCCCCAGCAATAAGCCGATTGGCCGCTACCCGAAAACCTTTTCGCGAGATCACTACAAGGCCACAGCCCGGGCAATAGGTATCCTCACCTCCGGACCCCGGCCTGTTGCCCGTATACACATAGTGCAAGCCTTGATCCAGTCCGATGGCCTGAGCCCTCCGGAGAGTCGCCTCCGGCGTAGGTGGGGCTGCCATGCGGTAGGCAGGGTGATATCCGGAAACATGCCAGGGAATAGAAGGATCGATCTTTGCCAAAAAGGATGCAATGCCCTTGAGCTCTTCATCGCTGTCGTTTAAACCCGGAATAACGAGAGTCGTCACCTCAACCCAAATCCCGACATCCCTGCAAAGGCCTATTGCATCCAAAACAGGCGACAACCGCGCGCCGCAGATTTTTTTATAAAAGTCGTTACTAAAAGATTTTAGATCGATATTTATAGCGGTCAGCACCATTGTTAGCCGCGCAATAACCTCTTTTGTCATGTACCCGTTGGATACAAAGACGTTCTTTAGCCCACCGGCAGATGCCGTCAAACAGCAGTCATAGGCATATTCGAAGAAGACTGTCGGTTCGACATAGGTGTAACTAACCGATTGACATCCACCGGCCAAGGCCAAAGCAACTATCTCGTCGGGACTTCTGTAAGTTCCTGAATTATCGACAGCCATATCGCGGGACACTTGAGATATGCCGGCATTCTGGCAATGCATGCAGCGGAAATTGCACCCAAATGTGGCAATTGAGTAGGAAAGACTTCCCGGCAGCATATGAAAAATCGGTTTCTTTTCGATCGGATCGATATGCTCGGCAACCACCCGCCCGTAGACGAGGCTGTCGATCCGGCCCTTTCTGCCGATCCGTACGCCGCATATGCCCCGCTGGCCATCCCGCAGGCAACACTGATGGGCGCAGAGGCCGCAGCGCACAGTTCCATCGCCCTGTGCCTCCCACCACTGTCTCGCCCCCGAAGGATTTAGCTCATTATTATTTGTCATCTCTGCAAGTTACCGTAAACGATCAACCATCTTTCTCGACTACCCCTTCCGCTGCCAATTGTTGTCAACAAGCAGATAGTGTGGATGAAAACTCCCTTTATAGCTCATCGCCGGAACAGGGGGAATAAAGTAGCCAAGGTAGAGAAACTCAATATCCCATTCCCGGCACAATTCAATAAGACAGAGGATATTGTAGGTCCCGAGGCTTCTCTTCGATTCATCGGGATCGAAATAAAAATACACAGCGTTCATCCAATTGTAACCAATATCGATAATCGCGCTGCCAACCAGCCGCCCGTCGACGCGATACTGCAATTCGGCACTGTTAACAATACTATTGACAAAAAAGTCGCGGAAATAGCCAATAGCCGTATTGTTTTCTCGGGGATACCGGGTCTGCAGAAACTTCTCGCAGAGAAGATACTCTTCTCGTGTCGGCTGCAAGGGCGAGAGAGCCTTCACAACATCCTGATTCCTGGCAAGGGTTCTCCTCTGATTGCGGTTGGCCGAAAACTCCTCGGGGTGCAGACGAATGGGGATACAGGCTGCACACTCGCGGCAGTACATATTATAGAGATTATTGCCGTTCCGCCGGTAACCGGCGGCCAGAAACAGCTCCATGGCCCGATCGCCAAGCGGTGCGAAGGTTGCCTGGTGAAAAGTCGCCGTGTAGGGCAAACCGTAGGGACAGGGTATGTCAATGTCGATGAATAGGTGCTGTACCCGTGCATGCAAGGAGCGAAACTCCCTCCTGCAACGATCGTCGTATTCGCAGCTCACACCTTCTTCGATCATCTTCCTCGCCTGGCAATTCATGTTGAGACCATCTGCAAAATTTCTATTTTAAAAGCCAACATCGCGAAAACCCAATCAGCACAAAACCGCTTCAATGCTGATCGATGCCTTCAGCAAATGCTCCATGGGTTTCATCTCCCTCCACCTTCGCAACTCCATCCTCTCCGGCGGAGTTCTTGTCCTGACACAACAACACACTCTCGGCGCGAATACCGTCACACTTCAGAATAAAGGGATGGCGGAGGCGGATGTGGCGGATATATTTTTTTTCTTCCTCTATGGGTTGACTGAGAAGCCAAGCCCAATCGAAGAAATCAGTTCTCCGATCCTTTGCCCGGCTGACACTTTCATTCAAGGTCAGATAGGGTATGCCGAGGGAAGTAATATTTTGAAAGAAATGCGTCCCCTGGGAAGGATCAGCCTTGATCTTGCTGTCGCTGATCTCAATAATTGCTGCCACTCCGGAGATGTCGGCCCATTGTACCGGGATCCCCAAAAATGGATCAGCCGACCCCCATCTGCCTGAACCGATAAGCAGAAACGGCGTCTTGTCGCGCCGGAGTTTGCGATTCATCGCGCCAATTTCTTCGGCCATTTGCCGGGTCCTGGCAATATCGAAGGTATCCTGCCGAACATAAATGATGTCGGCAATATTTGTGTAACACCCATGACCCAGCGAGGTACTGACGAAACAGAAGGCCTGTTGCACCTCATGATCGCTGATCTGCACATCGGCCATCTCGCCACCGGTCACCATCGGCCGTATCTGCAAAAAATACAAAACCGATTTGCCCAATTCCCGGTTGAGATGTACGGCAAATTCTATCTCAACCTCCCCGCCCATACCGGCCTTGCCGATCTTCAGCAGTTCGCTGAGTATCTCTGGCAGCGGATAGCCGGAGTATTTGAGAATCGGCGCAAAGGTCATGATCTTCGGACCCGGCAGGCTGGCATCCCGCACCCTGTCTTCCTCGGCAATGTAGGTCGAGGCGAGCATGGTCACCGGCATCTCCGCTTCCGCATCCTGAATATTGCGCAGCACCAGGTTGGCATTTTTCCGCTGCAGACAGCCCTTTGGCGTCATATCCAGTGCGTAAAATTGCCTCTGGCTGGATTTCAACATATTGTCGACGCTTGCAAACTGTACCAGTTTCTGCGCCCTTGCCGGAGAAAACCACAATGACTTTTCCCCTTCAACAACCGTTTTGCCAACTCCCAATGCGATATGGACAATTCCCTCGTCGGCACGCATATCCATTACCGGATAAAAGTTCCGCGACTGGGCAACTCCCGAGATCGCCGGATACCAATAATCTCCATAATGGCCCCCGGCCACCTGTTGGATGATCACCGCCATGGAGTCTTCCCGGGCACGTCCGGCCACCCGGGTAAAGGCGATGGGGTTCTCAAACCAGGTTGAGGCATAGACAAGCTTGACGGCGCTTTCCAGTTGGCTCAGCCGCTCATTGAAATCAGGGTGATTATTGGCCAGGAAATAGGTGGAATACAGTCCGGCATATGGCCTAAAATGGCCGTCTTCAAGAAGAGAAGAGGAACGAACGGAAAGGGGTTTGTCAAACCTTTGAAGAAATGCCCGCAGTTCCTGTCTGAGCCAGGCGGGCAGGGGTGCATCAAGAAACATATCGGCAACCTGCTCATCTGGGACCAAGTGGTTGATATTGAGGTTATTCTCCTCTATAAAGGCATCAAAACCGTCGGCGGTGATGACACAGGTCTTAGGAATGGTCACCGTATGGGTGCTTAATACCGAATCCTTGCGTTGCACCCCCTGCAAACACGCCCACATAAAGGCAAGCCCCCTCGCCTTGCCGCCCATCGATCCCCCGCCGATCTTCACGAAATCCATGATCTCTTCATCATAGTCCGCGGCGGAAAACTTGGCCACCACCCCCTGCTGGCGTAATTTTCGCAGGGTGCGCACCTTATAGATCAGATCTTCGCGGATACTTGCCAGGTTATCGATATTCAGCACATAGTCCTTATGAAGACGGCGCGCCAGGGTAACCTCCGCCCTGGCCATGACCCAGTTGGAAAAATGGTTTCTAAGGGTATGGTATCGCAGCGATTCCTCTGGGATCACCCGCAGTTGTTCTTCAAATTCCTGAAGATTTGCCGCCGAGCCGATAGCGGTTTCATTGGGCAGACGAAAAATGAAATCACCGAACCCCAGGTGCTTGAGAAAAAAACCATGCACTTCATCTCTAATGGTCGGAGAGTTTTTATCGATAAAGATCGCCGGGATCACCTCTGCCAACCGGCGATTGCGATTTTCGGTTGAGACCATGAGAAGGGGTAAGTCCTCGATTTCACTTCGGACGAAACGAAGAAAGTTAATCCCGGCCTCATTATCCAAAACCCCGTTCCGGCGAAATCTGGCATCGGAAATTACCCCAAAAACGTAGGGTTTATACGCCTGGTAAAGGGCCATGGCCTCTTCATAGTTGGTGGCCATGAGGATTCGCGGCCGGGCCCGCATGCGGAGAATCCGGTGCCGTTCATTGAGGCTTTCGTCCAGCACCGATTGGGTTTGCCGCACCACCTCACTGTAGATGAGGGGAAGGAAAAGGGAGCGGTAAAGAGGAGAATCCTCCACATAGATAATAACCCTGACCATGGCCTTTTTCGTGTCACCATCGACATTTCGATGATCCTCGACATTCTTAATAATGGCGAGCAACAGGTCGGCCTCACAGCACCAAAGAAAAATCTTGTCGATCCAGCCGCTGTCGACCTTTTCCGGAAAGGTCGAACGAATATTGTGGGCGACAAGGATAACCGGCAGATTAGGATTGACCTTCTTGATAGCCGCCCCGAGGCCAAAGGCATCCATTCCCCCTAAATAGGGCATGGTGATAACGAGGTCGAACTTCTTCCTGTCGAGAAGATTCAAGGCCTCGGTTGCGGTGGAGGCACGGGTAATTCTGGGAGGTTTGCTGAGATTAAGTCCATGGTATTCATTGATAAGCCGGGTTGCCAGGCTGCCGTCTTCTTCCATGATAAAGGCATCATAGAGGCTGGAGACGAGAAGAATCTCCTGCACCTTAAACGGCATGAGATCGTGGAAGATTTTAAAGTGCGGATCAAAATCGGCGAGTACCTCGTTGGAATCAAGCAACATGGCTGCCCCTTTCCCTGTGGCAAATGAAGTGCGAGTCTTGCGGCAGAGTCCGTCGTCAGCCGTAGATATATTGTATATTTGTTTTCACAAAAAGAAAATGGTCCGAACTTTTTCCCAAGAGCCTCCCATTTCCAAGCGCCGCCTGCTATTTTTTGCTCTGCCCCCATTTTACCGGCCCACAGTGTGGCCCTTTCTTTGTTTGCATACAACCTTCCTCATGTGTTACTGTGTGGCACATCAAGGCGATGGTTCAAGCGGTTATGCCGCAAAAAGAGCACCCGCCCTCACTCCCCCCATGTGGCTCATGAACAGTAAGGAATTCCTCGACATCCGCAGAAAACTGGACAAGACCCAGAAAGAGATTGCCAATCTCCTTGGCATCTCCCTCAAGGCCGTCTGCAGCTATGAACAGGGCTGGCGGACTATACCGGTCCATGTCGAGAGACAGCTCGTCTTCCTCCTCGCCAGAAAATACCACCAGACGAATAATGCCAACTGCTGGGACCTGCGAAGCTGCCCGGAAGAGAAAAGAAACCTGTGCCCAGCCTGGGAATTTGCCTCTGGACAGTTCTGCTGGTTTATCAGCGGCACCATTTGTGAAAGTGCTGTCTGTACTTCCTGGGAAAAGAAAATGGCGGTTTGCAGAAAATGCGTGGTGATGAAAAACTTCAGCGAACAAGAGCCTGAATCCGACGGCTCGTAGCGTCTTGCGGAGGTTCAACCGGGACTATTACCCGGTACAGGCCAGCTCTTCCTACCTTTCTTGCACCTTCTGTAACTGCTCGGGCGTATTAATATTTTCCCAGGATCGACAGAGTTCTTCGGATATCACCGGATGGTCAATTCTCGAATCACCGGCCGATTCGCCAATGCGCAGGTTCCTGGTATACAGCTGTTCCTCAAAGAGAAGCATCGAGCGAAAATCGTACCAGGCAAGCAATGGTTCAAGGCGCTTATTGCCGGCAAATTTGGGCACCCGCCCCCAGCAGCCAGGACGGCGGTCAGCCAGCAGCCAGGTCACCGCCTCGGCGGAAACCTGCGGCATATCACAGGCCACCAGCAGCCAGGACACCAGTGGCTGCCATCGTCCCGCCGCCAGTATTCCGGTTAACGGACCGGAAACACCAGGAATATCGGGTAACCGCAGGGTGTCGGCGAGCGATTCGGGGAGCACCCCGCCACCGGAGACGACAATGCCGTCAACCAAAGGCCGCAGGGTGGCGATGGTATTTTCCAACCAGGTCCTACCCTCTTTATCCTTAATGAGATGTTTGGGACGGCCCATTCGCGAACTCTTGCCGCCAATCAACACACAAGCCCAAACCGGGGTACGCAGACAACACTCCGATAATTTTTCAAGAAATCGAGACAATAGACTGGGCAGCCCTTCCGCCTCACTGACCAACCACGGAGACTCGCCATTATCTCTTTCAGCGTAAGCAACGAGAGTTATCGGCTGATCGGCAGCCTCGACGTCACTGTTTACAAGAACCAGATCGTACCGCCTGGCAAGTAAAGTCAGGGTATACGGGGTATTGCCATCACTTCGCCGCAAAAAAAACCCGGTCAGGGCTCGCGCAGGCAATTCGGTCATCAGCCGACGAACAAATTCGCCGCGAGATGCATCGCTGCCACCGCAAACACGGAAGATCGGCAGGCGGGAAAAACCCGTCACAATAGGTCCCTGGGCCTTTTCCTGCCCCTCCTTCCGGTGAGTCATAGCCCATCCTCGCTGAGGCTTCGCTTACTTTGCGGCAAAATCCCAGCCCTTCTTCCCATCTCCAGGAAGGCCTTGATGGCGGCAAGGCCCTCTTCGCCAAGATCTCTTGAAAAATCATTAACGTACAAGGCAATATGATTTTGCACTACATCCGGGGCCATCTCCTGGCTACGACTGCGAATATAGGGAAGACACTCATCGGGGTGCAAAAAGGCATAGTCGACACTTTCTCGAATGGCCTGATTGATCGCCGCTATCTTCTCTTTCCCAAGGCTCCGCCGCGCCGCAATACATCCAAGAGGAATAGGCAGGCCGTAATTCTCTTCCCACCACCTGCCAAGATCCTGGATACAGACAAGACCGGTATCCTGGTAGGTAAAACGGGACTCGTGGATAATCACCCCACCATCCACCTCACCGCTGGCAACGGCAGCGATTATCCTATCAAACCGCATCTCCACCAATTCGAGACAATCCGGCAAAAACAACTGCAGCAGCAAGGCGGCGGTGGTGAGCTTGCCGGGGATGGCAATCCGCTTGCCTCGCAGGGTATCCGCCGCAAGATCCAGCCGGGCAATCAACAACGGCCCGCACCCCCGGCCAAGGGCGCTGCCGGCCGCAAGGATACAGTATTCATCCTGAACATGACCAAAGGCATGAAAGGACATCTTGGTGACATCAAGGCAGCTGGCCATGGCCCATTGATTCAACTGTTCGACATCCTCCAACAAAGGCTCGGAAAAGGTGATTCCTTTGGTGGGGATTTTGCCATGGACCAGGGCGTAAAAAATAAAGGTATCATTGGGGCAGGGTGAATAGCCGAGAGTAAGGGGTGTGGTCATACGGACATTCCTTTGATTAGAAGAGCAGCGCCTTCCGCCGCTCGCAGACAGGCTTCGCGCAACCGCCATTTTTCCGGGTTGCGATCCTCAACGAAGTTGGAAACAGCCCGTAACTCCAAACAGGGGATGGAAAACTCCCGGCAAACCCTGGCCACCGCCGCGCCCTCCATATTTTCGCATAGTCCCTGCCAGCGCTGCTGCAACATAGCCCCGCGCTGCCGGGTGGCTGTTATGGAATTGACAGTGATAAAAGTACCTGAAAAAGTTGATATTCCAAGGCTTTCTAAAATTTGCCGACCTTGCCTGTGCAGGGCCGTATCAAGCTGAAACGCCACCACGCCGGTGAGTGCGGCGGGAAGATAATCAACACCATCCCGCAAGCAGATACCGAGATCGCCGAAAACCTCTTGCTCGGCAAGGCAGATATCGAGGAGTTGCGGCTGGCCTTCGGTACTTGCCTGCAGATACGCGCCACCGACACCGAAATGTACCACCGCATGCACCTTCTTCTGGGTGATGGAGAGAAACCTGGTCAGACGAACGGCGGTTTCCGTCGGCCCGACGCCAGTCTCCAAGGTCAGGCATGGTGGCACTTCCCCAGGCCATTGCTGGAGAAAAGGCTGCATCTCTATTTGGGTTGCGGCAAGGGCCAGGATCATGGTATGGAGGTCAATTTTACGATGTTAAAAATTAGAAATAGTGTCCGACAAAGGAACCAACATGACTTCCCCATGAGCTGCCAACCACGGCATGCAAAAAGAGGAAGATCAACTAACTCAAAGCTGTTATTGAATCCCTCATCACGAGGGATATCTTAACGTATAAATTCACTCTCTGCATCGCCCGCCATACGCAGAACGCCATTTTTCCTTCGTGTACCACCATGAATAACGACCACTCCTTAACTGCCTACAGATACCATCTTCCCGAAAACTGTATTGCCCAGCACCCTGCCGACAAGCGGGACGAATCCCGATTGATGGTCCTTGACCAGAGAGATGGAAGCCTCACTCACCGGCGCTTTAGTGATCTCACTGAGTTGATTGGCGCAGAGGATATGTTGGTCGTCAACAATACCAAGGTATTTCCGGCAAGACTGCACGGGCAGAAACAGTCCGGCGGCAAAACAGAGGTATTTTTGCTTGAATATCCAAATGTTGCAGAAGGTGAGGAAGGAATAGCCACAACCTCCGCCCTGATCAAATCGTCGAAGCGGCCCAAGCCGGGAACAAGCATTACTATCAATCCGGCCCTCACTATCACCATCACCGAAGACCTCGGAAACGGCAAGGTTAAACTGCAACTGCATTTTGATGCGGCAACCGGACTGACGAAGACCCTCGGCACATGCGGCCAGGTACCGCTGCCACCGTACATAACCAGGAAAGAAGGCTGCACTGCCGACGATGTTCACCGCTATCAGACTGTTTACGCAAGTCACCCGGGAGCGGTGGCCGCCCCCACTGCCGGCCTGCACTTTACCGGCCAATTACTGGAGGCAATCGGCAAAAAAGGCACACGTATCGGTCAGGTAACTCTGCATGTCGGCTACGGGACCTTCGCTCCAGTCAGGGAAGAAGATATCACCCGCCATGTCATTCATGAGGAATATTTCAGCATCCCCGAACAGACCGTGCATGCTGTGGAAGCTACAAAAGAAAGAGGAGGAAAGATCTGGGCGGTGGGCACTACCAGCGTCCGGACCCTGGAGTATGCGGCGCAGGCATCCGGCCGATTGCAAGCCAAGAACGGCTGGTGCAACCTATATATCTATCCGGGATTCCGTTTCAAGGTGATCGATAATCTCATCACCAACTTCCACCTGCCGGATTCATCATTGATGTTCCTGGTTGCGGCATTGTGCGGCAGAGAAACCCTCCTTGACTGTTATCAAACGGCGATCAAGGAGGGCTATCGATTCTTTTCTTATGGCGATGCGATGGCCATCATCTCCGGCCAAACGAAGTAAGGATCGGCAGGGATCAAGCTCCGGCCGCAGCAGGACAGCCGGCACACCCGGCACCAGCCTGACATGGCGTGGCGGGCTTGGCAGCGGCTGGGGCAGGCTTGGCGGAGCCGGAAGTGGACGAATAGCCATCAGCGTACCAACCGCCGCCGCGTAACTGAAAGGAACTCATGGATACGAGTTTTTTGACCGGCGCTTGGCACTCGGGGCAGTTGCTTAATGGCTGGTCGGCCATCTTCTGTTGAACTTCGAAAACCTTGTTGCATTCCTTGCATTCGTATTCGTAAACTGGCATATCCTATCCACCTATTGCGCTAAATAATTGGCTATCTCTTGTATATAACTGAACATACCCGCCAATCACGGTGTTCAGAACCACTCCCATCCCTTGCGAGATGGAGGCAAAATAATTCTCATGAAATCATCTGTCAATATATTGTAAGACAACAACCGGTATTATAAACACCCATCTCCCGCATTCCCTTGCTGCTGTCCGCTTGTTGTCTTCCCGGTTTTCTGTTATGTTTGTCGCGTTATCTTTGTTGCCCTTTGCCGACTACTGCATGTCCACTCCGCAGCCGGACCCACCTTAACACTCTAAAATTTTCATGATTGGTATTTTTGATTCAGGCGTCGGCGGCATGACCGTAGCCCGGGCCGTTGAACAGCTTTTGCCGAACTATCCCCTGCTCTACCTGGGAGATATTGCCCGCACCCCATACGGCACCAAGAGTGCCAGGACCATTATCGACTACTCCATAGAAAACACGCGATTTCTGCTGGATAACGGTGCGAAATTGATCATCATCGCCTGTAATACCGCCTCAAGCGTTGCGACCGACCGTCTCCGCCAGGAATTCACCGTGCCAATCATCGAGGTCATCAGCCCGGCGGTCGAACAAGCTCTTGCCCATTCCCGAAACGGCAGGATCGGGATCATTGGCACCCGCGCCACCATTCGCAGCGGTGTCTACGAAACCAAGATCCTCGCACAGAATCCTGGACATAAAGTCTGCTCTACCGCTTGTCCCCTGCTCGTCCCCCTCGTCGAAGAGGGCTGGGTCAGCAAACGGGAAACGAAGATGATCCTCCGTCGTTATCTGCATACCCTGAAAGACCAGCAGATTGACACCCTGGTGCTCGGCTGCACCCACTATCCGCTCCTTAAACATCTGATCCAACCCAGGATCGGCAAGAAAGTATGCCTTATCGATTCCTCCGTCGCAGTTGCAGAATATCTCCTACGATATCTTGCAGATGAGGCAATACTATTGCCGGACATGACCCACAATCCGGCCCAAAACAGATATTTTGTCACCGATCTCACCGAATCGGCTCAGTCTATTGCTGAGCAGATTTTTCACCGTCCAATTGCCCTTCAACCCGTATAAGGACCCAATGGCAATGCTTGCTCGCCTGACCCAGCTTATTATCCTGATTGCAACCTTCACAACCACCATGGTTCGTGCCGAGGCACCACCTGTTGAATATCCCGAGGATATTGCCGCACGGCTACAGGTTCGCTATGACGCCATGAAGAGTCTCAATTTTAATTTCTACCAGGATATCCAAGGCGAAATGACAGGACGGCCGCGCCAGGGATCCGGCCGGGCGGTCTTTTTGAAGGATAACGGCAAGGCCCGGATGCGCTGGGACTACACCAGCCCCGAACACCAGGTACTGATCAGTGACGGCACTACTTTTTCCATGTATTTCGCCAACCTCAAACAACTTATCATCAGTCCGGCCGAACAGCTTGAAACCGACCTAACCTATGCCTTTTTTACCGGCAGGGGGAATATCGCACGGGATTTTCACATCCGTCCTGCCAACGAGGATGAGCAATCCACCAACGAGATGGAATTCAAGGTCATCAAGATTATTCCAAAGACACAGCACTCCCAGGTTCAGGATATCCATCTCTATGTGTCTGCAAGCTCACTTATCCGCCGCATCAAGATCCGTGATCATTTCGGCACCCTCACCGTCCTAAATCTCAGTGACATTGAGGTTGATACAGCAATGACCGACAAGACCCAGCAGGAAATCGAGGCCATCTTCACCTTTGCCCCTCCGCCGGGAACAGAGATCATCCGCCAATAAGATGACCGGTGACACATCCACCCCATTCAGGCTTGCCCTTGTTTCCATGCCCTGGCCGATATTTAATCGGCCGTCCCTGCAACTGGCCACACTGAAGGCTTACCTGGAAGAGAAATCAACCTGCACTGCTGACTGTTTTCATCCCTACCTCCACCTCGCTAAGGCCATTGGCATCGACACCTACACGCTCATTGCCCGTTCCGGATGGGCAGGCGAGGCACTCTTTGCGCCACTTGTCTTTCCCGAAATGGGTGGCAAGGCAAAACACCTCTTTCACCAAAGTATCGGAAAAAAGCACCGGGAAATAGCGGACTTCGAGGAATTAATTGAACTGGTTACCGACAGTACGGCAAAATGGCTCGCAACGACCGACTGGCACTCTTATAGAATGGTCGGCATGTCCGTGTGTTTCTTCCAGACCCTGCCTTCGTTGTACTGTGCCGCAAAACTCAAGGAGAGGGTTCCGCATCTGCCAATCGTCTTTGGCGGATCCTCGTGCTCCGGTGCCGTCGGCACATCACTTTTCGAGAGATTCGGGGATATTGATTATCTCATAGATGGCGAAGGCGAGGTATCTCTCCTCCATCTCTGCCGCTACCTTGACGGCCAGGAGAAAACCCTGGCAAAAGAAATTCTCAGCCGCCAGCCGCTGGGATTGCCCGCCGTTTCGTCAAAAAAAATAGTCCTCAATGATCTGCCAATTCCCAATTTTTCGCCCTATTTCCAGGAAGTTCGCGAGCTTTTCCCTGACCAGGTGTTTATTCCGGTGCTGCCCATCGAGTTCTCCCGTGGCTGCTGGTGGAATCGCTGTTCCTTCTGCAATCTTAATCTCCAATGGCCGGATTACCGGACAAAAGACGATGACAGGATGAAGGAGGAGGTACAATCTCTTGCCAAAACCCACGGCTGCCTGCAATTTGCCTTTGCCGATAATGCCCTGCCGCCACGTCAGGCAGACCGTTTCTTCACAAGCATCGCCGCCGGCCTAATGGATCTCGATTTCTTCGCAGAAATCAGGGGAATCACCAACCAGGAGCGCCTGGCCCTGTACCGCAGTGGTGGACTGCGAACCGTCCAGGTGGGTATTGAAGCCCTGTCGGTATCTCTTCTGAAAAAGATGGCAAAAGGCACCACGGTAATGGATACGATAGCTGCCATGAAAATATGCTGCAGCAGTGGAATACACCTTGAGGGCAACATCATCACTGAGTTTCCCGGCTCCACCCCCGAGGAAATAGCCGAAACCCTCTACAATCTCGACTTCGTCCTCCCCTTCGCCCCTCTGCAGGCGGCAGCATTTTTCCTAGGCTATGGCTCGCCCATCCACCAAAGACCACGCGATTTCTCAATCAAGGCGATAACCCCCCATGGCAAAAACCGCAATCTTTTCCCCGAAAACATCCTGCGCGGTATGACCATGATCACCAATGGCTACCGTGGAGACAGGGGACGACAGCGCCAGCTTTGGAAACCGGTTATTAAAAAGCTTAAAAAATGGCAGACCTTCCACGAAGGCAGGAGAAACCTGGCCCTGCCGCCGCTTTATTACCGTGATGGTGGTGATTTTCTGATCATCTCACAAGAACAATTGACCGGCCCGTGTCTCCAGCACCGTCTCCGCGGGATATCACGAAGAATCTACCTGTTTTGTAGTGCGCCGCACAACATATCGGCAATTTGCACGGCTTTCCCAAACATTACCAAGCCGGCCCTTGACAAATTTCTGTGGGATATGGCCGACAAAAGACTGATGTTTCGCGAAGGTGATCAGGTTATATCGCTGGCGATCCATCTCCCCAACCACTAGACAGAAAAGAGGAAAATGGTTGATTGCCTTGTATTTTATAAATAGGAACAAGGGGGGTCGATCTCAGACACGCTACGCTGTTCTTGACATTGGCGGCCAGAAGATGCAAGGTGTGCGGGGTGATGGTTTTTGGGTCCCGAGGTACTCCAAGCCTTCAGGGCATCGGAAGCTACCATGAGGCAAATGCCGATTACCTGAGCAATATTGCCGCTCCATCCTGGTGAAGGTGTCGGGTTCCTGCCTGACAGCAACCGTAAATCGCAGTTTTGTTAATGGAATGACATGACAGATACACTCAGTGAAAGCTTTGAAGATCTGTTCAAAGCAGAAGAAACCAAAAAAATCAGGCACCTGACTCCCGGACAGAAAATTAAAGCCACCATAGTCGGGATAAACAATGAGTCAACTTTTCTCGACGTGGGCAGCAAAAGCGAGGGGGTTATCAATAGTTCGGAAATCCGCGACGGTGAGGGTAATTTTACTCATAAAATCGGTGATGTCATTGATGTTTATTTCCTGCGCTCTAAATCCTCCGAACAGCTTTTCACCACCTCTATTGGCGGCGGTTCGAGCAACAGCCATCTAGCCGAGGCTTTCCAAATTGCCATTCCGGTTGAGGGGTTTGTTAAGGCGGAAATAAAAGGCGGCTTCGAAGTCACCCTCGGCGGCAATGTCCGCGGCTTCTGCCCATATTCCCAGATGGGCCTGCGCCGGGTCGAGGATGCAGCCAAAACCTATCTGGAAACCCATATGAAGTTCCTCATCACCAGATTTGAGGAAAACGGCAAAAACATCGTACTGTCGGCCCGGGCCATTCAAGAAGCAGAACGGCAGGAGGTCCGGGAAAAACTGCAGGAAACCCTCAAAGAGGGGCAGACCGTTGAAGGCGTTATCAGCTCGATCAGGGACTTTGGTGCCTTTGTCGACCTCGGTGGTGTCGATGGCCTCATCCCTATTTCTGAAATAGGCTGGAGCCGGGTGGAAAAGGTCGATGAATATTTCAGTGTCGGCCAGAAGGTCCAGGTTGTCATCAAGAAACTCGATTGGGAAAACGACCGTATCTCCCTCAGCTACAAGGAAACCATGGCCGACCCATGGGTCGAAGGCATAAAGAGCTTCCCGGAAGGATCAATCCACGTGGGCACGGTGGCACGACTGGCACAGTTTGGTGCCTTTATTACCCTGGCTGCAGGAATTGACGGCCTGCTTCACATCTCAAAACTCGGCGGCGGACGGCGAATCAACCATCCCCGGGAGGTCATGGAGGTCGGCCAGAATATTGAGGTGAAAATCGACAGCATCGCTCTTGCCGAGAAACGTATAAGTCTCATCCCAGTCGACTATGTATCTCCAGAGAATAAAGACGAAGAAGAGCGCACCGAATATAAAGCCTTTATTGTCGAGGCGAAAAAGAAGAAATCGGCAAGTGAGGTTGGAAGCCTGGGTGCCCTATTGAAAGCAAAGATTGCCGAGAAGAAAAAATAGCCCTCCCCGACAGTCGCATACCTACCCTCATGAATTGCCCCGATCTCTTGCGACAGGGATTTCATGAGGGTACAGCGTTCCTTGGTTATCCAGAGCTCAGGCGTGATTGAGAAGCTTGAGCTGCAAGGGATGCGGGTTTAGATAGCGCTGCTTGGCCAGATACTCATCCTTGAACTTCTTGACGAAGAAATTCATCAACGTCATCGGCACAATCAGGGGGAGAAGACCCTGGTGGTACTGTTCGAGGACCTCCAGCACCAGCTGCTTTTCGTCTGGAGCAAGATTTTTCTTGAAATAGCCAAAGATATGCGTGAGCACGTTGACGTGTTTTTTAATCGTGCTCTTTTTCTGCAAGGCTGCCATCAACATCTCTTCATAACGGGCAAAAAGTTCTTTATCGGGAATGTCTTTGGCCCTCGCCACAAGCCGCCCCATTTCCCGGTAATCCTTCTCGCTGTGCGAAAGGATGAGATATTTATGGGAGGTATGAAAATCAACCAGCCCACCCCTCTTTCTCGTCGTCGCCAACAAGGTTTTCCAGCGTTTGTGGACAAAGATCCGCTGAATGAAGTTTTCCCGCAGCACCGGATCGTGTAAACGGCCATCTTCTTCTACCGGCAAATTGGGAAAATGCTCCATAAAGGCTCTGGCAAAAATCCCCACTCCCTGTTTGCTCGGCATGCCCTCTTCGGAATACACTTTCACCCGTTCCATACCGCTGCTGGGCGACATGCGTTTGAAGATAAAACCGTCCAACTCCTCTTTTTCAAGCTCCTCTAAGCGGCCGGATGCCCAAGTCTTCATCCGCTGGGTGCAGTCTTCGCCACCTCTCGAGGTTACCAGCCGGGGAGCATCAGGATCTCCAACCAACCGCAGCGTTTCTCTTGGTATGGGAAGTCCGCACTCCACCTCAGGGCAAACCGGCACATACTGAACATATTGGCCGAGGGTGTCGGTGAGAAATCTATCGTGCTGATGACCACCATCATACCGTACCTTATGACCAAGTAGGCAAGAACTGATTCCAAGTTTGATCGTCTCTTCCATTTTTCTCCATCCGTTGCAAGGCTAATACGGCTTAATTATTCTTAAAAACAAACTTGACATTGATGCCTGGCTCAAGGATACTTTTTCTGACACTTTACTCCACAACCCGGTCCCTGGTTTCTTCCGGCGCCAGCAGACCGGCTCACAATAACCAGCGAATCGTGATGATACATCCCATACGCAGTAAAATCTGTCGTTATGTGCTCATTTCCATCATCTTTCTGGTTGCGTTTTCGTCCATCTCCCTCGCTTATATTAAACGCGACGCCGAACTCGATCGAAAACAATTTCAAACCCACGCAATTATTATAGCCAACGACACCTGGGCTCTCAACCGTGCCGGTGCGAAGGCCTATCTTGAGCTAGCGATCAAGGCCAACAATTACCAGTATCTCAACATCTCCATTCCCGGTGAAGAGGAATTCCTGCGTGTAGCCAGCCCACCCTTGAATGGCATTTCATCAGCTCTGTATAATTTTGGTCTCATCGGCCAAAAAGATCTCGTTGAAGATATTCTCCATGAACAACAAACGATCGGCACCCTTCATGGCCGGCAGTATGTCAGGGTAATCTTCCCGCTCCTCAATATCCTGGTCTTCCTTCTTCTGCTTTTACTTGCTTCGACATTTACCATCTATCTATTTTTCAATAGCAAGTTTCTCGCCGAGCAAATTCAGGAACGGACAAAAAGCTTACAGGAAAGCGAGCGTCGTTTTCACGACCTGGTCAATCTGCTCCCGGAAATGGTCCTGGAAACCGACATTAACGGCACGCTTCAATACTGCAATAAGCTCGCGAAAGAGCGACTGAAGCTCCCGGAGGCCACAGAAGATCCAGCACCCCTGCTCCAATGTATTGCCGATGAAGACCAAAACAAGGCCCGCCAATATTTCCAGGCGACCCTGACCAACCAATCTCCTGGGCTGCAGGAATTTACCGCTATCGACCCGAGAAACCGTGCCTTTCCAATACTCATCCGCTCAACGCCGATCATAAATGACGATAAGATAATCGGAGCGCGTTTTGTAATTATCGATATCACCGAACGGCGCCGCCTGGAAGAGCAACTGCTCCGGGACCAAAAGATGAAGGTAATTGGTCTTATGGCCGGAGGGGTCGCGCACGACCTGAACAATATACTTTCAGGAATCATCAGTTACCCGGAATTGCTCCTCCTTGACATGGACAAAGACAATCGGATGCGCCGCCCGCTCGAATCCATCCGCAAGGCCGGCCTGGATGCAGCGGAAGTCGTCGCTGATCTCCTGACCGTTGCCAGAGGCGTTGCCGCCACAAAGGAATCGGTCAACATCAACACCCTCATCACCGACTACCTGGCATCCCACGATTTTCATCAACTGCGAATTCGCTTCCCGCTCGTGGATATCAACAAGTCGCTGGCAGACGATATCCTCAATATATGTTGTTCTCCCATCCATATCAGAAAATGTTTGATGAATCTTATTACCAATGGCATGGAGGCAATTCAAGGAAAGGGTACACTTTCAATAACCACACGTAATCACACCCAGATTTCTCATAAACGGGGAAATATTAGCGAGTTGAAAAATTCTTCTACAAAAAGAAACCCGCTGCCCCCAGCGGACAAGTCCTTGCTCCCTGAAGGGAGGTATATCACCATCGTCATTGCCGATTCCGGTTCGGGCATCTCTCCCCATGAACTTGAGCACATTTTTGAACCCTTTTATACCAAGAAAGTCATGGGGCGAAGCGGTACCGGGCTTGGCCTGGCTGTGGTATGGAACACCATGAAGGATCATGGTGGGGTGATAAATGTCGTTAGTGATTGCCAAGGGACTACCTTTGAGATCTACATCCCCGCCGTCGACAAGCCGGAGACTGCGTTTATTGCAAAACCCGAATTGCTAATTTTCAAGGGTGCCGGCGAAAGTGTTCTGGTAGTTGATGATGAACCTCAACAGCGGGCAATAGCTCAGGAAATCCTCACCTCCTTGAATTATCAAGTCGTCGTCAAGCCCTCCGGAGAAGAGGCTGTGCAGTATCTTGGAACCCATAGCGCTGATCTTCTTGTTCTCGACATGATCATGTCACCCGGCCAGAACGGTCGTGTAACATATGAGAAAATCTTGCAGATTCATCCACAGCAAAAGGCATTGGTAGTCAGCGGTTTTGCCGAAGATGATGACGTCAGGGCAACACTGGCAATGGGGGCAGGCGGCTTTATCTCGAAACCGTACACCATTGAAACCATTGGCTCTGCAATAAAAAATATTTTAACACAATCTCCATCTTGAATTCTTAACTGGTATTCGTCCCTTCCCTCTTTTGTCATCTCAGTTGGAGGTAGCCCGTGGCCATGTTGAAAAACTCTATTATTGCAATCTCATTGCTCTTTTTTGCTTTTTTGGACCCACAAGGATTAAAGGCCCAGGACCCGCTCGCCTGGATGGAAGCTGTTGCCCCGCCCTTTTTCATTCACGACGGAGATCTCAAAGGGCAAGGGTATGAAGATGTCATAACCGAAATACTGATAGCAAACCTGCCGCAATACCATCATACCCACATGAAGGCCAATATATCCCGCCATTACCAGCAGTGGAAGCAAGGCGAAAAAGCGTGCAGTGTCGGCATGTACAAAACCCCGGAACGGCTGGAATTCGCCTATTATTCGATTCCCAGTGTGTTTACCCTGCCACCGGTGCTGATCATTCATAAAAACAGATATGAGGCATTTGGTGGACAGAAGATGGTCAACCTCGCAAAGATTCTCCAGAAAAACACCCTGGTCATTGGCCGTTCACCCAACCGGTCGTACGGCATGGCCTTTGATAGCTCGTTGAAAACCTATAGCAATAGCAAGAATACCTTTAGTTATGAGAGCCCGGAATTGTCGTTGAATCTCTTTAAAATGCTGCTGGCCGGCCGTATCGACGCCCTGCCGGGATTGCCCGAGGAAGCGATGTATCTTGCGGAAACCATGGGTATTCGCGACGAGATCATGACACTTTCCGTTGAAGAAAATCAGGCCAACCCCGAGGCGTCTCTCAGCTACGTTGCCTGCTCAAAAAACGCCTGGGGAGAAACCGTCATCAAGTCAATCAACCAGGTGCTCCTGGCCCAGCGGCCAACGGAAATCTACCGGGCGGCCTATGAAAGATGGCTTGACCCAAGCAGCATTGAAGGCTATCGAAAGCTCTATGAAGAGGTCTTTTTGTCTTTAACCGAATAACAATCCAGACTGGGTGCACCAGGCTGGCTCATTGTTGACGGATGCATTGGTGTGGGATTGGCAGGGGTTTGCTACGTATGCAGATAAACGACGACGCCATGATTGCGATTGGCGGTGCCGCGGAACAATTTGCAAACCTATTTAGCGGATAGCGGCAGAAGAGGATTTGCCGAGGGTTTGCCGTAATGCCTCAAAGAGAATCACCGCAGCTGCAACAGAACTATTGAGAGAATCAAGGGTACCAGTCATGGGAATGGAGATGAGCACGTCGCACTCTTTTTTGACCAAGGGCCTGATACCCTTCCCCTCACTGCCGACAACCAGGCAGGTTGGGCCGGTAAGGTCAGTGGCATATAGGGATTGAGCATCACTGTCTTTTACCGCCCCATATATCCAAAAACCGGCCTTTTTCAAATCCTTCAAGGCAGCAACCAAATTTGTCACCTGGCAGATGGCGATGTGGGCCATTGCTCCGGCCGAAGCCTTTGCCGCAGTCCCGCCAAGAGGCGCCGAACGTTCACGAGTAACAATCACTCCGGCAGCACCGGAGGCCAGCGCTGAGCGGATTATCGCTCCAAGATTATGCGGATCCTGAAGTGAGTCGCAGACCATCAATCGCACCGGTTGTCCTGCAGCGATTTTCTCTGCCATCTCACCAAGAAAGCTGGCAAAGTCGGCGAGCGGAGTTTCACTCATCCTCGCCAACACCCCCTGATGGCGAATTTCCGAACTGCCCTCACCCGTGAGCTTTAACGATTCAGTAAAGCTCAGTTTAATGCCTCTTTGGCGGGCCATTTCGACGATTGATTCGATTTTCCCGCCCCGCTTATCCTTCTGCAGAATAATCTCGGTGATCCGCTCGGGTTCTTTCTCAAGGCTCTCGAAAATCGGGTGAACGCCCCACAGCAGATCGTCACTTAAGCGAATTCGTTTTTCCCCTGGGGAAAATTTTTCCTTTTCCTGTCTTTTCATGCTGTCGCAATATCACCTATTGGCTGTCCGGAGGGATACCGGTGGGCTCTCGCGCGTTCCGCCACAATGATCGAAGCAAGGAGATCGACTGCTTCATCCAATCGATCGTTGATCACCAGGTACTCGTATTCCTTGATAGACTGCAATTCGATACGAGCATTGTCAAGGCGAATGGCGATCACGTCTTCATTTTCCGTCCCTCTGCCCCGCAATCGTTTCTCAAGTTCCTTGAGGCTTGGCGGAGAAATGAAGATATGCGTTGCGGCAAGCTGGCTGCTTCGCCGCAGTATCGCCGCGCCCTGCACATCAATGTCAAGAATGACATCAATACAGGCGATGCGTTGCCGGTCGATGGCCTCTTTGCTCGTGCCATAAAGGTTGCCATGGACCTCTGCATGTTCAAGAAAGTGTCCCTGAGCGATCATATCCACGAATTCCACCTTTGATACGAAATGATAATCTATACCGTCTCGCTCTCCCGGGCGAGGGGCCCGAGTGGTGTGGGATACCGAAAAAGACAGCCCGCCAAGCCGTGCCATGACCCGCTTCAACAGGGTGGTTTTCCCGGCACCCGAAGGCGCTGAGATAACGAACAATCTTCCGGCGGTCATAGGGGCTCTCCAGATTGGGGCTTTTGATGACCATAATATTCATCGAGATGATAGCCAGGATTCATGGCCATCAACCGCTGGCTAATAGTGTCAGGTTGGACCGACGACAGAACAACATGATTTGAGTCCATAACAATGATCGACCTCGTCCTCCGCCCCTCGGTTACATCCACCAGTTTCCCATCTTTTTTGGCTGTTTCCTTCAACTTGCGAGCGGGCGAGGAACCAGTGTTAATAACAGCGATAATTCTCTCGACCATCACCGTATTGCCAAACCCAACATTCAACAGCTGCATGTTTCACCACTTCGTTTGATCATGACAAAGCCCGGCAGAGCCTCAAAAAATAATTGACTATTCGATGTTCTGAACTTGTTCACGCATTTTTTCCAACTCGCTTTTCAGGTCTACAGTGAGATGGGCAATCGCTGCATCGGTAATCTTCGAGGCGAGGGTATTAACCTCCCGAAGAAATTCCTGGATGAGAAAATCGAGCTTTCTTCCCACGCCGCCATCTTCAGTCAGAAACAGGGTAAACTGTTTAATGTGACAGCGCAATCGAACAATTTCCTCGGTAACATCGACCTTATCAGCCATTATTGCAACTTCCTGGGCTAGACGGCCTGGATCAAGCTGGACATTGCCAAGCAGCTTTTCAAGACGATCGTTAAGAGAGTTTCGCCGCTGCGAAAGGAGCTCCGGAATGCTTTTCTCAATGGTATCCACGGTTGCAGCAAAGGATTGTACCCGAGCCGTCAGGTCTGCCGCCAAAACATCACCTTCCTGCATTCTCATGGCATCACACTGGCCAATTGCCTGGTCAATGGCAACTTCCACCAATGGCCAAATCTCTTCGAGATCATCTTCCTTCTGTTCCCTCAGCAACACTTCAGGGAAGGAGGCAATAAGCTGTGGCGTTAACTCGAGAGCAAGATGAAATTCCTCGGCAATGGTTTGAAGGGCATTTTTGTATGCAGAGGCGAGTGCCAGGTGGACTTTCACCTCTTGGAGATCTGAAAAGTCACCGGCTACCGAGAGAAAAAGTTCAATGCGTCCGCGTTGACAGGCAGCACCAACCTTGCGGCGAATTCGATCTTCCAACGAAGTATAGCCCCGGGGCAGTTTCATTTTAAGATCAAGATATCTGTTGTTTACGCATCGAACCTCAGAGGTCCAAATTCTCCCACCGCTGCTCATCTCGCCACGGCCAAAACCGGTCATACTCTTAATCGCCATGTCATCCCTTACTATCGATCTTTATGTGTACCAAAAGCGAACACATTTGTTTTAGTTTCTGTTTTTTGTGAAGCTACGTAGGTTGAAAGTGTACTGAGCACCTTAAAGTGCGTATCCGTAAAAAAACAAAACGATGTAGAGAGAAACCCCTCTACATCGTTTTGTAATACCAGCAATAGTGCAATAACACGAACAGGAATCTACTTACCAGCCATTGCCTCATTCAGCTTTTTAACAATGGCATCGCTTATCTCGATTGCATCATCGAAATAAACAACACCATTCTTTGAATCCAGGATTGCGGTATAGCCTTTCTCCTTGCCGAATTTTTCGACGACCTTTTCGAGGGCTTTCAGGATCGGTTCAAGTTCCTTATCCTGTAGCTGCTTCATCTCAAATCGAGCATCATCAGTTTTTGCTTGAAGTTCCCGGCCGTTTTTCTGGTACTCTCGTACCTTTTCGGCCTTTTTCTCTTCACTCCAGGCGGAACTTTTTTTCTTAATCTCATCCTGAAGAACCTTCAGAGCCTCTTCTTCTTTCTTGAAGCTTCCCTGCAGTTCCTTCATCTTTACATCAAACCGTTCCTTCGCCGCTTTTCCAGATTCACACGAAACAATGACCTTCTGAACATTGATAACACCGATCTTCAGGTCAGCGGCGAAACTGTTATGGGCCGCGAAACAGGCAAGAAGGAAAAACACTCCCGCCGACAGGATTCTCTTATAAGCCATGAGCATCTCCAGATTGCGCTTACTGTACAACTACGAAATCGGCCCTTCTGTTCTGTGCCCAAGACATCTCATCCTGGCCCTGCAGCAACAATCTCTCTTCGCCGTAGCTTACGGTGCTGAGTTTTGCCTCACTTACACCAAGATTCATCAGATACTTCTTGGCGCTCAGAGCACGACGCTCGCCAAGGGCCATATTGTATTCATTGGTACCACGAGGATCACAGTTGCCCTCGATTCTGATCTCATATTTCGGGGATTTCTTAATGAAATCGGCATTTACTTCTATACGGGCTACCTGATCTTTTCTAACATTGGCATTATCAAAATCAAAGTAAACAGGCAGCATTCCTTCGGTGGTACGGCCTTCGCTGATACCCAGCGGTTTTGAGTCAAGTGACTCCATCGGGCCAGCTGCAGCTTTTGGCTCAACTTTCATTGCCTGATCGGTTTCAGTCTTGGAACCACAAGCGGTCAAGGCCAACATTGACAAACAAACTAACGCGGGCAACACAAATCTCTCTTTTCTTACCATGGGGACCTCCAGTCTTTCTAATATGAATTAGGTTGAAAAATGATGTGATGTGGTGATTTTGCGCCGGAGGGGGACCGGTCGCATTGTTGTGACAAGCTAGGCAATATATAAGGAAATCATTCATACTTCAACAGAAATCGTACACAATCAAACCTCTTTTTTCTTGTCATTACGGTGCCAATTCCCTCCCTCCATCGAGAATTTTTCAATCGATCCCTGCTAAACACGTAAACTTCCCCTGCATCGTACACGTAGCTCCGGTATTTTAGCAAATCAATTGCAAATTTAGGCTAGTGATAATTAGCTTTTCAGATTATAAAGTCCATTATACGGATGTCCCGGTTCCGACCTTCCACCACTTTTTGGTGATGCAAACAATTGGAGAGTTTAATGGCCAAAGCGAATATAAGCCCCAACAGGGCTACCGATAGAACTATACGTACCATTGATCGAAAAAGAGAACAGGAGCGCCGCAAGATGTTCCTTCGCGCGAAGGATCATGCCCAAGAATTTGCCGCAAAACTCGTTCAGCGCTTACTTGACCGGGAAATTATTGAGACAAATTCAGTTACTGCCGTCAAGGAAGCCTTCGAGAGCCAGCTGCTGAAACTCGGTTACATCGAAGAATTCGAATTACAGATGAAAATTGCTCCGGTTCGTACCGTTGCCCAAGATCCTAATGTAGTGAGCCTGTATTTCACCCAGTACATAGTCGAAGATCTCATCCAGAACCCGGCCATCCAGGATGTATTCGGTGATGATCTGGATATCTACAGAGCTGTCGACTCTGTATTTAGAGTCCTCAGAGAGTAGATGCGCCACCCCGACTCCAGTCCCTGCCTGCTCATCGCTGATCAAGATGGTAACATAAGCGAATTTCCCGAACTGCTCATGGCCGGAATGAGCAATGGCGCATACATACGCCCTTCCGCTGAGGATCTCATTCCCCTGCCGCAAGGAAGTGAGCTATTTACTCTCCCCGGCAGGTTCCCCGTAGGTTGGGATCGAGAAACCGACGAGCCGGTTGTTCTTACCGAAAATCCCTATACTGGAGGCAAGGTGCAGGCCGTTGCCGCCTTTATGGCTCCCGCGCACACTGCCATTCTAACCGGCAGCTACCAGACGCAACCAGGCGCCCCGATCCTTCCGCTCTTTGCCTATACGGCTGTCGGCTGGTACCGCGATAGATTCTGGGTGGCCGGATTTCGCAGCGATGCCGACAAACGGCAGGATGCCGACCAGTACCGGCCAAAATCCGTTGCAAGCCGGACCCGGAAAAAGCTCAAGCAACACCCAAATAACCGGCTCATCCAGCACTTGGGCAAATGTTGCCTCACCTATAATTGTCCTGCAGCACGTAATTATTTCCTTGGACGCTGGGAGGCCCCGCTGCCAACCTCGCCGACCTGCAATGCCCGTTGTTTAGGCTGCATTTCCTTGCAGCCGTCAGGATGCTGCCCCTCAACCCAGGACAGAATCACCTTCGTGCCAAGCGCCAATGAAATTGCGGAAATGGCCATAGCGCATCTGGAAACAGCTGAGACGCCTATTGTCAGTTTTGGCCAGGGTTGTGAGGGTGAACCGCTTCTGCAAACCGGCACCATCGCCGAGGCCATTCGGCTCATTCGCAACCATACGGACAAAGGAACAATCAATCTCAATTCCAATTCCAGCTTACCAAAGGGTGTTGAGGTCCTCGCTTTGGCCGGGTTGGACAGTATCAGGGTCAGTCTCAACTCCGCACAGGAGTTGTTCTACAATAGGTATTACCGGCCGGCAGGTTATTGCTTTTCCGATGTTATGCGCTCAATCGATATTATGAAGGAGCATGGCCGTTTTGTTTCCTTGAACTACTTTATTCTCCCCGGCTTCACCGATGCAGAACTGGAGTTCGCTGCACTGCGTCACCTGATCCGCAGCCATCGTCCTGACTTCCTGCAGTTACGGAACTTGAATATTGACCCGGAATGGTATCTCCAGTCCCTCGATTTTCCCAAAAATTCTGTGGCTCTAGGCATTCGACAATGGTTGACTCGCATCCGCGAAGAATTCCCCTTTCTTCGTTTCGGTTATTTCAACCCCCAGAAACCTGACAACATCATTCCCTCCACCTTAGCGGGCAGCTCCCGTTAACAGCCGATAACCGAGCCAGGTTCAAAGCGCTTTCTCTTGTAAAAAGACAAATATTCTTTGCAACTATTAACAATTAGGATAATATGCCACTTAAGAAAGCTTATCATTAACCACAGGAATGGAGCAAATAACCATGGAACAATTGCCAAACATGCGTTTGACAACGCAACGGCAAATCATCCTTGAGGAACTTGGGAAAGTGACCTCCCATCCGACTGCCAATGAAGTCTACGACATGGTACGCAAACGCCTGCCACGAATTGGATTGGGGACAGTATACAGGAATCTTGAGCTCATGGCTGATAGCGGTATTATACTGAAACTGGAAGTTGGCGGCACACAGAAGCGTTTTGATGCGACGGTTGAACCTCACTATCATATTCGCTGCTCGACCTGTGGAAAGGTTGACGACATCGACATGGAGGTCCAGGAACAGATTAATCTTGCCGCCGAGAAGGCCAGCAACTATATAATCCTCGGCCATCACGTTGAATTTTCAGGAATCTGCAGGGAATGCTCTAAGAAGCAGAAGAAGTCTCCTCTGCACTGAGTTTTTGAATCGTTGCAGAACAGCAAAAAAGCAATGGGGAAAAGGCGGATAACGCTCGCCTTTTCCCCATTGCCATAAAAATTCCCAATTCTCTCAGCCGAAGAGAACCTTACAAAATCGCCTTTTCCCTACCTTAACAAGTCTTTCTCCTTCAGGGGGAAGGAGCATATTTACATCGGTTGCCCTTATCCCATCAATGGTAACAGCGCCCTGCTGAATCATTCTACGGCCTTCAGAAGTTGAGTTTACCAGACCGGCCTCAACCATGAGCTGCGGTAGAGCTATTGGCTCACCGGCGGGAAATCGCTTCTCCGCCAGATCATCCGGCACCCCACCCTTCTGGAAGACCTTCTCAAAATTATCTTCAGCGGCCTGGGCAGCCTCCGGGCTGTGAAAACGAGCGGTAAGCTCCCGGGCGAGACGCTTTTTCGCCTCTTTCGGATGAACCTCGCCTGCCTCGACCTTTGCCCGTAGGTCGGCTATCTCGTTGGTACTCAGATCGCTCAACAGGTTATAATACCGAAACATCAGGATATCAGAGACAGAGAGGATCTTACCGTAAATATCATCCGCCGATTCGCTAATGCCGATATAATTGCCCAGTGATTTACTCATCTTGTTGACCCCGTCCAAACCCTCAAGAAGGGGCATGGTCAATACCACTTGGGGCTCCATTCCCCTTGAGCGTTGGAGATCCCGGCCCATGAGGACATTAAACAGCTGATCGGTGCCACCCAGTTCAACATCCGCCTGCATAGCAACCGAATCATATCCTTGAATCAGCGGATAGAGGAACTCGTGAATCGAGATCGGCCTGCCGGTGTCAAACCTGTTGCGAAAGTCCTCCCGTTCAAGCATCCGGGCCACGGTCAACTCCGAGGCCAATTTGATCATGTCGATGGAGGTGAGTTTTCCAAGCCACGAACTATTGAATACTACTTGGGTTTTTTCAGGATCAAGGATCTTGAATACTTGCTGTTTGTAGGTCTCGGCATTCGCCGCAACCTGCTCCACGGTCAAGGCCTTACGGGTATCGGATTTCCCTGTCGGATCACCTATCATCCCGGTGAAATCGCCGATCAGAAAATAGACATCGTGCCCCAACTCCTGGAAATGTTTCAACTTCTGCAACAAGACGGTGTGTCCCAAATGCAGATCGGGAGCGGTCGGATCAAATCCCGCCTTGATCTTTAGGGGAATACCGGTTGCCTCGGATTTTTGCAGTTTTTTGATGAGCTCATCGCGGGCGATGATGTCAACCGCACCCCGTTCAATCAACTCTAGCTGTTCTTTAATTGAAGCCATATTTACAAACCGTTGGTGTCACTTGGATGGTTCTCGTTATTTTGCGTATTCGACGGCACGGGTTTCTCGAATCACGGTCACCCGAATCTGTCCGGGATAGGTCAACTTGCTTTCTATAGCCCGGGCGACGTCCTGACTGAGCACTGTCGCCTCTTCATCCTTGACCTTGTTCGAATCGACAATTATGCGCAGATCCCGGCCGGCCTGAATCGCATAAGATTTCTCCACTCCTCTGAAATCATTAGCAATGGCCTCAAGATCCTCAAGGCGTTTGACATAACTCTGCAGCATTTCCTTCCGGGCCCCGGGTCTTGCCCCGGACAAAGCATCCGCCGACTGCACCAGGATGTCAATAACACTCTGCGGAGTCTGTTCTTCATGATGGGCACCAATGGCATAAACGACCTCTTCCGGCTCGCCGTATTTCTTGGCAAGATCCCGGCCGATAATGGCGTGGGAGCCCTCCACCTCGTGATCAACCGCCTTGCCGATATCATGGAGCAATCCGGCCCGTTTGGCCATTTTCACATCTACACCCAATTCCGAAGCCATAATTCCGCAGAGGAAAGAAACCTCCAGGGAATGCTGCAGAACGTTCTGACCATAACTGGTACGGTATTTCAGCCGGCCAAGGAGGTTAATCAGCTCAACATGCACCCCGTGCGCACCAACATCGAAGGTCGCCTGCTCACCTGCCTCGCGCATGGTGATTTCCAGATCTTTGGTGACCTTATCGACAACTTCTTCAATCCGGCCGGGATGAATTCTGCCATCGTTAATGAGCTGTAACAGGGCCTGACGGGCTACTTCCCGTCGTACCGGATTAAACCCGGACAATATCACCGCTTCGGGGGTATCATCGATAATGATGTCGATGCCGGTCGCTGCCTCAATAGCCCTGATGTTCCTGCCCTCGCGGCCGATAATCCGACCCTTCATTTCATCGTTCGGTAGCGGCACCATCGATACCGTCCGGTCGGCGACATAATCACCGGCATATCTGGAGATGGCCAATGCGAGAATATTTTTGCCTTTGCGATCGGCCTCCATTTTCATTTCGTTTTCAATTTTGGCAAGCCTTTTAGCGGCCTCCATCCTGGCCTCACTTTCCAGTGAATCCATAAGGATCTTCTTCGCTTCTTCCTGACTTATCCCGGCAAGTTTTGCCAGTTCATAGCGTTTCTTGGAAATCAGTTCATCGGCTTCTTTATGCTTTGCCTGCCATTCGATTTCCTGCTGGCTGACTCGACGCTCATTTTCAAGCAGCTCATTTTGTTTCCGATCAAAACTGTCCCACTCTCTTTTCAGGCCTTCTCTTTTTCTTTTAAGTTGCCGCTGTTCGTCCTTCAACTCCTCTCTTTCGGCTTTAAGCTCCTCTTCGAGGGCCTGCTTGACCTGATAGGCGGCCTCTTTGCTTTGCAGAAGGGCCTCTTTTTTCAGGCGCTCTGCCTCGCTTATGGCGTTTTCGATAATCTGCTTGCTTTGAATTTTAATACTTTTTTCATTGCTCTCGGTGACACGCTTCCGCAGGTAAAACCCGATAAGCAAGCCGACGAGAATACCGGCACAGGCAAAAAGAAATGGATAACCTAATGAACTCATAGAATAATCCTATCGTAATGAAGATTGACAGGACAGAAAAAGGAGGGAGCAAAGGACAACAGAAACGACAGGAGGGACTTTGAGTTAACTAGAGACTATATCAGAATAATAACCGATGCTTAAAGGCATTGACCAAGCACATGCAACACCCTGCGCCGACAAAACCACACCAGTAATCCAAAGAAGGGATATACATACCTTCCCTGGCTATCCCCCTCAAACACACAAGCGGTCCCAAGACCCCATCCGGGCCTATTGGCCCTGGTCACGCCCGCGTAAGGACTGCACCTCGGAGTTCTCTTCACTCAGGATGAAACCGACCAAGCAGCTAATCATTCAGATAACATAATACCAGTAGAAACAAACCCCAGTATATCGCTCCATTAAAGGAGCTATCCCACCTGCCATCGTGAGAATAGTTGATCCAGATACCACCTTATGCGCCGATTCATCTGGAAGAGTATCTAAAAAAGCAATCCTGCTTCCCTGTATTCGTACTCTGTACCGACAGCACCTTTCTGCTGAAGCCAATCTTCTATTATATGTTTAACCGGCCAAAGGCTGAACCACATGTACCATTGAGGAACCCTTCAACCAGATAGAAAAACACAGGCGGTCAATGCCGTCTGTTGAAAATCTTCCCCACACTGCCGTGTCACCAGGAAAGTTAAACCTAAATGAATAGGTGGGCACCTCATAATGGCATCGGGAAATTCGCAGAACGATTTTCCTTCAGCCACCAGCGGAGTTGCCCTTTTTATGGGAGTTGGCTCAACACACACTGAAGATCACCAACAGTGCAGGGAGAAGTCGTAACTACCCCGAAAATCGGGCGAAATCTTTAATGCTCAAAAATACTTCCAAAAAACCATCCCCATTCCCAATCCGGGGAAGAACCTCCATAAACCAAATTTACCGATTCAAAACCACGCATATTAATGTGCTCAAAAGCCAAGAGAACAACTAAATTATAGCAGACTTTCCGGCAAACGAAAACATTTTATAGTGAATGCCTCATTCGGTCAAAAGCTTCGCTCGGATGTCCTCACTGAGACGAATCATCCTCTGCTCAGAATCCCACCGGTAATCCTCATACTCTTGCTTCAGTTTGATATACTGAGAAGCAATGTTCATACATGCCAGAATGGCTATCCGACCGACCGGCAAGGTGCCGGTACTCTGGCTGGTCCCGCTTTCGACAAGCTGCCGAACCATTGAAAGAATCAGTCGCAATTCATCTTCCGAGGCCGCAGTATAAAATTTAAATTCCTGCCCCAGCAGCTCGAATTTGACCAATCTTTCCGTATCCGTCATAGCAGCTCAGCCCCGATTACTTTTCCCGCCGCAGCGCATCCCCCCAACTTCAACTTTCAGGAAGTATGGCCGGTTGGCATACCGATCGAGAAAAGGTTTTGCTGTACCCTTCCCTCTTCCTCGCCGCGACGTTCAGAGGTCGCCTTCCGTTCCTGCGAGAGCTCGCTATCCTGAGCACCCTCATCCTCCTCACTGGCAACGATCTCCTCGACGGCTTCAGGTTCGGGCACCTCGACGGTGTCTTCCACCAGTCCCGACTCCCATTCCTCAATCTGTTCGACAATTTTGCTGACCCGCTGACTTATTTCGCTGCGCTCTATTTCTTTAGAGGACAAATTGGCCCGCAACTCGTCAATCTGAAGCTCACGCTGTTGCAATTCCTCAAGTAACCGTGCCTTCTCCGCACGCAACTCGGTAAAACCCGCCAAGAGCTTTTCAACAAACTGCTCAAGACGACGAAGTTCACTTTCATGACTCATGTCAATCACCCCTCAAGTATTTTTGCCCTTAAAGACTCTTGCCGGTTGGCTTTTCGAAAATGCCAAACGACAAAATTCCCTTGAGAATCTATCAAAACTTACCAGACTCGGAATATACCATGCGGTCTGTGCACTGCAACCTCTATCAGTTTCGCGAGTAGCTCCAGCTTATAGGACGAGCATTCTCGTATGGCATAAAGCCATGAAAAACCCTGGGGTCATTGTCAAAAACCAATGGTAAAAAATATTTATCTCCTTCCCACATCGGCAACTTTAAGATATCAGCGACATCGACCCACACCAGATCACCTTCTTCGTTGGTCATCTCCGGTGTACCACTAAACTGCTCGACGCAATAGATAAACCCAAACCAGTTTTCTCCGTGCGGTCCGAATCCGGTCCAGTTAATTGTTCCACGTAACACCGCTTTCTCACAGTGAATATTAGCCTCTTCGAATATCTCCCTCACCAAACATTGATAGATATCCTCAGCCGGCAGCATTTTCCCTCCCAGGCCGTTGTATTTGCCGAGATGCTGATCCTCAGGCCGCTTGTTCCGATGGACAAGCAAGGTCTTTTGCCGATCGGGAGACAATATGTACCCCAAGGTTGCAATTATTGGTGTATACATCCCCACCCCCATATTTCGTTCTGAAAATCAATATACATATTCCGATGTTCTCTCTCTTATGCTATAAATAATCTAGTAACCTGCAAGGGTACTCAAGGTTGATCGACAATTCTCTCAGGCAATACGATTATTCGCACACAATGACCGCAACCGCTCTCCACCGCATTGCACTTGCAAAGCCGCTGTTGTATTTCACCCTTCTGTGGAGTTTGCTGTTTTTTACGACAGCGGGGTTCGCCCAAACAACCAGCCAGATCTTTCCGCAATATCCGACAATTAGCAAGAACGTGCAATTCTGGGAAAAGATCTATGCCGTCTATTCTCTCAGACAGGCAGTTATACATGACTCGGAAGATTTATCAAAGATATACCAGGTGGTAACTCTTGCTGACCCCAATGCGCCGGGAGGGCGGCAACAAAATACCATCATTCAGAAGCAAGCCTGCGAAAGATACAGCGCCATGCTCAGCAGATTGGCAATACAACCGCCAAGCTCCGCCGAGGAGCAGCGGGTGGCAGCTCTTTTTACAGGAAAGAACGCCAGGCAGGATATGGCCTTGGCCGCAAATACCGTGCGCAGCCAATCCGGCCAAAAAGAGCGATTCCTCGCCGGAGTGATCGCCTCACGGCCATATATTGCCGAGATCAGGAAGATTCTTCGTAGCTATGACCTGCCGGAGGAACTGGCCCACCTGCCCCATGTTGAATCATCCTTCAATTTCCGCGCCTACTCCCGCATCGGGGCGGCCGGCCTTTGGCAGTTCACCAGAGAAACCGGCAAACAATACATGACAATCGACCATATCATCGACGAGAGACTTGACCCCATCACCGCTACCCATGCTGCCGCCAAATACCTCGCCAAAAGCTATCGAACCCTCAACAATTGGCCGCTGGCGATTACTTCCTATAATTACGGCCTTGGCGGTACGATGCGGGCGGTAAACGAAGAGGGCTCTTACGAAAGGATCTTCACCAACTATAACAAGGGCTACTTCAAATTTGCCGCGAGAAATTTCTATCCGGAATTCCTTGCCGCTAAAAATGTCGCAACCTATGTGGAGAATAATTACCAGGGAAGTCACGCAGTCGAGTCACGTTTCTATTACCTGAGACTTCCCGGATACGTTCACATTCGGGATATCTCCCGTCATTTCGGCTTGCCGGTAGAAGTCATTGAAGACATCAACCCGGCACTTCGACCGCCAATCATCAGCGGCGATAAGCTCATTCCCAAAGGGTATACCCTCAGGCTTCCCGCCGGCGGTAAAACCAACCAACTTGTAGCAGCTCTCTCCTCATCACTCTTTAAAAACGATCAAAAATCAAGCCAATATCACTTGGTCCGAAAGGGCGACACCGTCAACAGCATCGCTCGACTGTATAAGGTTTCCTTGAAAAGCCTGGCCAAAGCCAACAACCTCGAGAAAATTTCCTCCATCCGCCCAGGACAGAGTTTGCTGCTTCCGGGAAAAGCTGAGGCGAGCATCGATAACGACTCCAGAACTAAAACCGGTTCTACTCGGATAAACGTTCAAAGGAATTTGACCACCAAGGAAACCTTACCTCCAAAAGAGGTATAACGCATCAATTCGCCCCACCCCGCAGCAAGACAAGAGTGGCGCACCCTGGCAAAACAACTGAAAATAGCCCCAGTTAAAAATCCTCCTCTTTACGAATGCAACAGGAAACAAATGGACATAACCAAAACCATAGAAGAGCTTAAAAAACGTCCCGGATTCACTGAAAATGTCGGTATGATCCTTATCCACAACGGCGTGGTCCGCGACTGGTCGCGGCAGGATCGGGCCAAGGTCTCCGCCCTTGAGGTCCAGCCAAACCTAGAGAAAATTGAGGCTCTCCGCCAAGAGTACCTGCAACGACCCGGCATTTTTGAAATACTCGTTGAAGCCAAAAACGGCACGATGCAGCCGGGCGACGACCTCCTCTACATCATCGTGGCGGGAGATATTCGGGAGAATATAAAGCCGGTACTTGCCGAACTGCTTGACAGGATCAAGGCGGAGGCGGTGCAGAAAAGGGAAATCTTTTCTGCCTAAAAACGGCAAACAGAATTTCAAATGACCCTTGCAAAAGGGCCATCTCTTGACGAATAATTCTTCAGAAGCCCTCTTCATACCGCAAGGGCATACGGTTCGTTTGAGCAAACAAGCTGCTTGACTCAGTTTTATATTCCATCCCTGAAGCACAGGCATCACTTACGTGCCGCTGGGAACAAGCCCAGGCAGCAGGAGGAGAACTATGCAGAAAACAATTAGTTTTATTGAAAAATTTTCCGAAGTTCACCCCCTCCCCCATATAGTCACGACAATTTCCCGACTGATCGCCGACAATGAGTCGACCATGAAGGATTTTGAAGAAGTCATCAAGATGGACCCCGTTTTGGTGACGCGTCTGCTCCGTCTGGTCAACAGCCCCTTCTACGGTCTAACCCAAACCGTTGATTCCATTGGCAGGGCTGTTGCCTTTCTCGGGATGAAGAATTTGCACAACCTTATTGTCGCCGACGCCCTGAAAACCCTCTTCGTCACCAAAGAGATCAAGTCCTCGCCTTTTTCCAAGAAACTTCTTTGGCTGCACAGTGCAGCGGTCTCCATCTGCAGCAAGATGGTGGCTGAACGAATCTTTGGCATCAACGGCGATGATGCCTTTCTCTGCGGCATTCTCCACGATTTTGGACTGATCGTGGAGGAACAAGTTGATCGCCAGGCATTTCATCATATCTGTGCCTCCTGCACGTCTGCCGCCGACCTCATCGGCATGGAACAGCAGGCCTTTGGCACCGATCACTGTCAGATCGGCTATTGCATGACCCTGGACTGGAACATGCCAATCACCATCCAGGAGGCCATCCGCGATCATCATACCATCTCCGCCACCTTGACGCCTTCGAACCTCACCGGAATCATCCAGATATCCGAATACATCGCCGGTCAGCTGAACCATACTACCCTGCCGGATATGCCACCTCAGATATCCCCCCTCTTAATGAAACACCTGGAAGATAACAGCGATGAATACAACGTGCTCATTGAAGACCTTCCTGAAGAAATGGCGAAGGCTCAGGCGATTTACGGCTGAGAGAGGTGTCTATGACCGGTCTTTTCAGTGAAGTTGTCACCCCCGTTAGTCAAGTCAAGGAACTGCTCGCCTACCTGGAAGAGAATCTTCCAGGCCTGGAAGTACTTGCCGTCACCGATGACGGATCACATATCCCCGAGAATCAAGCCTCCTCATTTCCCGGGGGGCAAGCAGAGGGAAAAGCGAAGTTCGGCTGCCAACAATCGGGCATTGACCAGCCTCTGTTTGCCGGCGGCAAACTTTCCCTCACCATCCCCCTTCCCGCCTTAAAGGCCACCCTCTTCTGCAGCACGGAGCCGGAAGATTTTCGTTCAAAAGGCATGGAAGGCCTTCTCCGCCTAGCAATCCAGGGGTATTTCAACCAAAAAGAAGTTGAACAGCTGCACAAGAAAATCACCATTCAAAAAAACCAATTCAAGCGTAAATTCCAGGTAATGGATGAAAAACACCAAAAAATGCTGGAAGAGGCGCAACGCAGCTACCTGACCATCCAGGAACAACAGGACAACTACTCCCGAACGCTCAAATCGGAGATAGAAAAACAAACCCATGAACTCCGCAAATCGAAAACCGATGCGGAGGCGGCAAACGTAGCGAAAAGTCAATTCCTCGCCTCGATGAGCCATGAGATCCGCACGCCCATGAATGGGGTCATCGGCTTCACCGACATGCTGCTGGCAACCGAGCTGGATGAGGAGCAGAAGGATTTCGCCCTGACCATCAAGCGCTCCGGCGAGTCTCTCCTGTCACTTATCAATGATATCCTTGACTTTTCCAAGGTCGAGGCCGGGCAAATGACCCTTGAGTATATCGATTTCGATCCGGAAATAACCGCCCATGATGTCTGCGAGTTGATCCGTCCCCGGGTTGTCAACAAACCCATTGAGGTCCTTTGCCGCATCGACGATCTATTACCGGCAAACATCAAGGGCGATCCGGGCAGGTTCCGGCAAGTGCTCGTCAACCTCCTTGGCAATGCCGCAAAATTTACCGAGAAAGGCGAATTGGAGCTCAGTATCGAGGTCGCTGAGGAAACCCCTGATACCATTACCATCCTGTCGAAGATCCGCGACACCGGGATCGGTATCGCCGAAGATAAATTCACTTCAATCTTCGAGGCCTTCAAGCAAGCGGACGGCACAACCACCAGAAAATACGGCGGTACCGGTCTTGGCCTGACCATATGCCGGAAAATAGCCGGCCTCATGAACGGCAAGGTCTGGGTAGAATCAACGCCGGGGGTAGGAACAACCTTTCTCTTCACCGCCGTCATGCAGAAGTCATCCATCCAGCTTTCGCACCGGCCTACCGTCGAAAATCTCATGGGCAAAAAGGTCCTCATCGTCGATGACAATCGGGCCAACAACGAAATCCTCCGAGGGATGCTGGAAAAGGCGGAGATGCAGGTAATGACCCTTCTCGACAGCACAACCGCCATAGCCGAACTCATCCGTGCCGAAAAAGAAGGAAAACCCTTTGATGCGGCCATTCTCGATTTGCAGATGCCCTTTATCTCCGGCTATGACCTGGCAACCCGGATCCGAACGGCAAAACTTGCCAATCCGGCCCTGCCCCTTCTTGCCTACACATCGTCTACGGAAAGAGTGGCACTGCGGTGCAAGGAGGCCGGATTCACCGCCTTTCTCACCAAGCCGGCCCGGCGCAACATCCTCCTTCGCACCCTGTCGCGGATTCTCGGCGCCAAGGAAGACGCTCAACAGCCTTCCGAGGACAAAAAACTTGTCACCCAGTATTCACTGCGTGAGGAGCTGAAGCAATCGGTGCGAATTCTCCTTGCCGAAGACAATCCGGTCAATCAAAAGCTGGCGATGGTGATGCTTTCCAAGGCCGGCTATAAGGTTACCATAGTAGCCAATGGCAAACTGGCGGTGGAGGCCTTCACCAAAAATCCCGAATCGTTCGACACCATCCTCATGGACATCCAGATGCCGGAAATGGACGGCTATGAAGCGACGCGACAGATCCGCCGGCAGGGTTTTACCGATATCCCGATTATCGCCATGACCGCCAATGCCATGAAGGGCGATAAGGAACTATGCCTTGAGGCAGGAATGAACGACTATATGACCAAGCCGATCAAGAGAGAGATCGTCTTTCAGGTCCTTGAACGATGGCTGCAACTACAAAACTGAAAGGGATGAAGACACCCCCTCCGACACCGCCTTCCTGCCATTCACGGCTTCAAGCATGGGCCGATCGCAGCCATTCCACCTCCTTTTCCGGAAGTGGCCTGTGGCGTGTGGTTGTGCGTCTTTTGCTCATCACCGCCACGGAATTTGACAAAAATGCCCTGTCAATGCGCTCGGCGGCCCTGACTTACACCGTGCTCCTGTCGCTTGTACCCATCCTGGCAATGAGCACCGCTGTTGTAAAAGGCCTCGGCGGCGGCGATCAGCTGCGAAAAGCGGCACATAGTTATATCGACACCCTGGTGGAAAGGGGAGGGAAATCCCCCGGCCAGACCCAAAATAGCCCATTACTCACTAAAACCGAGGTCCCAGAACATCCGATAAGCCTCACCAGCCACCTGCGATCAGCAGTTGATCAACTCTTTGATTATGTGGATAGAACCAATTTCGCCACCCTTGGCACTCTTGGTGTTGTTGGTATCCTCCTCAGTGTCATCCTGGTTCTCAGTTTCATTGAAGAGGCCATGAACAGCATCTGGCGGGTGGCAAGCGGCAGGTCGCTGCTCCGTAAGATTGCCGACTACCTGACCCTTCTCATTCTTTTGCCGATTTCCATCAACGTCGCCTTCGCCGCCAGTGCCTTATTGCAAAGCCCGGCAATGATCGCCAAAATCGATATTCTTCTGCCCTTTGCCTGGCTGCAGGCCCTTCTGCTGAAAGCGATACCTGTGGTAATCATTACCCTGACCTTCTACATCATGTATATATTTTTCCCAAACACCAAGGTCAAAACCCTGCCTGCCCTGGTCGGAGCAACCTTGGCGGCTGTGCTGTGGACGGCGGTGCAGGATATCTATATCTCTCTGCAGATCGGGGTGGCCAACTACAATGCCATCTACGGGTCGTTTGCCAGCTTGCCGCTCTTTTTGGTATGGATCTACTTGGGATGGCTGTTCATCTTGGGCGGTGCGCAGGTGGCCTTTGCCTGTCAGCATATGACGACCTACAGATTCTTGCCGCTCGCTGTCGTCCCCTCCTTGAAACTTGGAGCGGCCTTTGACATCATGGACCGTATTGTCTCGGCCTTTACCGACGCCAGGGCGATACATTCGGATAAGCTGGCATCCTGCCTACCTGACTACGACCAGGCGGTTATCTCCGAGGTCTTGGCCAAGCTTCGCCAGGCCGGTTTGGTTCATGTCTCGCAATCCGATGGCCGGCTGCTCCCCGCTTCACAGGTGGAGGGTGACCTCTACCGGGCAATCGTGGTCACTATTTTCGGTACAAATACTACCGATACCGAGGGTGGGGCGAAAAGCCTGCAGGTCATGGAGGCGGCGACCAAGGCGATTGCCTCTTCGCGAGCAGACGGATGAAAATATCGACCCGGAAAACTCCCTTGCGACCTTGTCGCAAACAACATGAACCTTAAAAAGGACTGAAGATCATGGGAATCAGCATTGTTTTCACTCTCACCGGTACCGACAAGGTTGGCCTCGTCGATGAAATCACCAGCAGCTTGCTCGGACTGGGCGGCAATATCGAAACCAGCAGAATGGCAAGACTCGGCGGAGAATTCGCCGTGCTCATGCTCGTCACCTTTCCCGCCGGCAAGGAAATGGCCCTGCAGGATACCGTCGCCAATCTGACGGCCCGCGGTTACAAGGTCACCACCACCCCCACCAGAGACGACGGCCAGGCCACCCATCCCAGCTGGCTGCCGTACCGGATCGAGGTGCACGGCGCCGACCACGAGGGCATCGTCCACGATATCGCCCACTCCCTGGCTGTACGGGGCATCAGCATCGAAAGTATGGACACCGGCAATACCCGGGCACCGAATAGTGGTGCTCTGCTCTTTAACATGAAGGCCCTAGTCTTGGTGCCTCCAGGGTTAGACGAACATCTCTGGCGGCTCGAACTGGAAAATTCCGGGCACGACCACCATGTGGACATTACCATATCAGCTGGAAATTAAACGATCATTAAAACAAGATGACAAAGCACCTGCAAGCGGGTCGCGGCCAGACACAACAGTGCAATACGGACTGGAACCGCGATGATCAAGAGTTAATTCAATCGGACATCGAAGGGGAGCCCTTCTCAAAGGCGTGATAATTTCTCTGCCGGACGGCGAGGACCCTGAACCGCCTGGACAGGGTCTTGCAGGTCCAAAACTGGTTGCCGGGAAGAAAATTGAATCCCCAGGCAGATGCATCATCCTGGATTTCACTGCTCCAGACATCGGTCATGCTAATGCCAAAAAGAGGAGAGAGGTTGTCCTTCTTTTTATTCATTTTATAGAGGCCCCGCAGTTCACTGAGGGTTGGCAACCGCCAGCCGCCCCCGCCTGTTGACAGGCCCTTGACCCAACGACAGCCTTCCACCCAGCTCATGTCTTTGTCCGGTCCCGGAAGCCATTCCAAGCCGCTGAAACAATCGCAGACCACCCCGTTGGCGAAGGCGACGTATCTGCCGTCACGGGCGACTATCTCGGGGCGATACAGCAACTGGACTTTAGCAGCTTTGCCGGCGCCTTTTTTTCTTTCGGGATTCCACTGCTGCGTTTGCTGTTGTGCAATGGTTTGCATGCCAACCTCACGAATTCACATACTATGTATATCAAGAAATGTGTATCTAAAATAGTAGACGCCAATTGAGAAATTTGCAACCAGACTCTTGCCAATTTCGCAATAGCCAAAGACTAGAATCTTCTTTGATACTCTGCGTTATCGGTTGATATAATGATTTTTTTAGCATCTGAGCAGCCTTTTTTCCATAGAACAATGGAAAGTTGATACTCCCAGGGCCGCAGAGTTTGCACAAGGGACAAATTACTGCACGAACCATTTAAAAATTGCATGCAATATTAGTATCTTGCGGAGTATCGTCGTTATTAGGCCGGGAACTGCCGGGTTGAACCTCTTGCTTGTCCTAAAACAAACAGTGAATTCTCTGAGATGCCATTTACTGCAAGCATGGCTGGAGATGTCGATGCTGTATCACCTCCTTGGGAAAATTGTTATCTGCAATGCCCTCTGTTTTTTTGACTTGTTGGCCGGGAAAGCTTACCTTTAGCAGAGAAATGAGGAAACACCATTGTCAATACGTCAATGGATACTGTAACAGTGCGCATCGGGATGGGGCACATCGGCAAATAAGCGGCACGCCAGCACAGCGACGATCGCCAACAAGGCTTACACGGGCAATACCAGGTAGAACAAATGGATACCAGTAACAGCATCAGCGCAGCCCAATATTCCGCTGGGATATCTATACTGCGCTCGGCCAATAAGCAGCCGGAACTTGCCCTGGAGCTTCTTATCCAGACCCTAGCAGGGACCCAGGCCCCAACGCCAGCGCCAGCCGACGGCGTCCCGGTCGCGGCCGGCACCGGCACCACTGGTCAAATAATTGATATAATCGCCTAAAGACAACAACATCACATACGAGGATAGCTATGGATATGAAGGAAGAGGTCAACAGACTCATCGAAAAACTGAAAATGGAACGGGATGAAATAAACCTGAAGATCCACCTCGCCTCGATGGACGCCAAAAAGGAGTATGAAGAGGCGGAGAAGAAGTGGCGTCAGGTGAAGGCGAAGGCGTCTGAGATAGCCGATGATGCGGTGGAAACTTCAGACGACTTCATAGCCAAGACCAAGATCGTCGGCGAGGAGCTGAAGGAAACCTACAACCGGATTTCCAAACGCCTGTCGAAATAGCAGCATGGCGTTTTCGCCTTGGTCCATTACCATACCCCGCCTCTGGAGGCCTGTCGCTTAATCGGATAGGGCCACCTCCGACGGGGTATTATTCCTGCATTTCAAACTTTTCGAGAGTAAAATCGACGCCTTCTTTACCCGAAAACACAGCAACAGCGAGATAGCTGGAACGAACCACCTTACCGGAATCATTACGGTATTCAACCACTCCCCGCACCTCGTACTTACCTTCCCCGCCATAAACCACCGGCGGTTTGGCCATTTCGAAATGGGCATTGCCAGGATTTGGCAGTTGCTGACGCACATGGTTCTGGACAAAGGTAACCGCTTCGTTGCCATAGCCACTCAAATCCTTATTGACGGAGGCGTAGTAAACGATAAAAGCGGCAAAAACGACAATAAAAACAACATTTTTAATACTCATTGTTGCTCCCTGGAAAAACAGCTTAAGGTACTAAACGACCGCGCTCCGGCAATGACCAGCAGCGGCGGAAACAGCCTCACAGGCAACACTATGCCGACTCGGCAGTATCTGGCTGCTTCCTGTACTATTGAAAAATCGATGAAAACTGGATGCCCTCCCGGCCAAATCTAGTGTAAGATTTCTGGGCCATTATACCAGGACGCTGTCCGCGTGTATCCTGGATATCGTCACCTTGTGATGAGAAATTGCCGGGTGCCCTGAAATATCCTCCGCCCTGCCGACACTTTGCAACGACCATGATACTACCCAGATTTCTTCTTGTCTTGCCCCTATTACTCGCGATGTGCGGCTGCTCGTACCTCGAAAGCACCCTCAAGCAGACCCACCTTTCCATGCTCCGCAAGCAGGCCCCTACTCAGCGACTCTACAAGCATATGCTTGAAACCGACAATTTCTTTGTATTCGGCAAGGTTGAAAACGGCAAGGCCCTCAACGAAGAAGCAACGGCGGTTATTGCCGTCTCCGATCTTTATCAAAAAAGCGAAATGGTCGATATCAGCCATTTTTCCCGAATAAACTCCTATTACGGCCTGACCCTGCCGGCAGGAAACTACCAGCTCCTGGTGGTAAGCGACCTCAACCGCGATGGCTACTTCGATGCAACCGAGGTTGTCGGCGGCAAAACCGTGACACTGAACCTGGACCAGATTCCAGCGAAGGTACTCGGCGATTTCAATATTGATCTCGATACCCCGTTTGTCTTTCGATCCACCATCACCTTTCGTACCGAGGTGCGGCAACCCGAGGCCTTGGCCGAATCGCTGTTCTTTCCCAAGGGCTCAATCAGAAACCTCGACGACGAAATCTTTTCGAGGCGGATGGCAAGCCTCGGCATGTATGAACCGGCGGCCTTCCTTGAAGAAGCACCGATGATGTTCTATGCGATGGAGGAGGATCAGGGATACAAAGTACCGGTGGTCTTTGTCCATGGCATCGACGGCAGTGCCCGTGATTTCGCGGATATTGTGGCAAATCTTGACCGCAGCCGCTATCGTCCGTGGTTCTTTCACTATCCTTCCGGCAACGATTTGAGTCAGTTGAGCGAGATGTTTTACAATATCTTTCTTTCCGGAAACACCGTGAACCTCGGCACCGTTATGCCTATGGTGATTGTCGCACACAGCATGGGTGGCCTGGTCGTGCGCGATGCCTTGAGCCGTCGGTCCGGCAAGGAAAAAGAGACCAAAGTCACCCGCCTCATCACCATCGCCAGCCCGCTTGGCGGGCACCCGGCCGCTGCCATGGCCTCCCAGGCGCCGGTTGTCATTCCTTCCTGGCGGGATGTCGATCCCAACAGCCAGTTCATGCGCCATTTGCGTCGCCAAAAACTTCCCGATGGACTCGAATTCCACCTGCTTTATGCCTATGGTAACGAAAATACCGTTAAGCTCGGTGAAAACAGCGACGGGGTGGTACCGCTGTCAAGTCAGCTGAGCCCCCATGCGCAAAACGAATCGACAGCGCAGTTCGGTTTCAACGATACCCATACCGGCATTCTGAATAATGCCGATGCAATTAAACGGATCGTTGCCATCATTGAAACTGTCCGGCCGCCGTATCCAGACGACCATATCAATGAACTGATCAAAGGAGGCTACAAGATACCCCTTGGCGACGACTATTCTCCACTGGGCAAGTACTGCATTCACAACATTGGCCATTGGCTGGAGGCCTTGGCGGCAGGCAGGATACAACCGATCGATCCTATCCATAGCCATTTCGTCCGGGTCATCCAAGGGGTGGAGGGCCCTGACACTCCGGTTGAAAAGGATTGGATGCGCTTTATCAAGGAGTATCCGCAACGTGACGGTCTTTAACCGGCGAGGTTCAGCAACAAAGGAAGGTGCAAAAGAAGATGAAAGGTGGGTCGCAACTCCAATCTATTTCTTGATATTCATAGAATAATTTCTCATTTCACCGGAGGAGAGCAGAATGAACCGGCTTTGTCGTTTACCATTCAGGGGTTTTCCAGCCAGTCGCCAACTGGCCAAGGCATTTTTCTTGTGCATCATCGTCTGCCTGCTTCCGGGTTGTGTCGCCAATGTACAGATCCCCACCATCGAGCAGTTCCAACTGGTATCGGCAGCCAAGGAGGAAAATATCGATACCGAGGCACAAAGGAAATTGCTGCTCGATGGATTGTATCAACTCCTCAAGACCAATGAAGGTCTGGAAATTCCCGTGTGTACTGCGACCAGAGAGTCGAGAGAGTGCACCGACAATGGCTTCGGCGTCTTTGTTCTCGGTGGGCCGATTCCCGGAACGGGTGGCAGGACGGTCTATGTATTCAGCAAGATATCGCTTAGCGACAACCAATTGGAGTTCACCAAGGACAACCGGGGAACAACATTTATCGGCACCCCGATGTACGTCATGGAGAACCAGTGCCAGGCGAAGGTCGTGGACGGCGGGATGATGGTGACAATGCCCAGGTATTATGCAAGCTGGATGGGGGTAGGCCAGATGTTTATGGCCGAGGGCTGGGCCATTGATTATATAGATCTCAGCCGCGGAATCGTCGGACTGCAGATGGAACTCGATATTAAAGGCCTGTTCACGGTCGGCGGCGGTTCGCGCTACCTCCTCCTCAAATTCCCCAAGATTCCTGACGAATCAATAAAAACGCAAGAGAATCCGGGAAAATAGCCATGCACCACCGACGAAATTCCCGGACATCACGCATGCCTTTTTTTCTTCGTGCCCCCTCCTCTTTCCAGTTTTTCTTTTAGAAATTCATAGAAAGGGTACTGGCAGTCACTTCGCCGCGGGCCTTTACGGTACTCGTCGACTATCTTGCGGATCTGTGCTGTGCCGTATCGGCTCAATTCGACAAGCAAATCTTCATACTGTTGCGGGTTCATAGGTCACTCCCTGGCTGAGATTCATCTGTATGCCGGGAGTGTAGGGTATAAGTCTTACAAAAACCTCACAGGAACACCGGAGGCAGGTCATTTTTCAGAAAACCAAGCAAACATTTTCTTACCGCCGCGACGAGCACCCAACAACCACGCCGAGTTGCATAATTCTGGGAGCACGCTATACTCTTAACAACTTATAAGGTTTTTAACATGGAGGTTGTTCATGGCGAAAGATTCCTTTTCGGTGCGCTGTGGTACTGCACTTTTTTCTACCCCTGAATCTGCAATCGGCGGTGCCGTTGCGTTTTTGCTGTCGCTGAATTTTTTAAGCACCGGATGCTTACTGCTTAGCCAGTGGTTTCCAGATTTGCAGATTTTCCTGTTTTCCCTGGCCGGCCTTTTCTTTATTCTGGCCCTGGTCGTTGGCATGGCGTCTATTGCCGTTCTGCGCCATGGCCTTGGCGCCCTTGCCGGAGAGTTGCATTCGATTTTCTCGGCCCTGGACGAAGGCCGTGTGGACTTGAGTGTTCCTGCCGTTCAACTGAATAACCCGGCCGCCAAAAAAGTCTATGAAAACTACAGCGGCTTTCTGGCGCGGCTGCGAAAAATTATCGCCGATACCCGGAATATCGGAATAGACATTGCCATAGATTCAACTAAGATAGCCGGTTCTGTCACTGGCATTGCCAGAAAAACAAGTGCGCAGAAAAATCTGTCGGAAACCGTTTTCACCGCCAGCAACGAGGCAAACAACGCCATCCGCGAGGTGTCGGAAAGCACCCAGTATGTTTCCGGCAAGACCACCCATGATCTGCAGTTGGCCCAGATCTCCTATGAGGAAATGATTGATGTTTCGGGCAAAGTGCAACAGATCAACCAGTCTGTCGAATCCTTTCGAGCCACGGTTCATGATCTTGGCCGAAGTTCTTCGCATATTCTCACCATCGTTGCGCTGATAAACGATATAGCGGAACAAACCAGCCTGCTGTCGCTGAACGCCACTATCGAGGCGGCCAGGGCCGCAGAGCATGGAAAGGGTTTTGCGGTTGTCGCTGAAGAGGTTCGCGATCTGGCCAAACGAATTCAACCAGCGACAGCGGAAATCACCTCGAATATCAACGACATGATAACTATTGTCAAGCGCACTCAGGCGGAGACCGACGAGATTAGCGAATATTCCAAGCTAACTGGCGAAATTCTAGATAAGGCTACTGAGAATTTCAAAAACATGGTGACCGATTTCGAACAGGCCAATGAAGAATTAGTGAAAATCGCCTCGGCAATCGAGGAGTTGTCCACCAACAACAACGAAGTCACTTCTAAGGTAGAGGGCATAACCAGTCTCAGCCAAGACATTGCCAACGACATGCAGTCTTCGGAGGCATCGATCAAGACTCTTAATACCGTAACTGAAAAGATGTTATCCATGGTTTCGGCAGTAAAGACCGGCGAAGGCAAATTCGATCAATTCATCAATTTCTGCCATGAGACGACCACACTGTATACCGAGCAGTTGAAAGCACTGAAGGACGACGGAGTAAATATTTTCGACACCAACTACAAGAAGGTTCCGCAAACCAATCCACAGAAATATGTCTCCTCGTACTCCGACCGATTCACCCAGAAGATGCAAGCGCTTGTAGACGCGAGGCTCGAACTGACCGGAGGTGCTATTTACTGTCTGGCAATCGATAAGAACGGTTACCTTGCAACCCATCATAAAAAATTCTCCCAGCCAATGACCGGTGACCCGCAGAAAGACCTTCTCAACAGCCGGCACCAAAGAATTTTTATGAGCAATACCACGGAGCAAAGACGCTGTTCCCATACCGAACCGATGCTGATGCAGACCTATATGCGTGATACCGGGCAGATTCTCAGTGATCTCTCGATGCCGATCTTTATTGACGGCAGGCATTGGGGGGCAATGATTGTCGGCTTTGATGCCAGGACTATGTTTATCTAGTTCTACGAACAGTAAAAATCTCAGGACAGCGTGCATCGATACCAGGCAACCGATGACTGCCTCACTACCCGCAAACGACGAGATAAATATGTAACTCACCTCCCAGCCTTCCTCAAAGAACTTGCCCGAGCCGTTAAAAGCAGATATGATCACGCCATTTGACATCAAGCAGATTACGCGTATCCACTCAGTGCTACCGTTCATGCCGGTATGGGCACTGAGGATGTAGCCCGTTTTCTACTGCATACCCACTGGTGATGGTGAATGGGTTGCTCATAGAGTGTACCAAAGAACAGGTTTGAAGAAATTTCAAAAGAAAATCAAAAAACAAAGGAAGGGGAAAAATGCTTAAAAAGAATGTACTTCTGCTGTGTAGTATTCTGGTTCTGGCATTCGCCGGACAAGCCGTAGGCGCTGACAAAATCGTCAATGGTATAGACGCGAATTTCCCACCATTCGCCTTTATCGACAAGACCGGCAAGCCAAGCGGATTCGACGTGGAGGTCATGAATTGGGTGGCCAAGGAAATAGGTGTCGAAGTCAGCCATCAAGCGATCGAATGGGATGGCATCATCACCAGCCTCCTTACCAAAAAGATCGATATTATCGCCTCGGGAATGAGCATTACCAAAGAACGTGCTGAACAAGTCAATTTTTCCGTACCGTACTGGGTTATCAAACAGGTCATGGTCACCAAGAAAGGTTCACCGCTTACTATTGACGCACTTCTTACGGGCAAAAAGATTGTCGGTGTACAGCAGGGAACGTCCGAGGCCAAATGGCTCAAGGAAGAAGCTGCTAAAAAGCAATGGAATTTTGAGCTTCGTTACTACAGCTCTTCCCCGCTTGCCGTAGAAGATGTCCTCAATGGCAGGATCGACGCTGCTGCCATGGATGACGCCCCAGCTAAAGATGCTGCCGGCAAAAAAGAAGTCCAAATAGTCGGTACCTTTGGCATGGCTGACGAACAATTTGGCTATGCTGTTCGCAAAGAAGATAAAGAGCTGCTGGAAAAAGTGAACAAGGCCCTTACCAAATTAATGGCAACTCCTCTGTGGCAGGAATTGATCAATAAATTCGAATTGAATAAATAGCAACCTGCAACGACGGGCCGGCCTTCCCTGTGCCGCGCCCGTCTTTTTATTGTAAAAGACCCTCAATAATCCGGCGCTTGACTTTACCCCATCGAAGGTCGTTCTTTTGTATGATTAAAACCGCCGGCTGGCATACTCTTCTGGTGTATGGTGCCACATGATATTCGCGCTGCTCTGTCTTTGGCCGCCTGGGAAAACAGGGTCGCGCCTTCACAGCGGGTCGGCACATTCATCCTTGCCAAAACCTTTTTTCCTCAAACCAGGTAGTTGACAGCCCAATGCCCAATGCCCTGTCAGTAGTCATTGATTCCTTGCCTTACCTGCTCCAAGGGTCGTTTTTCACCTGTGGAATAGTTATTGCGGCCATGTTGCTCGGTCTAGTCATTGGTGTGTTCATGGCTGTCGGTCTGGTTTACGGCAATAAATTTCTCCGATATCTGTTGAGTGCCTATGTCTGGATCTTCAGAGGAGTGCCGGTAGTGGTTCTGCTTTTTTTGTTTTATTTTGGCCTCCTTACCTTTCTGGGCTTGCAGTTCAGCGCATTTACCGCGGTAACCATTGTCCTGGGCATGACCACCGGGGCCTATCAAGCAAATATCTTCAGAGGGGCGATACTCTCGCTGCCCCAAGGTCAATTAAAAGCCGCAAGAGCGCTGGGCATGAGCGATATCCAGGCGATTAAGAGTATTATTCTCCCGCAGATTTTGAGAATGTCCATCCCGGCCTGGTCTAACGAATATTCCATCATCCTCAAGGATTCCGCCCTGGCCTTTGTCATCGGTGCGCCGGAGATTATGGCAAGAACCCAATTTGTGGCTTCCCGCACCTATCAGCATCTGTCGCTCTATATTACGGCGGGAATCATTTATTTCCTGCTCACCTGGGCCGGCGTGATTGCGCTTCGCAAACTGGAAAAATATGTCCGTATCCCCGGATACTCTCACCATGGTAACCAATGATTTCCCCAACTCCCCCTGTCCTCAAAATCAGCAATATTACTAAATCCTTCGGTAACATCACCATTCTCAACTCGGTAAGTCTCGGGCTGGCAAAAGGTGAGATCAAGGTCCTTATCGGCCCATCCGGAGGAGGCAAGAGCACCCTGCTGCAGTGTATCAACTGCCTCGTCGTACCCGATTCCGGTGAGATCGAGCTCGACAGCGAGAAGGTGGATTACGGCCGCAAGAAAGACCTCTCTAGACTGAGACAGCAGGTTGGGATGATTTTCCAGGACTTCAATCTCTTCGACCACCTTTCCGCCCTTGACAACATCACCATCGCCCTGCGCAAGGTGAAGAAGCTGGACAAGAAACAGGCCATACAGCGGGCCCGGCTGGAGCTTGAACAGGTGGGGCTGGGCGACAAAGAATCACTGTATCCGGCCCAGCTTTCAGGCGGGCAGAAACAGCGGGTGGCAATTGCCAGGGCCCTGGCCATGGACCCTAAAATCCTGTTGCTCGATGAGCCGACGTCGGCCCTTGATCCGACATTGATCGGCGAGGTAATCGCGGTCATCAAGGGATTGGCCGTCAACGGCATGACCATGATCATGGCCACCCATCAGATCAGCCTGATTGCCAACCTGGCCGATGAAATACTCTTTATGGAAGGCGGCAAAATAGTCGAGCAGGGCCCTCCTGCGGCCCTCTTGACCGCCGGCAACAAGAGCAAAACCCAGGGATTCTGCGACCGGCTCAACGCCCTGGCGGAGATGGAGGGATAATGGTGGAGCTGTCGCCCTTCTATCAAGAACTGCTGACAAGTTTAAACCGGGGGCTGCTCATGTCCGTTGCCCTGATTGTACCGTCGGCAATCGGTGGGGTCTTCATCGGCATCCTCGCCGGTTCCATACGCACCTTTGGCAATACCCTCAGCAGAACCATTGCCGACACCTATGCCGCCGTTTTTCGTGGCACGCCACTGGTCGTCCAGCTGTTCATCCTCTATTTCGGTCTCCCCAATCTCGGCATCTACCTGTCACCGTTTGTAGCGGCTGTTGCCGGATTTACCCTGTGCAGCGGCGCCTACCAGTCGGAATATGTGCGGGGAGCGCTGCTGTCGATCAAAAGCGGCCAATATCTCGGTGCCCACGCCCTGGGGTTCACCACCTTTCAGACCATCTTCTGGATCATCGTCCCCCAGGCCTTTCGCCGGGCCATTCACGGCTGCGGCAATGAGATTATCTACCTGATCAAGTATTCCTCACTGGCCTTCATCGTCACCTGCATTGAACTGACCGGCGAAGGCAAGACCATCGCCACCGAATACTTCCGCTTTTCCGAGGTCTTCGGCATCATCGGCCTGTATTATCTTGGTCTGGTAAGCCTGGCCATTCTTATCCTGAAAAAAATTGAACAGCGTCTTTTTGTCCCCGGTTTCGGCCACAACTAACATTCTGTACAGCAAATTCCCTCCCAAGCGCTATGGTTCACTATTCACCTATTACCGAAGAGATCAAGACTGCAATCCGGGGTCGGATCAATCCCCAATTGATCATCGATGCCCCGCAACTGCTTGGCGAATATGCTAGCGATGCCTCGAAGTTGTCCTTCATGCCCGAGCTGGTGGTCCGTGCTGAAACCGTTCAGGATATCCAGACCTTGATGGAACTGGCAAACATCCACCACTTTCCGGTTACCCCGCGCGGCGGCGGCTCGGGTCTGGCCGGCGCCTGCGTGCCAAGCCTTGGCGGAGTGGTACTGCTGACCGGCGGACTAAACCGGATACTCAGCATCGATCGCAAAAATTTCATCATGAAGGTCGAGCCGGGGGTCATCAGCCAGCAGGTTCGCCAGGCAGCCGATGCCGCCGGCTTGTTTTATCCCCCGGATCCAGCCGGTATGGACCTGAGCACAATCGGCGGCAATGCCGCCACCGATGCCGGCGGTCCGGCCTGTGTCAAGTATGGCACTACCCGTGATTACATTCTTGGCCTGGAGGCGGTGCTGGCCAACGGCCAATTGATCAGAACCGGGGTACAGACGAGAAAAGGTGTTGTCGGCTACGACCTCACTAATCTGCTGGTCGGCAGTGAGGGGACCCTCGGGATCATCACCTCGCTGACCCTAAAGCTCATTGCCAAACCTGCCGCCACCAAAGGGATGATGTGCGTGTTCAATGATATGGTGGCAGCGATGAACTGCGTGGCGGCAATCATGGGTCAAGGCCATCTGCCCAGTGCCATAGAATTCCTTGACCACAGGTGCCTGTCGCTCATCGGCGAGCTGCTGCCCTTTCCCCTGCCCAAGATCAAACCATCCGTCCTGATCATTGAAGTCGACGGCCCGGAGGTCCAGATAGACGCGGAAATGCAAGCGATCTGCGGGATTGCCGAAGGCGAGGGCGCTCTTCAACTGATCACCGCCGCAAATACCGAGGAACGGCAGAAGATCTGGGCGGTTCGCCGGCAGGTGAGCCTGCGCATTCACGACTACGCCAAACTGTATATCCCGGAGGACATTGTCGTCCCCCTCTCGGCTATTGCCGAACTGGTTGAGGCCCTGCCGTATTACGAAGAAAAATATGGCATCGAGGTCTTTGCCTTTGGCCATGCCGGGGACGGCAACATCCACCTCAACATAACCACCCAGGACCTCGCCGGGGAAGCTTTCGCCCGCGAGGGAACCAAGGCCCTGCTCGAACTGGCCCTGCGCCTGCAGGGAACCATTTCCGGCGAACATGGTATCGGTATTGCCAAGGCTGAGTATCTTGCCATGGAACTCTCGGACAGGAGCATAGAGCTGCAAAGAGGTATCAAGAGGCTCTTTGACCCCAACCTCATCCTCAACCCCGGGAAAATTTTTCCTGAAATGTAAGGACGGGCCATGAACCCTACGACAAATGCACGGCAAAGTTCTCCAATACAGATAAGCAAGAGGGTTCGAAATATTTCCCCGTCGGCCACCAAGGAAATGGCGATTATCGCGGCGGAGGTCGGCGGCTGCCTCTCCCTTGGCCAGGGTGTCCCATCCTTTGCCACCCCGCCGCATATCATTGAAACAGTGACCAGGGTCCTGAGAGAAGATCCGAGCAGCGGTCAATATTCCCTGCAGCCCGGCATGCCCGCCCTGAGAAGGCGGATAGCCGAATACATGTTCCGGGAAAAACAGGTAGAACTCGATCCCGCAAGCGAGATCTGCGTGACGGTCGGCGGCATGGAGGCCTTGCTGGCCACCGTCCTGACGGTTGTCGACGAAGGGGATGAGGTCATTCTCCCCTCCCCCACCTACGCCTCCTATATCGAGCAGATTGTCCTGGCCGGAGGCATCCCCAAATGTGTGCCGCTGACCAGCACCTGGGGTCTCGACCTTACGGCCATCCGCCAGGCCATCACCCCCAGGACCAGGGCTCTCATGCTCTGCAATCCCGGCAACCCGACCGGGACGGTGTTTACCGATGAGGAAACCATTGCCCTGTGCAAACTGGCAGTCGCCCATGATTTCGTGGTGATCACCGATGAGGCCTACGACTACATGGTCTATGACGGCAAGATGCCGCTTAACCCGCTCAGCATTGATGAATTCCGTCACTCCGTCATCTCGGTCGCTTCGTTATCAAAGAAATACGCCCTCACCGGCTGGCGGGTAGGCTGGGTTGCCGCAGCCAGGCCATGGATGGAACAGATCATGAAAGTCCACGATGCCACAGCGATCTGTTCACCAACCCCGTCCCAGTTTGCCGCACTTGCCGCCCTGGACGGCGACCAGCAATGCCTCGCAACCATGCGTGACGAGTTGATACAACGGAAAAAGCTCTGCTGTGCCAGGCTCGATAAGCTGCACAAATATTTCTCCTATGTGCCGCCAAAAGGCGCATTTTATATCATGGCCAAATACCTTTTCGCAACGGCATCCTCCCAGGAGGTCGCGATCAAGCTGTTGCGGGAGGCCAAGGTCATTACCATACCCGGCGGGGCCTTTGGCCAGGGAGGCGAGGGACACCTGCGTCTTTCCTTTGGCGGCGAATTACCGGTCATCGATGCAGCCTTTGACCGGATCGAAGAGTGGTTAGGTTGCAGCTGATTATGAAACTCTTTTATTCGTTTTGAAAAATTAGAAAACGAGAAAGGCCACATCACTAAAAGAAAAGCTTTGCCCCCTCCTTGTTGACCAGAATAATTCTTGCATTACGTTACAGCCAAGAAGACAATGAGTTATCCCTTCAAGCATCACTGATGGCATTTCCCTTTATTGTAATTCTATTTCCTGTTAGATCGGGAGGATACTGATGAAGCGTCGCGATACATTCGAGGATGCCGAAAATATCAAGATATGCCAAGGGGGCATCGATTACCAAGGCATCGTAAAACACATCAACGAAGGCATAGTCATCATCAGAGAAGGGATCATCATCTTCGCCAACGATGCCTTTTATGATATATCCCGAAAAAAGCCGGAACAGGTCCTCAAAGCGGAATTCTCCAATTTTATCGCGGCCGAGGATCAGGTTAAGGTCGCTGAATACTGCACGAACCGGTTCTTTATCGAAGACCTTCCTGACAGGATAGAATTCCACATGCCGCGAGAGGATGGGGATGCGGTTATCGAAATGAAAAGTAGAGTCGTGGAGTGCGGCGGCGCTCCCGGATTGCTCGGTTCATTGACCGATATTTCTGAGCGGCGCCGGACGAGGATCGAACTGCAACGGGTCAAAGAACGGCTTGAAAGTATCCTCCACGCCATGAATGAGGCCATAGTTTCAATGTCGCCGAGTGGCTACAAGATCCTTGCAATCAATCCGGCAGCCGAGGCGCTCTATGGGATTTCAGTAAAGGAGTTTACCGTTGGTGAAAAGCATGTCATGGATTTTATTCATCCGGACGACATTGCCAAGGTCAGGAAATTTTACAATCACCTGCCCGAGGTGGAATTCGATCAGGCGCAATACCGGATTGTCTGCAACAACAAAAAAGTCAAATGGGTCCTTGATGAAGGACACGTCGTCTATGCACGAGGCGGTACGACACGCAGGATTGATCATGTAATCAAGGATATCACCGAGGAGAAGAATGCAATCGATGCTCTCAGGCAAAGTGAGCAAAAATACAAGGATTTCTTCAACTCAACCAGTGATATGGCCTTTGCCATCTCCCCCGGAGGAGTGTTTATTGATATCAACGATGCAGGTCTCAAGCTTTTGGGTTTTGAGAGTAAGGACGAGGCCTTGGCAAACAACGTCAGAGATTTCTATGTCGATATCGAAGAACGAAATGAACTTATTAAGGATATCTACGGGAAAGGCCATGTTGTCGGCAGGCAGGTAAAATTCAAGACTAAAAAGGGTGAGTCTCTCGAAGTGGCCATCACGGCCCGGGCAAAAATGGATGATTCCGGGCAAATACTCTACCATGAGGGGATCGTCCACAATATCAGTAAGGCCATGGAAGACCAGAGAAACAGCGTTCTTCGCAATGCCGCCGGGGGGCTGTGTCATTATCTCAACACCCATCTTATGCAACTCAACGCGGCGCAGGAATCCATGCAGGAAGATATGGCCTCCCTGGAACACCTTATCAAGGAATTCGTTCAGGCGGAAAAGCCCGAGGAGACCATCCCGGAAATCGGCAATGTTATGGAATCTCTGCAATACTTCAACCAGAGCGCCAATAATGCCTACAAAAAGATATCTGAGGTGACCAAGGCCTTTAACCAGGCTTTTATCTATAAAGAGGAGCCCTACTGCACCACAACGATTCTGGATATTTTTAAGACCTATGGCTACGAAGGGAACAAATAAACTGTAGCAGTTACGACTTGAAATTCTTTTAGTTGAATGGGCGTCATCGCTGGCAGAGACAGCTGACGGCCAGGTTGTGCGCACTTGGAGAACGGGGCAGCCGCTTACCCTTTGTGGGTAGGAATGCCGCGACCCACAGCCCGCCAGCAAAGGAGAAGCACCGATGCCCACCCATGCTGCTGCAACAAAGAGGGCCAGTCGCCGTCGGATCGTGCCAGCGATGCTGCTGCTGATCTTTATTGGATGGGGGTGGCCTGCCGCACTCAATGCCGGCAGCTGCGTCGATGTCTTCAAGCGGGTGGCGTTTTCGCCCCTGGAAAAAGCATGTATTCTTGCTGGCAAGGTGCCGCACATCGCCGCCGAGGTGGATAAGGCCCGGGCTGGGCTGCAGCGCCAGGGCATCACGTGTTCCACCGCCCAATTGTTGGACGGCCGGCGGGACAATTACGAATTCTACGGGTTATGGATCGACATGCGTGTGAAGAGCGATCCGCAGGCGGAGCTCTATGTGGACCCCCCTCAAGGGAAAACCCTGACATTCCACTACGGCGGCATGGAGGATGTAGACGGATGTTTCATCCAGGCTGAGGATGCCCAAATGACGCGTATGATCCGACTGGGGCAGGAGATGGCCGGTCGCTTCAATGCCGCGCCGGAAAAAAAGGCGCAGTTCGTGCGCGCCCTGGACGCCCAGGATGGCAAGTCTGAAGCCTTATCCATGAGCTTCTCCCCTCGATTCGAAATCTTGATGGGTTTTGCCAGCGAAGCGGACATGCGACAGGTCCTAGCCCGCACCCGACACATCACCATCGACTACTACCCCAATCCCCGGGACGCAGCCCCATGGGTGGAAAACGACCTGAGGGTCACCTACCACCTCGAGGACCACCGGACGATCGAAAAATTCGTGGGGATGGTGCCGCTGACCATATTGAAATGACCCTGCGTGCCGCCAAATATGGCTGCATGGGCTTTGACTGGTGCGCAGGAATGTGTTGATGTGCAAAAATCGTGGAACTGCATATTGGGCGTGTTGTTACCATAGAATTACTTGGTGAATATCAAGACATATCAGAATTTTGATGTCAATCTGTGGTTTCTATGTGGGGCAAATATCCTGGGCGGAAAAACAAATGTGAGATGGTGGCAAAACAGACAGCCCGAGGGCATGACACACTGCCGGAGGTGTGGCAAGAAAATATTGCTAGATCAGGGAGAAACAGTTATTATAGAACAATAAATTGGAGCGAGTTCCTGTCAGAGAGCAGATTTTTTTAGGGCTGCTGTGAAAAGTAGCTACTTATCACCTCACCTATCACCTCCCTAGCAACCTATGAAACCGAAGCCATTTACAATTCTTTCCGCAGCGGACCTCTCCCGATTGCTCCGCAGCCTTCTTCGCAACCCAGGCGCTGACCAGATTGAGCAGCTTCACCGCTATCAAGCCCTGATTGATGACCAGTGGAAACAGACCGATTTGCTTCAGGCCGATTTGGTCGAGCGGGGACATCTCGCTTTAGCAAGTGCCATTCCTTCCAGAGCTGAAGTAGCCGCGCAGTTTCAGCAAATAGCACACCTCGCCGCCGCAGGGAAGAACCGGGAAATCGATCCCATAGCCAAGTCGCTGGCCAACGCATTCCGCAAGGCTACTGAGGCCCTCCGAGCCGTAAACGACGGAAAATCATCGTCCGCCGCTACCGACACTCATGCGCTTCTGGCCGATTGCGGGCGCGGCATGCTTCAATCCACTCTCGGTCAGCAGGATTTCCGTTTGGCAATCGCGAACCGCCTGTCGGCGGCTCGGAAGAACCGCCCACAGCTACACACTCCCAAGCTACCGCTCTTTTCGGAAACAAACATTATCAAGCCCGGCGCGCGCCAAAGTGTCGAGGTGGAGGCTCTGACCCCAGAGGAAACGGGGTTTATTGCGAAGTACGGCAAGGTGGACGACTTGCCCATGACAATTTTCGCGCCTCTGGCCCTCGGCAATGCTCTAGCCGTTGACCTTCCCGCAGAGGCGTTTTTGGCTGGCAAACCCCTCGATTCTGATTCTTTGCCGGAGGATGCCCCGATCGACTATGCGACGTTGTTGCGCAATTACGCCAGCAAACATGGGTCGATGCGCTATTTTTACGTGGCATCCGCTTCGATGTTTCGGCGAACGCAGGACTCCTATGCGACCGATCAACCGCCCACAGCAGCACAGCTCCGCGAGAGCTTGCGCGACAGTATGACGGCTCATCTCCTGTTCAACCCGCCATCCGCCGTGAGCAAGCTGGGAGGCAACGTTGTGGCTGACGTGTTCGAGTTCCGTAAACACGTTCTTAACTGGGGGACCCTCTCCGCTTCCGGAGCGTGGACACCTCGGTCTCCTGCACCGTCCTTTTACGCACCGGAAACGCTCTCACAGGAGATTTCACGCCTCCCATTCCTGCGGGAAGGAGCGCAGCAATTCTGGTCGCAGGAAATTGCCACTGCTCGGTCCCGGGCGATCGGGTATATGAACTCTGAGTTAGCAAGCGCGATCGGGCAAACTCAGGGAAACTCAGAGCCAGATGATCGGTTGATCATTGCACTCGCCGCTAAAGCACTTCGTTACCTCTATTTCGCGGGCAGTTCTAGCAAGTCCAAAGAGAGTCTCCAGCTCCCGGTTTTTGGATTACCTCCTAGCAATTTGGACATCCATTTTGTTCGAAATTTCCTGGCCGCGCCGACCACTTTTTATGTGGCCAATAAGACAGTGATAAAACAACAGCTTGTCGATCTCACAGATTTGTTCACTGCAGCAAGCGAGCTGTTCGAGGACTGGGAGATCGCTAAACCATGGAAATTACATTCCGACTATCTCTTGTTCGTTGAAACAGTGAAGGTGCAGGCTGAAGCCGTTGTCGCTCTGGATGCTTCGGCCGAAGTGGCACTGAGCCGCGCGTTGGAAGCGATTCGCATGCGGCACCGTCAACACATCAACGCATACCTCGCGGTGGAAAAAGAAGTGACCAACGGTCTTTTCTACCAAGAGTGGGCTTCCATCACCGCTTCCCTTCTCAGTGCAGCATGCCAGAAGAAACGCATCCTCACAGATTCCTTCCAGCCGCTCGTTCTGCGTTCTGCTTCCGCCGTTTCCGCACTCGGTTCCAGTAAATATCTGGAAAGAATTCCGGTGTCACGCGAAACGAATTTTTTTGTCCAGCGCCCCAGCGTTGGCGTAATGAAAGAGTATCGCCTCGAACTTCAACACGCCGGTTTCGGCCTTGGAAAACATCTTTACTCGCAAACGCTTTTCCCTGGCGAGACTGTTTCCATCGAGATTGCCTCACGCGTTCGTCAGAAGGAGACGGAAACGCAATCTTCAGCAGAACACATCTTCGAAGAAGCGAGTACAGAAACGCTCGACGAGTTTACCGCTGATCTGCGACTACAATTGCAGAATGAGAACCGCGAAAGCCACACCTCAGAGACAGAAGTGGGCGCAAGTGCGTCCGGGGATCTGTTCGGCATCATAAATATTGATGCCAAAGCTTCCGGGAAATGGTCGTCCATGGACGAAGAACGCGCTTTTTCGGACCGTGTGAACAATCTCCTGCAGAAACTTTCGACCAAATTATCACAAAAGCGGCAGGTACAATTGGATCTTAAAATCGACAAAACCGTGGAGCGCGAATCGGAGGAGTCCACAAAAACGACACGTTCCTATAGCAATCTCAATAAAGAGAAGAACCTGACCGTAAACTTTTTCCAGGTGACTCGAAAACACCGTTCCGCGATCTACTTGGACGATCTCCGTTTCTACTATTCATCGGGCAGATTCCCGATCATGAAGATTTTTGTTCCTCACGCCATTACCACCCAAGAAGCGGAGCGTATTTTGGGTGCTCATCCATTGCTCGCTGACCTCGCAGCGGAAACAGGTGTGGATTACAGATCGCTGCTAGCATTCGGTTTGGTGGCACCGCTGCCATCGGAGCTCTGGGACGAATTTCCCAACGATGCGGTGATCGTGATACTGGCGACTCCATTTACGGTGAGCATCCCGTTTTCCAACGTGAACGCGTTCTTGGTCGGAAACCTGTCATTTACCAAAGCACGGGAAATCAACGAACAGCTTTGGACCATGATCGGAGGAGGTCAAGCCTCACCCGAAGGATTGGCCGTTTGTGCGTTTCCCTTTGGAAAAGTCGAGGCACCGGACCTGTGGCCTCATGAGGGAAAAACACAGGATGACTGGACACATACTGCACCGATACGGGGTGCCCTCGTTTGTGCGGATCGCATCGAGATGGAAGGCACCGCGCTGGCCCACCCCCTTCCGAATCTCGATCTTCGCAGGAAGCAGACAGCAGCTCTTAATTCCCGTTACGTTTCTCCGGCAGAAGGAGCCCTTGCCCTGCCAAAACTCCTAGCGACACACGACTATGTCGTTAATACAAACGGCGTTTACGCCGAGAACATGCTCGGACAATGCGGAGCTCTGGAAGAATACGCTACCCGCCACCGCGAACTTGATGTGCGCCAGAAAGAACTCGAGATAGAACGTACAGCTTTCGGTTTGGAACGTGAGAAGGAACAGTTGTCGCAGACTCGAAAAGCTCAGGCTCCAGCGCGAGATGATTACCCAGATCGCGCCGAATACGATCAAGCAATCCTCGACTTCCAGCGCCTGCGGGCAATCGACACCGTGAAAGAACACCGAATCACGGCGCCGCCAGGAGTTACGGTGAATTTGAGTCTTGATGCAGGTCAGAACGGATCGGCATCGGTTTCTACACAGCCATGAGCGATCTGATCTTGGTAATCGGTGCGGACGGCGAAAAAACACAAAATCCCGGGGGCGTCCATACGATACGGGTGTTGCTTCGACACATCGATTATAATAATATCTCGACCGTGACAGTGTTCTTCAGCCTCTACAAGCTGGTGCTGCAATTTACAGCCGATGAAGATGCATTTCCACTCTTCGGGGAAATAACGAAGCCCGAAAAGGGCTTGTTGAACGTCGTCCTCGACTATATTGCTAACGGAATTGGGAATATTCCAGCGCCTGAGACTGTGAGTTGCATTCACTTTGCATCACACGCCAGTATCCAAGGTATCTACGGACATGCAGGTTTCGGCTACTCAGAAGTGACAGGCCTCAACGATTACTTCGATCTCTCCACATCGCCACCCAAGCCCCGGTCCGTACTAGTGACCATCCGTGACAAGCGAGCACCGGGGTTTTACGTGAAGATATGGGGGTGCAACGTGTTCCACTTTGTAAACCGAGATGGATTCACCGATGAAGACCTGGTGCTTCAGATTAAACTGGAAGAAGCTTTGCCGGCGTTTCCTCTGGGTGTTCAACCGCTCTACGCTGCCGTCGCTAAACACAGTGGGAAAGAGGGGTTCAATATAAAGTTTGCCGCTACATTGCACGAATGCTCTTACAAGGAGCGTGGACAAGTGGGTAAGGCATACTTTCTTGAACACACGCATTTTGCTGTCGCTTTGTCTGAGGCTCTGGATGCACCAGTAGTGGCCACGTTAATCGGCAACAGCAGCGAAGAAAAAAAATATACGGATAAATTCCCGGGCATCCAGTGGAGCAGTTTAAAAAAGAAACGATTCAATCTGTTTACAGTATCACGTGATAAGACTATCAAAAAGAAGGTTGATGTCCACAACGCCATCACAAACCACAATCTAACGATCGGAGAGATAGATCCCACCGAGAACGGCTCGTATTTGGAGTACGATACAGAGCCTAAGCATAACCGCATCCTACGAGCTAGTTTCAATGAGACCGAAACCGATTTCACTGTATCATTCGAGCCATATAATCACCTTGTGGACCCGGAAGAGGGGAAACCACTTGAATTGCTTCAGCTGAAGCACGGTTTTGCAATGAAAGGAATTTCGGACGTGTTTGAAAAAGAAGGAATTCTTGTCGAAGAGACCGACTACTTCGTAAACCAAGGGCACGAATCGTTCTTCGACATAACTGAGAAATATGGATATCCGGGTTCAGGCTATTTTGTGTACGATTGGAACGTTATTCAGTTCAAGAGCATTTCATCAGCTTTGAACAACGGCACCGAGGCAGAGGCGACGACTAAGGCGGTGCTAGGGAAGGCTGAATTATTGAACTCGGGTCAGTATACCGCCACTTCCGGGTTTCTGAATCGATCCGATTATCTGGTTTAATTCCACATCTTTGCCAGAATCTGCACAAACATCCGTCCTTATCTGCAGAAAAGATTTGCCGTTTTTCAGCCGCTTAACTAGGCTCCGCCCCAAGAACAACCCATAATCATAAATGAAGTCTGATTGTAAAGTGCGCTTTGCGACTTGCTCAGTTCATCTTTGTCCGCCATTGGAAACTGTGACACAGATTGAAAAATGTGGCCACCAGGATAAGCCATCCCCTTCTTTGACTTAGACCCAGAAACGGGCACCAGGACCTGCCAATAATTACACAAGCGGAAAACAAAAAAGGCACTTAGCGATTTCTCGCTAAGTGCCTTAAAATTTCTTTGGAGCGGGATACGCGATTCGAACGCGCGACTTTCAGCTTGGGAAGCTGCATTTTTTCTTTTACCTGGCATTACCTCACTATACTTTATATATATAATTTCAAAATGTTAATTCATATTTCTTTTATATTGACTTCCCACACCATACCGTTATATTTATAGAATTGGTGGGGAATACGGTGGGGAATAGGCTTTCAGCTTAGGGGCTGGCATGGCAATAAAAGAGAGATTCAAGACATCATATCCTGGCGTTTTTTACATCGAAGGAATAGCCGTGGGGAGAACCGGCACCGAGAAGATTTATTACATCCGCTATAAGCGCGATGGCAAGTTGACGGAGGAAAAGGCAGGCCGACAATATCAGGATGATATGACGCCCGCGAGAGCTGCAGGCATCCGAGCGCAAAAAATTGAGGGAAAACAACTGAGCAACCAAAAAACCCGTGAAACAAAGGCGCAACTTGCAGATCGATGGACAATCGAAAGATTATGGGATCAATACAAAGCTCACCTATCAGACGGTGCTAACAGGTCTGATATCTCTTTCTGGAAAGTCTATTTAAAAAACAACTTCGGCCCCAAGGAGCCTAAAACACTGGTGAAACTGGATTTGGACCGCTTGCGTATCAACATGCTTAAAAACAAATCCCCGCAAACCGTCAAACATGTCCTAGCCCTACTTCGCCGTATAATCAACTTTGGTGTAGACCACGGCCTATGCCCTCCCCTGCCTTTTAAAATCAGCTTGCCCCCTGTTGACAACCTCAAGACCGAAGATCTTTCACCGGACCATCTACAAGCCCTTTTTACTGTCATAGAATCGACACCCCACCAAACGGCGGCCGCCATGATGAAGCTGGCACTTTTTACCGGGATGAGGCGTGGAGAAATATTTAAATTACGCTGGGATGACCTGGATTTTCACAGAGGCTTTATTTCTATCGTTGAACCAAAGGGCGGAAAGAGCCAGAAGATACCGATGAACAAAAACGCCGAAGAGGTTTTTTCAGCCATTCCAAAAACAAGTGAATACGTGTTTCCGGCAAAAAACGGCGGCCCCCGGAAGGATATTTCCAAAGATCTGCGAGAAATCAAAGAGGCCGCAGGCTTACCAACCGACTTCCGGCCCCTGCATGGTTTACGGCATGTTTACGCCACAATGCTGGCCAGTTCAGGCAAGGTGGATATGTTTACCCTGCAAAAGCTCCTGACGCACAAGAGCCCCCAAATGACGCAACGCTACATCCATTACCGGGATGAGGCTTTGCGCCGAGCTTCTGATACTGTTGACGATATTTTATCCGAAACAATGAAGGCCAAAGGGATGAAAATTCGCGTAATAAAATAATTTCCTTTGCCGGGCGAGGATAGTCCCAGAAGAAATGCGAACCCTTGCAGAACCACCAACGCTTCTTCCATCGAACTGATACGCGCCCCACTCGGTTTAACTGCAGTATCGCCGCCTTAGGAATCCTGCGCTTGTATCACAATAAGTATTTATTTATACTTATTTTTTCAGATTGATCAATCCAATTTTGCTCCAACTGACGGTCATCGTAATGATGTGGTGAAGTGATCTTCCTTTACTTCATCACTCAATCTAATACGTAACGATGCACTCATCTTTCATCCACTTCAGATGTAAACCTGGAGTTTAGAGTTTCAGGTCATCCGCGCTGGTACCGAAGATATGGCGACGACAGCATAAGATTCACTTAAAAAACGCATGGAGAAGCAAGAAAGCTATTGACATCATTAAATAATGGCGGTAGCCGCGCTTTCTCAGCCGAAAAGCGGAAGAGAGTAGTAGATACAGCGCTATTCGGCTGAGAAAGCGCGGCCTTCAGAAGAAGGAGTTCAAATTCCATCTTCTGGAGGCCGCTATGGGAATCAAGGGATACTCCACTATCCCCAGCACCCTGTTTGAAAGTATCACATTTCTTGCCAGGGTTCTACCTGTTCGTTCTGTCCCGACATTTATCGAGTTGTTGATCGGGGCAATGTTGACGCAAACCGGCTTCGTCACTGAAGCGTGGCTAGCGATTACGCCCTTGCGCAGTTGGACCGCCTATTACAAATGGCTCCAGAAAGGCAAGTGGTCATGGGTTGCACTTGGCGTGCAGCTGGCCCGGTTGGTGGTGACACGATTCCCGCAATCGGCCTGGTTCTTGATCTTTGACGACACCATCATCTACCGCAGTTCGAAGAAGGCTCCGGGAAGCAAGATTCATCACCAACACGGCAACAAGACCAACCGGCCGAAATATGCTAGGGGCCAATGTTGGGTAACCGTGGCCCTGTCCATTACCGCCGGAGTGCGGCACTCTGCCGTGCCTCTTCTGTCACGGTTAATGCGGGCCAGCGGCAATGTCAGCAAGCTGGATGCGGCGATCTCCCTGCTGGCGGTTATTGCTCCAATCTTTACCGCAAACGGGCCGGTTTTCACCTTGGTCGACAGCTGGTACATGAAATGGAAGTATGTCCGTTCCGCACTCAAACTTGGCATTGATACCATTGGCCAAGTGCGCCGGGATACGGCTTTGTATGCTATGCCTGTGCAGCATGGAGGAAAAGGTCGACCGAGAAAGTACGGGGATAAATACACTCCGGAACTCGTCAACAGCCTTCAAGAACACCGCCGCGAAGTCTTTATTTACGGGAAGATGCAGTGGGTTCGCTATCGAAGTGTGGTTTGCCTCGCAAGATTTATGAAGGGTCGCAAGGTCAGGGCAGTTTGGATGCAGTTTGAAGATTACGCCGGCAAGTTGAGCAAGCAACGCCTTCTTCTTTCGACGTGTGCCACGCTAACTGCCGAGGAAGTTTTCCAGCATTATGCGAGAAGGTGGTCCATTGAAGACCTGTTCAATCAAATGAAGAACAGATGGGGATGGCGGGAAACCTGGCAACAATCACGGCAGGTTCTGCACCGGTGGACGCAAATTCTTTCTCTTGCCTATGCGTTGCCACAACTTCTGGCGATGTATTGCGGTGATCAAGTGCAAAGCATGATGGACTTGACACCCTGGAGAAAGAAAAGCCAGGTAACCGCAGGCAGGGTGCGGATGGGATTGCAGAATATTTTAAGTAATGTCCGTATTCGGGACTGGTGGAACCCGAAATACAGAAAATTCCAGCCACCAAAGGGGCCGGATTCTTGTCAGCAAGTAACAACTCGGGGCAATCCAGCGAATATAAAGGGTTCAAAGAACATTTCGGTGGGGAAAAACCACCGCCCGCCGCATGACGGGGGTGTCAAACTCTAAACTTAAGATGTAAACATTAAATCCTTATAAACAGCTCTGCCAGCTTAACCGTCTACGCCATATATGATTTTTAGTCCTGCAAGTACCTGTTTGAGGTAATTTTCCCTACGCTGACACGCAAGTTGACACTCTTTTTCTGAAAAATACTTATCATTCCTCTTTCTTTTGCTATGTCAGAAACAGAAAAATCAAAGCGAGCTACGGCCAGGATGCAGTCCAGACACCTTGGCTACTTAACAGGGTTTTGCCTCACATTGCTCCCTGGCCCCAGTACCGGAAGGATATGATTATCTCCTTGAGCCTCTTGCAAAAGTCTCTGGCAATTGACCGTAGCGATTCAGCCGGTGTTCTGGGGTTATTCGAATATGTATATGAAATAGTTGAGCTTCATAAGGATTTTTCTGTTATTATTTGTTTACGAGACAATAAAACAGGAGAACCAATATGAAGCTCAAAGACAAGATATCATGGATTATGGGGAGACTCTCCTTGAAAAGGAATTCTTTCCGTGGTAAAAATATCAGAAATACTCCATTGTGGCACATATAACCATGCTCCGAACAATCAAAATCCCATATTTTTATTCATTATTACTGATTCTTGTCTTTGCAACCTCGAGCTTTTCAAGCGTCCAAGGGTGGTGTGTTGAGAGTCGGAACGAGAATGTCGGTTCCCACATTGCCTTGTCGGATTGCCATTCAGACTTTTCGACTTGCGATGATACCACTTTTTTCAACGTTCTGACGACACACTCAACAGACAAACCACACTGTACAACCTGCTACGACGTCAGGCCTGAAATTCTTGCAACCAAACTGTTTGATGATTCTATCGAATCTCTCGTTTCCCCGCCACCCAGTAACACTATTACCTCCCCTCAACAATATTCAGCCCTTAAAACCTTTGCCATTACTTCGCCAGGCGACAAAGTGGTGATTGATCAATCATCCACACGCCAAACCCTGCAAAACAAAGCCATCCGCACTGTTGTTCTTCTCATTTGATACCCTTCCCTACTGCCTGAATCTAATTGATTTGTCGTAGTCCTCTTTGGTTGCCGCCATATCAAAGAAGACAACTTCAATTCCTGCGATCAGACAGCCTGTCTGTTTCCAAACCATTTCCGGTGTTACGTCACTTTTGCGAGATTATTAACTCATGAAATTCATTAGCTAATAACTCTATACGTAATTGATAATACTTGATTTTAAGAAAAATCCAGCTTGTTCCTTGGCATTCGGCATTAGCCATCACCCGGAATAATTTGGATGAAGGAAGCAACCCTTCCCTGGAGTTATTTATGAAGAATACCCAAAGTCAGTCACGACCCTTTATTGCCATTGTACTTGCCCTGTTTGTCGGATTTGCCGCTGGCGTTATTGTTGCTGCCTACACCGTCCCATCGATACTGGCGAAAATCCCGCAAACGCAGCAAAATGGCCCCACGACAAAAGAAATTGAAAAACATATCAAGCATATGGAAACAGAGGTAGCTAAAGATCCGCAAGATGTCAAAATGTGGATAAACCTCGGCAATGCCTACTTCGATTCAAAATTTACTGATAAGGCCATCAATGCGTATCTCAAAGCACTCGCCCTGTCTCCGGATAATCCCGACGTCCTTACCGACCTCGGAGTATTGTACCGTCGCAACAAACAGTCGGAAAAGGCTATCGAGGTCTTTGATAAAGCTGCACAGATTGACCCGAATCATGCTCAATCGCGATTCAACAAAGGGGTCGTCCTCTTTCACGATATGAACGACAAGGAAGGAGCGATAAAGGCATGGCAGGAAGTGGCAAAGCTGCGACCAGATTACACCGTTTCCACAGGTCAAACTATTCTGCAGCTATTAGAACGTATCAAATAACTGTCTGTCTCATCTTGGTCTAAAATGCATCAGTTTAACTATAGGTAATATTATGACATTTAAAGAAAATCCCATCGTGGAGCTTTTCTCTTCTGTCCGTTTTGCTTTCTTCATTATCTCTCTGCTCGTGGCGACCTCTATTATAGGGACCATTCTTCCCCAAGGGCAGCCATTGGGATTGTATGTGGAAAAATATGGACAGGCAAACACCATTATTCTTGAAATATTTGGGTTCACCAACACGTATACCTCCGTATGGTTTCAATTCCTCCTTCATATTTTCTGTCTTAACCTTATGGTCTGTTCGTTGGATCGCATTCCTCAAGTGTTGCAGTTTATAAAAAAGGATAACTTGAGCCATGATGTAGGCAAATTAAAGCGAAACAAAGATAAGATAGTCTTCACCTCCACCAGCGACACGCAAACCGCCGAAACCGCTGTGCAAGCAGCACTTGAAAGAAAAGGATGGAAAATACGCTCGAAGCGCGATGCCAATTTTTTCCTGATCTTTTCAGAAAAGTGCGCTTGGTCGAGGTTAGGGGCATATCTTGTGCACGTAAGCATTCTCGTCATTATCCTCGGTGCCGTCATTGGCAGCACTTTTGGCTTTAAGGCCTTTGTGATGGTACCGGAAGGAGAGGCTGTCGATGCCATCACCAGCAGGAAGGATGATGAGACTCAAATTCCCTTGTCGTTTAAATTGCGCTGTGACGCTTTTGATATTGATTACTACGCCAATGGCATGCCGAAGGAATACCGCTCTGATCTGGTTGTCCTTGAAGGTGGCAAAGAAATCATGAAAAAGCGGATTACCGTAAACGATCCCCTCAGCTATTCAGGGATGACCTTTTACCAGTCGAGTTATGAGCCTGTGAGCAACCAGTACACAGTGCAGATCACCAAACAATCTCCTTCCGGAGAGAAAAATCAACTCACCGGTATAGGACAAAAAAACTATGTTGCACCCTTTAAAAAACACACTTTGCAAGACAATCAGGTACGTTACGAAATCGTTGGAACGGGAGCAGATGGACATGGTCATGGTCCGTATAAGGTATGGTTCGATGATGAATTGGGAGAACCCGTTGAACTTGTCATCGAAGACAAAAAGCCGGCGACTATTAAACGTGGCGACACATCATACAGTTTTACGATGAAGCAACGCTTTGCCACAGGGCTTCAGGTGGTAAAAGATCCCGGTGTCTGGATCGTCTATGCGGGATTCGGCTTGATGCTGTTTGGCATGTACGTTGCATTTTTCATGTCTCATCGGCGGTTATGGCTCGCCGTCCAAAAAACCGGAGCAACAGTGACTATTATCCTGAGTGGTTCCAGCAATAAAAACCAGGCTGGATTTTCCAAGACTCTTGAGGATATTGCCCATGGTTTACTTAACGAGAAAACTCTCGAACTCAGGAGGATATAACGTGGATTCTTCACAATTTCTAGGATATACGACGTTTATTTATCTCGCCGCGACTGTTTCCTATGTCGCCCTGGCAATTTTCCGGATCGAAAAACTGGGACTGTTTGCTACTGTCTTGACAATCATTGGTGTATTGACCAATAGCATCGGCATAGGCTTGCGATGGAGCGAGTCCTATCAGCAGGGTATCGGTTATGTACCTCTTTCCAACATGTATGAGTCGTTGGTATTTTTTGCCTGGTCGATTGCCATGGTTTATCTGGCGATTGAGCATATCTATAAAACAAAATACCTGGGGAGTTACATAGTATCCTTCGCGTTTTTAACAATGGCCTATGCTTCGTTTTCTACGGAATTCTCAAAGGATATAAAGCCTCTCCTACCGGCCCTGCAAAGTAATTGGCTGGCGGCTCATGTCATTACCTGTTTCATCGGGTATGCCGCTTTTACCATAGCGGGTGGCTTGGCAATCCTGTATCTGGTGAGGTCCAGAGGTTCGGCAAAGAAGGCTCGGCAAAAGCCGCAGACACTTGGAACCACAGGAATGGATTTGGAGCAACTCGATATCATAATCTATAAAATGATTATGTTCGGCTTCCTTTGGCTGACCGCTGGAATCATCACCGGTGCGGTCTGGGCAAATTCAGCCTGGGGTACTTACTGGAGTTGGGACCCAAAAGAAACGTGGTCACTCATCACCTGGTTCATTTATGCACTTGCTCTGCATGCCCGTTACACGAGAGGCTGGAGCGGAACCCGCATGGCCTGGATTGCCCTGCTCGGTTTACTGTCGGTTGTTTTCACCTATTACGGGGTCAACTTCCTCCTCTCGGGACTGCATAGTTATGGCGGCGGGTGATGATACCAACACAATTGAGAACGACACCCTGGCATAAACAACATAAACACGGAAATACAAGGAGAAAGATGAATACAAAAAGACACTCTAGCATCGTTCAGGTCGCACAGATAAAGCAGGTTACAAACCGTTTTGTCCTCATGAGCTTTATATTTGCGATGAGTTTTTTAGTGCTCTTTCTGACATACCTGCCCGCAACGGTTTTCGGGAGCAATGATCCCGTAGCTGAAATTACAGAGAAACAATACGATTTCGGCGAGGTTGCCAACGGGCGCGAGGTCGTTCATGACTTTCTTATCAAAAATCGAGGTGCGGGTGAATTGATTATCTCCGAGGTAAAAACCGGTTGAGGCTGCGCCGCCGTCTCGTACCCGAGACAAATCCCCGCCGGTGGCGAGGGAAATATTCTTATTAAGGCCACGATAAGCAAGGGAAAAAACCTCAACTATCGTCGGGTAATTACTGTTAAGACCAACGATCCGATAAATCCAACAATTGAACTGATACTGAGTGGCTTAATAAAGAACTAGCAAAATTGGTGTCGCCTGCTCAATCACAATAACTAATAATACAAGGAGTATTCTAGATGAAACATCTCAAATACATTATCCCCAGCTTGGCGTTAGCCATGGTCGCAATCACATTGCCTGCTTTTGCCGCTACTGCCGGCAACGGTCAAGATGATCGAGTTCAATGGACTCAGGTCAGTGATCTGCAATTACCCAACAAACCCCTGGATATTGCCTATTCTTTGGACGGCAATTACGCCTTTATTCTGACGGACAGCAAGCAGGTTTTGGTCTACAATCAGCAAGGGAAACTGCAAGGACGAATTCCAGCTGGCGAAGGGGTGTCGGCAATCGATATTTCGCCTCGTGGTGAATTCCTATATCTTATTGATAGCAAAGATAATCGTCTTTCGACCCTGGCAGTCGATTTTATCCTCGACATAGACATTTCGGATTCTCCGATCAAGGGGAAAATCGGTGCGCCGGTCACCGTTGCCGTTTTTTCCGATTTTGAATGCTCCTATTGCAGCAAATTATTGCCAATTCTCGAACAAGCCCTCAAGCGAAATCCTGAAACTGTAAAAATTGCCTTCAAGAACTTTCCTCTTCAAAATCACAAAATGGCCGGGCCTGCGGCTTTAGCCGCTTTGGCTGCCAAAGAACAAGGAAAATTTTGGGAGTTTCATGACCGTTTGTTTGCCGAAGAAAAAGTTACTACTGACTCTTTCAGCAAAATCGCCACCGAACTTGGCTTAAACCAAGAACGTTTCAACGCTGACCAGAAATCACCACTGTTAGTCCAAAAGCTCAACAAGGATATGGCTGAGGCATATAAGTTTGGCATAACTGGAACTCCCGCCGTGTTTGTCAATGGTAAAAAACTGAATCAACGCACCATTGAAGAGCTGCAAAGGTTGATCGACGAGGAATTGAGCAAACCAACGAAATGATGGAGAGTCTCAAGGTTGATTGAATGCTTGATGGAGCTTTTCATAAAACACCTCTCGCTAAGTAATAACCGGGCCTGCTCGACGCAGGTTAATTGAGCGGTAGACCTTCGATCAAATCTCGGCTTGCGAGATTTGATCGAAGCGAGTGGTGGGCTTTCTTTTGCTACCAACTCCGTTATTAACGGATCAAACTTGAAAGCATTCCGATTTGCTCATTAGAAAAAAATAATTCACGTAAGACAATTTGTTGCCGCTTAAAAACATCTGACGAGACTTGATAATATGACGGTACTACTGCCATTACTCTGCCTTATGTTTTCTTTAAATACACTGGATATACCTTTGCTTTTAGATAGTTATGAATTGGATTCTGCCGACATCCCCCTTGAGGAGTTTTTGTCGGCAAATCAATACATCAATAACCAAGATCTCCAAACGGAGAAGCCACTGCGTCAATCAGACAAGAATGGAAAAGTTATAATAAAAGCAAGCCATGGAAAAAAAATGCTCAACAACAATCGCAAAACATCTGTGGTTGTTATATCCCCAGTCGCCAAGAAAAGACAGATATTGAATAACCAAGCAACAAGTAGTGAGGATTTACAACAGCTCACCGACAATGACAATATCTCCTCCGGCTTTGGCAAAAGAGCCGATCCACTTAATAATAGTCCGAAGTTTCATAAAGGCATCGACATATCTCGGCCAACGGGAACGGAGGTGTTCGCCTGGGCCAATGGTGTGGTGGCGCGAACCGGATGGCTGCGTGGATACGGATTAACTGTAGAGATCGTTCATCCGAATGGCATAAAAACCCGGTACGCTCACCTCAACCTAACAAATATTCGCAAGGGCCAAAAAATCAGTAAGGGCCAACTCCTCGGACAAGTAGGTGAAACCGGGCGAACTACCGGTGCAAATCTTCATTTTGAGGTAGTTGTTGCCGGTAAACTTTCAGATCCCCTGAACCACCTCTCGGAGAATGATGAAATAGTTGGGAATGGTCGAATTACAATGAATAATGGCTAGGTTTCAATCTTTTTGTTTTCTCCCTTTACATTTCACTCTTTAACCTGATTAATATTTCTGTTGACGTATGCTCGAAAAACGCACTTTGGAACACAAGGACACAAATGGATTAACAATATGACAACATGTGGAAAATATTGGCAGGTCAGTCTCTTGTTGCTACTGGTGGCATTGTTTCCTGGACTGACGATGGGTGAGGCAAAAAACGGCGACAAAATCGGTCAATGGACCGGCAGACACACCCGATTGGTATGGGTGCAGGATCAGGGTGATGGCGCCGATACCTTGGCGCTAGGCAAGAATCTCAAACTCTATGGCTATGATTCCGAAGATGGCAAAGGCGAGCGGCCGTTGCTGCCGAATGTCGACAATTTTTTCTTGCCGCTCATCACCCCCGATGGCAAACAGGTGATCGTCAGCAACCGATTATCGCGGCAGATGTACTTGGTGGAGTGGGAAAGCGGCAAGGTGCTGGAACTTGGTTCAGGTGTTGCGGTGGCGGTCTGGCAGGATCCCCACCCCAGTCTCCTGTTGCGCAAAAAGACGACCTGGGTCTATAGTTTTGATGGACCGCAGCCCGAAAACAAGTACGGCACGAGTCAACCCCTTTACCGCTTCCAACTGGAAAAGCCGGCCAAAAAGGAATTGATCTGGGACAAGACCAATCTCGCCTGGTCGAACATCCAGCTTTCTCGCGACGGAGAGATCCTTGGCGGGGTTTTCCCCTGGCCGGACGCAGGTGTGCTGTGGACCAAGGATAAGCGGTGGCAGAGACTCGGCAACGGTTGTTGGACCTCGATCAGTCCCGATAATTCCAAGTTACTGTGGGTCTTCGATGGCTTGCACCGTAATATTCAGATGCATAGCGTTATCGGCGGAGACAGTTGGAATGTGAAGATCAATGGGGCACCCGACGTTGGTGGCTATGAAGTGTATCACCCGCGTTGGAGCAACCATCCCCGCTACTTCGTAATCACCGGTCCTTATGAAAAAGGAGATGGCGGCAACAGGATCGGCGGCGGCGGTGAAAAGGTCGAGATCCACATCGGTCGTTTCGATGAACGGGCGCGAAACGTCGTGGACTGGTTAAAGGTGACCAATAACGGCCGGGCTGATTTCTATCCCGATCTGTGGATTGAAGGAGGCAACGAAGTCAAACTCGCTGACAGCGTCGCGCAGAAGAGCGCGCCTGTTAAGACCATGAACTGGCCTTTCTCGCGAGAGCGTCTGGTGTTCGTCTGGGAGAACATGAAGGCTGCCAATCAGCTGGACGAGAATAGTCCGGTTGGTTTTTTGCAATGCAATATCAACCTCAGGGGTAAATCTCTCCATACCAATAATTTCCAGATAGCAACCAATGGCGGATGGGGTGATACAGGTGAGACGGGAAAAAAAGTCGGCGCGGCCTTAGCTCGAACCAGTCGGGCCACAGTGGAATTTTCTCTTATACCGGAACCAAATCAACACGGAAGGATAATCTCTCTAACGGCTGGAGAGAAACCAGGGGTAATAATTCAGCAGCAAGGGGATAATCTCTTGATACATACTGTAGGTGAGCAGGTCTCGTGGCCTGGAATCCTTGTGGCCGGGAAACCTCTCCACCTTGTTGTTACCAATACCGGAGACAGTCTGGAGCTTTTTGCGAACGGAAAAAGCCTTGGGAAAAAAGCAGGGAAAATTGATTTTTCCGAGACAACTGTTGACTCTCTGAGTTTTGGTGACCCGGCCGGTGGCTGGCGCGGTACCCTGGCCGGAATAGCGATCTATGACCAAGCGCTTGAACCTTCTGAAATAGCAGCAAACAGCCGTATGGCGGAAGAACGCAACAGAGAAGCTAAACGGTCCGAGAGGCTTGTGGTCGAGGGGAAACTGGCTGAAAGGACAGAGATCCCGGCACCTGATTCCATTGGCGCCTACCGCCGAGCTCTGGTAGTCAACACTTATTCTATCGACAAGGTTGTCAGCGGCGAATATGGCCAAAAGAGTGTCCTGGTGGCCGAATGGGCTATTCTCGACCGGACTATCGTCAAGAAATATGACACGCCTGCGCAACCGGAGCAGCTGGTCCTGGAAAAATTTGGAGACCATCCTGAATTGGAAGGCGAACGCCAAATGATGGATGTTTTTGAACCCGATCTGGAGATGTATTACCGGATACCGCAGATTATTGAGTAATCTTTATCAAAATGAAGACACTCAACCGGCCTAGTGCAAGCCACTGGGGCGACCGATGAAACACACCAACCAGAATGCAGCGCAGATCAAACTGGAAAAGAAACTGCAAAAACAGGATGCTCTGGAGCGGCTTCCGATTGAAGGGAAGTTCGGGCAGGGCAAGAACGGCTATAGCCCGTCTTCATCGTCGGTGCTGCTGTCAGATAAGCTACTACGTCGACAATATGCTATGTTCTCAGTCGTCGAATAGACAGCGTGCTTGCACTGATGATAAGACTAAGGGTGAGACATGCTGGAGCAAAAAGGTAGCCGAAACGAACCCAGACGGTTTTGCCGGTGAGAAGGGATATTTCGGCGGATTTGGCCCATTGGATGAAAATCTCCGATTGCTCGGCAATCGTCCCGGTTGGTTCGATGAAGGCCGAAATCCCGGTATTGGCGGAGCGCACCAGGCTGCGCCTCGTTTCCACGGCACGGAACACCGCCATGGCCAAACTGTGGTAAGGGGCGCTTGAGCGACCGTACCAGGCGTCGTTAGTCAAATTCACTAAAAGATTGGCCCCTGCTTTGACCCACTGTCGCGAAAGATCGGCAAAAACTGATTCGAAACAGATCAGGATACCGAGTTTGGCTTCCTGTCGGGGTAGAGGTTGGTCAATGGTGCCTGCGCTGAAGTTGCCAACCGCTTGCACCAAGGGCGATATAAAGGGAAAAACATCTTGTAATGGCACATATTCCCCAAAGGGCACGAGGTGCGATTTATGATAGGTGCCGACGGTGGTCCCATCCGGCTTGAGTAACAAAGCACTGTTGTAAAGCTTGGGCTTGATGTTTCGATTTATGGTTTCGTGCAAAGGGACACCACTGAGCAGAGCGAAGTCTCCTTGTCTTAACAAGGTGTGCAAAGGTGCCATCTGAGCTTCGGTAAGCGGGTAAACGGGCAAGGCCGTCTCCGGCCAGACGATCAACGACGGTGCAGAACTATTAGTAAGGGAATTGCTCAGGCGCAGGTAGGTATCGACCGTTGTTTTTTGCTGCGCCGGCAGCCATTTGACACTCTGGTCGATATTGCCTTGGACCACCCCGATAGTCATGTGAGGTGCCGCATTCGCCTGTTGTTGGATCTGTTGCATCCGCCGCTGGCTGTAGACGACAACCAGCAGCAATAGGCAGACCGGCAGGATAAGCTGACTCTGGGTCAGAGAGTTTCGGCGACTTTTACTGAAAAAAAATATCAGAAGATTGAGCATGACGATCAGGTAGGTTAACCCATAGTGGCCAACGAGATCAGCGATTTGGATGACGGTGGGAAGGTTGTACAAAGCGTAGCCGAGGTCCATCCAGGGGAAGCCGCTGAACAGGATGCTGCGCAGCCAGTCGAGTCCGACCCACAGAGCCGGTAGCAGCCAGAGGTTAATGGCCGGAGGTAAAGCCTCAAGACTGAAACGGGTGATTGCCGCGAAGATGGCGATGTAGATGCTCATGTACGACGCCAGTAGCACCAATGCCAACAGTGAAAAAAACCAAGACAAGCCGCCGTAAGTGTTGAGGACTATAACGATCCAGTAGAGCAGCAACAAAAAATGGACGAGGCCGCCGACGAGACCGACAAGAGTCGCTTGTCGCAGCGAGCCGACGGCAACCGCATGCAGCAGTGGTACCAATACAAGAGGCAGCAGCTGGGGCATGGCACCGCCGCCGGGAAAGGCCAGCCAAAGGCCAACGCCGCTTAGAGCGGCAAAAATATAGGGGTGAAGAGCTGCCATAATCAATATAGGCGCAGCAAACCATGGAACCTCGCCTCATGCCAACCTACACCTATAGGGACATGACGCAACAGACGATATAGCGCAAGACCAACACCTGAACCAAAATACAGCAAACCGGCCAGCATCCGGGGCTAACACAGCTCAACAGGAGTTTTGGCAAGCGATGTTCCCGCGCCAAAAAGGAAGGCGGCGCCAAGCGCCGCCTTCACCCCGGGGTGAAACACCCCTGTTCCAACGAAACTATAATTTATCAAATTGACTATTCAAGACTCCAGGACTCTTGGTCCAAGCGGCAAACTTTCTTCTGTCTTTCTCTACTTCTCTCTTTAACACGTAACCGATCACCGAAGCGGTTGAACTTTTCAAGCGTGTGTTCCATTACATCCGCGAGTGCGACATAAAGATTTTGAGCGGATTTCTTCAGTTTGACCCCACGATACCGACCGTTTCGAACAAGGACTTTGACCGTGAAGAGATCGGGCCGAGCTTGTATCGGTGAATTGTGCATTTCTAGAGTAGCATGGATTCGGCACTCTTTCAAAGCTGGAAACCTATCGACCACGCTTTTCAGCCGTCGTGTTACAGCTGCTCTTACCAGTTCTGATCGTTTCAAATTCTTGAAAATTATCTGAATCATATGGGTCTCTCACATTTCTTCCGGATTGATGTTGAAGAGCGAGCACCAATTCTCCGCTCTATCCTGAAAACTATTATTTTTGCAGGAGGCGCAAATTCATTTTTCCACCGTCCTGTGGGTCAACTATGTATTTTTTCACCTTCGCCATCACCTTCTCCATGCTCTCTAAATACAGACGAGTCACGGTGACATCTGCTGCGCCTTTTTGCAGACCTTGTTCATATTCAGCCAACATTTGCTGGAAGCGGCCGGCTTCACCACCGGCCTTATTGATGGCGGCTATTTTGTATGCCTCCGCCTCTTGAAGAATCCTTGCCGCATCGCCTCTTGCTTGAGGGACAACGGTGTTTTGATATCCCCAGGCATCGTTGACGGTCTTCTCGCGGTCCTGCTTGGCATTTGAGACATCTCGGAATGCTTCAGCCACCTCTTCCGGCGGATACACCTTATTGAGGTTGATCCCCACCAATTCCAGCCCACTTCCGTATCGATCGAGCACACCCTGCGCTTTTACCTGAATCAGCTCCTGAAGACGCTCCTTGCCGATAGTCAAGATATCATCAACCCGCATCCCGCCGCCGATTTCGGTAATGGAACTGCGTATGACTTCGTTGATCAACTGGCAATCCCGATAATCGACATTGTACAGATAGGCGGATGCATCCTTGATGCGGTACTGAACAACAGCCTGGATATCAACGATATTATCGTCTCCGGAGAGAAACTGGATCACCTCCGGTGACGAGTGGATCGACTCATGCTCCGGCAGCAGAACGCCGATCCCCTCCCGGCGGACAGTAGCAACATTGACGATGTCAACCTCCTGAAAAGGCCAGGGCAGACGGTAGTGCATCCCTTCATTAATGCCTTGATCGACCTCCTTGCCAAAAAGCCGTACCACCGCAACCTCGCCGGGATTGACCACATAAACCCCACTTACCACGTAGAGCAGAACGGCGAGCAATCCACCGCCGATAAATATTTTCCGAAAACTTAAATTGGCGAAAGCCCGACGGACATCTCCCCGCACCGATCCGCCATCGCCTCTGCCGGTCTGAAAAAAGCCGGCCACAAAGCGGGCACCCCCTTGAAGTGTCTGCAAAAAAGCAACCCCGCGGATGAAAAGTTCGGCGAGCACAGGGGGGCTATCCCCAGTCGATACTCTATCCATCGGCGGCTTGCGCCCGTCCGGCTGTGAATTTATTTCATGTGTTTTATCGCTTTGATCGTTCATTTTTCAAAAGACCTCCTTCGTTGCTGTCTGCCGGTCCGTTGTTGCCGAAATATTTCAATATTTTTGCATCGCTCGGCAAAATGGTGGTGGTTTTTTCATTAACGAATTTTTCATAAGCCTCTAAAGAACGGGTGAATTGGTAAAATTCAGGTCCTTTTTGGTAAGCGCTCGCGTATACCCGAATAGCCTGGGCATCGCCTTCTCCTTTGATAATCTCGGCCGTTTCACGCGCCTGGGACAATAACACCTGTTTTTCCTTGTCAGTCTCGGCGCGGATCTTGGACGCCTCTTCGGCACCTTCGGAGCGGTATTTACGAGCAATGCGCTCGCGTTCCGCTCGCATCCGCTGAAAGACGCTGAGCTTATTTTTTTCCGGAAAATTCAAAACCTTAACCCGAACATCCACCACCTTCATGCCATAAGGTTCAACCTTTCCTTTGGCTATACGTGTCACCTGCTCCATCATCTCCGGCAGTTTCATTCCGGTTTCATCGGTGGTGATCAATGAAGAAAGATCGTATTGACCAAAGGCCACACCGAGTTCCGAAGAGATGATATCCGTCAGACGATCACGGGCGCCGGCCGTATCGCGAACCGTCTTCATAAAGAGCACGGGATCTTCGATGCGCCAGACGGGGTAGGACTCAGTGACGATATTTTTTTTGTCTTTGGTTAAAAATTCGGTTTGATTCGGCAGGTAGACCATCACCCGATTATCGTAACGCCGAACACTTTGGATCGGATCGGGCAGTTTCCAATAAAGTCCTGGCTCCTTGAGTGCCCGAACCGGCTTACCGAACTCGGTAACCACAACATATTCGGTCTGGTCGACCTGGAAAAAAATCAGATTGACAGCGAAAAACCCCGCTGCTAAAAAACTTGTTAAAATGACCATCATTTTTGTTGTTTTCACTTTTTCACTCCCTCCAGAAATGGTCCGCCATCCAAGCGGCCGTTGAGCATCCATAAATCGGTGGCCTGGATATCGATGCGTTTGTCGACGATCAGCTTGTCGACCCCCGGCAGTATGCGTTCCATGGTTTCGATATACAGGCGGGTTTGGGTTATTTCCTTGTTTTCATTGAAAGCCGTCAGACGGGTTTGGAAAGAACCGGCGTCACCCCGACTGCGGGTGATCTTTTCCTCTCGGTAGGCTTCGGCCACGGCGGTAATTTCGGCGGCCTTGCCACGGCTGGCCGGGATGACTTCATTTTTGTAGGCATAGGCCTCATTGAGATAGGTGACTTGGTCTTCCTTGGCGCTGGCCACATCCTGAAATGCCGGCAATACCTCATCAGGCGGTTTGGCTTTAACCAACTGAACCGCGATAAGACGAACACCGGCTTGTGCCTTGTCAAGTATTTCCTGGGCTGCGGCGAGCGTCTGTTCCTGTATTTCGGCTTTACCCTCGGTGAGCACGGCATCCACCTGCCGGCGACTGATGATCTGGCGCAGGGCGGATTCAGTGGCCAGCGCCACAAGTTTCTCGGGACCGGCGATGCTGTAGGCAAAATCAAAGGCATTCTGCACCGAATAGTGCACCGTGGCTCCGACTTCGATCAGGTTTTCGTCGCCGGTGAGCATCAGCGATTTCACGGTTTCGGCTGAACGTACCTTTGCAACATTGACAAGATCGACGGTGCTGAAGGGCCACGGCAAGCGATAGTGCAAGCCGGGTTGAATATCTTTCGCCGTAGCTTTACCAAACCGCTTTTCGATACCCACCTGATCCGACCCGACTGAATAGATGCCGGTGGTCAAATAGGCTATCAGCAGGATCGGTGCACCGACCTTACGGAGAAATGGGGTCCACTTGACGGTATGGCGCAACAAATAGTTGCCGTGCAGCACATCGGGCAAGCCACCGGCCCGCAAGGCAAGAGATGCGCCGAACATAATCTCCAATCCGGCCCAGGCTACCAGAGCAACCACGACAACCGCCGCCATACGATCCATGGTGGTCAGGCCGATTTGGTAGCCGATCAATCCGAAGACCACTACAATGGAACTGTACATGTCTAACTTGGAGTGAAAACCGTCGGCGATCAAGCTGGGCGAGTCGGTTGCACGGCCCACAAAAATCTTATAGCGGGCCATGAAGTAACTGACGACGATGGTCAGACCGGCGCCACCGATGACCACCGGCACGTTGGCCAGGGCTATTTGGCTGCCCTGGACAACTTCCATAAAAATGTCGTAGCCGACATAGAGAATCAAGAGACCTATGAGCAGTGCCACGCCATTTTCAATACGGCTGATACCGTGGCTGCCCTGCACGTCTTCCTTATGTGCCAAGATTAGGCCTGACAACACAATTCCCGAGACAAAAATATCCGAGAAAGAATGCCAGGCTCCCGCTTTCAGGGCCAGGCTGCCGGAATACCAGGCCAGGCCGAATTTTATGAGTATCAGGCCGACGTTGACCCCGATGGTCACGGCCAGTGTTCGCTCTTTTCTGTTTAGTTGCACGTTGAGTCCTCCTCCTTATGCGTCGTCTTAAAGCATCGAATCTAGAGTTTTATCGAAAATGATCAGACCAGCCTGTTTCCGCAGGGCCTTCTCCATTTGCAGAGTTTTTTCCTCATGTTTACGTGCATTAATCTCCATTTTCACTGTCTCACGGGCCTGTTCAAAAGCCATGTGGCTCGGCTCCTGACGTTCCCGCACTTGGACGATGTAGTAGCTGTTGAAATATATGAAGGGCAAGCTGATGTCCTGTTCCCCAAGCCCAAGAACGTTTTCGTGGAATCCGTGGCTGGCGATTTCTTCGATCATCTCGGTTTTTTCGGAAATCCATCCCTCCAGAGCGCCGCCGTTTTTCGCTGTTTCGGGGTCTTCGGAATATTCCTCAGCGATCTTGGCAAAAGGCTCGGCTTTCTTGAACAGTCCGGGTTTTAGCTTGCTATAGGCATCTTTGACTTTCTTTTCGGCTTGGTTTCTCTCGGCGTCCGTTTGACCGGCACTTATGCGAATATAGTTGATCCGCACTTGCGGCGGTTCGATAAAGAGTTCGGAGTTCTTCTCGAAAAAGGCTTGCATCTCTTCCTCCGACACCTGGATTTGATCGTCCACCTCTTCCTGATGAAGTAGCTTTTTGAGGATATCTTGCCGTATATGATCACGTTGATCCTTGGTCTCCGTGCTCAACATCTGATCGTAGCTGTCTTCAACCAGCAACAGTCGATCGACCATTTTATCGAGGAGTTTTTTCTTGCTTTCGAAATCTCCGTAACGTTCCCGTTCTTTAGCGGGAAACTCTTCGAATTCTTCGAAAAATTCCCCGACCGTGAACGGCTTGCCATGGATGGTCATGAGCGTCCGATTTTGCTTTTCCTGAAACCAGAGGGCAGTGTTTTTTGCCCGAACGGCTGTTGCGACATCACTACTGGCTTCTTCAAAGGATTTTCCGGGATAGGCATTTCTGTTTTGTTCGTAATGCATTCGCACATCAGCTTCTATCGGTTCAGGAACCTCAAGCAGCTCGTCATAACGGGTGATCACGGCATTCTTGCGTAAATTTTCCAAATACTCTTGAAAGGAGCGCTGCTCTTTTTCTGCCTGAAGCAGAGAACGAAGCCGCTCGGTTGCCTGGGCAAGCGTTGCTTCTCCAAAGGCTGCGCGATCCCTGTCGTAGCGTTCTTTCACCTCTTCGTCGGAGACTTTAATGTCCTGCTTATGAGATTTAGAAAGGAGTTCCGAGATATTCAGTTCCTCCGAGATATGTTTCATCGCATGCTTAATGTTCTTACGGTTATCCAGCTTCATGGCGGTAATTTTATTATTGACCACCTTGTCGAGAGCCATTTCTTCGATAAGTTTGCGATAGGTCGATTTCTCGCGAAGTTTTTTTGTCGCTTCGCTGTTTTTTTCAAAAGCCTTTTGCAATTCACCGACAGTTTTTTTAACCTCCTGTCGCGTGATCCGACCACCCTCGAACACGGCAACCGTATCGGCATCCGGAGGCTGGGGCGAACTCCCACAGCCGGAGAGGAGAATTGCCGAGAGTAAAGCGGCGATGACGAAGGGGCGTATGGGGCGATTTTTCATTCCATTGTTTCCTAAGCCCGATAAACGGGATTCTTTATGCCCGGCACCATTGGCCGGAATCTTCGAGGTTACCCTCTACAGCATGTATTGGGAATGCCCGTGCCCTTTCCACACCCGACTGAAGGCAGGAGGTGGAAGGGGCACGGGTGTCCCCATTATAGAAAATGGCTTGAAAGGTCTAGAGAGAGAGATCCCGTCAACCATGTTGAAGTATCTTCTACCAACAAAAAATTACCGGAACCTTTCCTGAACATTACTTTTTTGAAGGAATCCCAATTATTATTGATCTACGCCGTTGTTCAGCTACAATAGGCTGAATAAATCTCGCAGGAAGAGATTGCATGGATGTGATTCCACGCAGAAACGTCAAATACGTTGTAAAAATAAAAAGATTACAAGGAGAAAGCATGAAAATTGGTGGAATGGTAGTGGTCTTTGGCTTGGTGATGGTGACAAACACGGTGCTTGCTGCAGAAACCTCGGAGTTGAAAACCCCGAAGGAGAAGGTGAGCTACGCCATAGGCATGGAAATGGGCAATAGCCTGAAGAAAAATGGCGTTGATGCCAACCCGGATCTTCTAACAAAAGCGATAAAAGATGTCCTCACCGGCCAAAAGACTCAACTGACCGATCAGGAGGCTGGGGCAATTCTGACAGACCTGCAAAAGGAAATGCAGGGAAAACGTCAGGAGTCGATGAAGGTCCTGGGTGAAAAAAACAAAACTGAAGGTGAGGCCTTCCTTGCTGAAAACATGAAAAAGGAAGGGGTGAAATCTCTTCCCAGTGGTCTCCAATATAAGGTGATAAACGAGGGCAAGGGCAAGTCGCCGAGTGCAACGGATACGGTTACGGTGCAATACACCGGAAGGCTTGTCGATGGGACTGAGTTTGACAGCTCATATAAACGTGGGGAGGCCGCAACCTTTGCTTTAAATGGTGTCATCAAAGGATGGACGGAGGCACTTCAATTGATGAAAGAAGGGAGCAAATGGCAACTTTATCTGCCGTCAAACCTTGCTTATGGCGAGACCGGAACGGTTGGCGGCCCGATTGGCCCGAATGCTGCACTGATCTTTGACGTCGAGCTGGTCTCATTACAGTCGAAATAACATTCTCGGCGGCTCAAGCTGGCAGCATAAATGTCTGTTTTTTTGCTGCCAGCTGGTGAACATGCCCCCCCAATGACACAATCCAAGGGACGAGGTTCTCTCTTTTGAAGAAGTTAGTTTTTGCCATATTGGTTGTTCTAGGCCTTTGGTTTCTTGTGGACCCGCTACGGCAATATTATTTTCCCGAGAATGCTGAGCCTCGGGCAGTAACGGCCAGGGGCGATCTGGCCGCCGATGAGCAAAACACCATTGATATCTTCAAAAATAATTCACCGTCGGTGGTGTATGTCACCAGTATTGCCCTCAAACGAGGTTTTTTTTCGATGAATGCCGTCGAGATCCCCCAAGGTACGGGTTCCGGCTTTATCTGGGATAATCAGGGACGAATAGTAACAAATTACCATGTGATAAGTGATGCCAACCGTGTTCAAGTCACTATGGCCGATAACTCGACCTGGAAGGCAACCCTCGTGGGCGCCGCACCGGATAAAGATATTGCTGTTTTGCAAATTGAAGCCCCAAAGCACCAGCTGCGGCCAATAGCCGTAGGAAGATCAAAATATCTCCAGGTTGGCCAGAAAGTATTTGCCATCGGTAATCCTTTCGGCTTGGACCAGACCATCACGTCGGGAATTATTTCCGCCCTCAACCGTGAAATTACCGCGGTTACCGGTCGGGTGATTCGCGGGGCGATACAGACTGATGCGGCCATCAATCCGGGCAATTCCGGTGGTCCATTGCTCGATAGTGCCGGCCGATTGATTGGCATAAACACCTCCATATACAGTCCTTCCGGGGCTTATGCGGGAATTGGTTTTGCCGTAGCGGTCGATATTGTCAACGAAATAGTCCCGCAGCTCATCAAACATGGCAGGATCATCCAGCCGGGGTTAGGCGTGACATTGGTGGATGAGCGGGTGGCAAAAAATATGGGCATTGTAGGGACATTGATTCTCAGGGTGGAAAGTGACAGCCCTGCTGCGGCAGCAGGATTGCGACCCACTACGCAGTATCGGGGAGAAGTGGTGCTGGGTGACATTATCATCGCCGTCGGTGGTGTCAAAGTGCAATCATATGAAGATTTACGAACGGAAATCGAAAAGTTCAGCATAGGATCGGAAATTATCCTGACCATCCAGAGAGATGGTCAACTCTTTGACGTACCCCTCCGGCTCACAGCTATCAATTGATATTATTCGCTAAAGGCTGATTCATGCAACAACATACTCATTCTACTCCTAAGCTCATGCTCAGATTTCCCGATATTATAGGATTTTATTCCGTCGTTGAAGCTATTCGTCGGGCGAGTGATGCATTCCTCTCATCGCCCTCTGCCTTGTTTTCCCGCGCCCTTCTTGCCAATCCCAGAGCCATGGGTGCTGCTTGCCCTAGTTCCTTGAAGTTGGCTCGAACGATTGCCGAGTTGGTCATTCCGCCTGACAACGACAGCCTTGTTCTGGAGCTAGGCGGTGGCACGGGCATAGTGACAAAAGCCTTGTTGCAACATGGTGTGGCCCCGAAAAAGTTAGTGGTTGTCGAACTAGATAGGTTGCTGGCCGGACACTTGAAGCAACAATTTCCAGATGTTGCGGTAATCCAAGGCAACGCGGTCAAGCTCTGCCAATTGTGCAATCGATACGAGAGACATATAGGAACCGTAGTTTCAAGTCTGCCGTTACTTTCCCTGCCATCCTCCTCGGTAGCAGCCCTTGGTATGGAGATTCAGAAGATGCTGGGGGCAAAGGGTTCACTTGTTCAGTATACCTACCGTCTTAATAATCGCCCCTCTCCCCTTGCGGAATATCTCGACAGAGTTTCGACACAAACCGTTTGGTGCAATGTGCCGCCCGCCAAAATTGAAGTATTCAGGGCTCGTCATCGGCTTACTGAAACATTTGACAATAAAACCTTATGATACCTTTCGAAACAAAAGAATCACTATGACGCTCTTTCACAGATACCAAAAAATCTCCATGATACAGGCAATCATTTCATTTCTGGCGAGCGTGTTGACTGCTGTGCAGGTTGTACTTCAGCTCAGAGGGGTAAAAGGAGTATGTTTCAATAACGGCTGTGAGATTATTGAAAGCATGACCACTGTTTCCCCACTTGTCTTCAATATCACCGGATTTTTATTTTTCCAGACCCTCTTCTGGTTGTTTTTGCGCGGCAGAAACGGGTCCGAATACTGGCACAAATTGGCTCGGCTGTTATTGCTCGCCGGTCTTGCCGCAGAAGCTGTGCTGGTTTTTTTTCAGCACTCGATCGCCACCGTCTTCTGTTCCTACTGTCTGGTAATTTTCGCGGTTATCGTCCTGTTGAATCTTTGTTGCGGCCTGCATCAGTTGGTTCGCGGGATGGTGATATTTATTGCCGTGCTTGCTGCTTGTTGCAGCCTTCAATTTGGCACCCCTTCAACCGGTAGGGGGACATCTCTCGACTCAGGGAGTTTGGCAATGGTGAACGGAAAAAGGGATGGGGTTAAGCTGTATCTGTTCTTTTCCGCTTCCTGCAATTATTGTGAAAAAGTGATTGAAGCCATCGGTGCCGATAACATCTGTACCGTGCGCTTTAACCCAATTGAAAAGATAGAAAAATTTGCAATTGCGGATATGGTCCGGTTTGCTGATTATGATCCTCAAGTCAACCGCACTTTGTTGCAGAGCTTATCAATCAACGAGGTTCCCGTTCTCATGGCCAAAGCTGACGATGAGACGCAGATCTTCAAAGGGGAAAAACGGATAATGGAGTATTTGCAAAAGACTTGCAGGCAAAGCAGCGACGTTGATTACAGCGGCACCTCAAACAGTCCGGCCCCCGGATACACCTTTTTACCGGGAGTGCAAAAACCGGGTGAGGATGCCTGCCCGGTGAACACCGATTGCGACACCAATGTGACGCCGATTTCCTCCGGTCAATGACAACCTTACCAACCCAAAAATTACCGAAACCTTTCATGAACATTACTTTTTTGAAAGAATCTCAATTATTATTGATCTACGCCGTTGTTCAGCTACAATAGGAATTACAAGTCTCGCAGAGAGGCACCTTTATAAAAATCTCCGGCCAGCCAGGCTACGTTGCAATATTTACTTTCAAAGCTACTTCACCCTTCAATTTTTTATCGATATTAAAGCATGGTATCCCGTTCTCACGGCAATCGATTCTGGTCCTTGCTCCTCACCGCATACTTTGTTTGTGTTGGCGTGCTCGGTTTTTCGGGGACAGCCTGGTGTTTGGACTGGAGTACCGACAAGGATAACCACCTAGAATTAGCCTCTTGCTATACGGAAATGAGTGACTCGGGGTATATTCCTTTTCCGAACTGCGTAGCCGTTGACCCTTTAAAAACAACCGAATCCACCACGTGTCTGGAGATAAACAGCCAATCGATTTTCGGCTGGAGGGCAGCCGACGATCGACTGACATCCTCGTTTTCCATCCTCCCCGACAGAAACAGCACTGCTTTCTTGCAGTTATCAGCGCTTAAAAGCTTTGCCGAAAAATCTCTCCCCACTGCTATACCTTCAAGGCCCTCCTTCTCCTTTCTAAACATCCAAAGCAAAGCCCTCCGTTCCGTCGTCCTTCTCATTTGATACCTGTCTGGGCCGTTTGATTCTGTTCGTTATCTCTTGTTTTTTCAGGCACAGTGCCGGTAAAACACGAAACCGCTTACCAAAAACGATTAACTGAAAAATCCCGTGTTACAAATACACCATATCAGCATCATGAATGATTCCATTCTCGGATTCGCCGATGGAACTGTTTTTGCCGTGTACATAACACCGGCCATGCTCTCGCAGGCAACGAAGGGCCAACTGCAATGGAACGCATAACCAAGCCGGTCCTTGGCATATTGGCGTCAAAGCGCTTTGCCGCACTTATTTTCGCACTGCTGGCAGTGACATCGGTCATAGGTATTATCATTCCCCAAGGTGAACCGGTCGCTTTTTATATCGACAAGTATGGCGAGCAGCTGACAATCCTCATAAAGATATTCGATCTCGACTGCACCTACTCCTCAATACGGCTCAAGTCACTGATTTTTTTATTAATAGTCTGTCTTACAACCTGCTCTTTGTATCGCTTGCCAGGTATATTGCGCGTGATCAAAAGAAACAAACCGGCCGCATTAATCACCAAACTCCTCTGTCATCCCAAGAGAACTCCACTTGATTCAGACACTAAAGGAGAAAAATAAAACCGAAAAACGACAATCGAACCATTGCAGTATCAATCAACGATCCGACACAACCCGTAATTGAACCGGACCTTACCGAAACGATAAGAAAACCCTTCTCTTGGACAATGGACTTGAGAGAACACTGAAACATCACTTGGAGATCACAATGAAGTATCTGAAAATTATTCTGCCCGGTGCCGCCTCGTTGCTCTTGACGACGGTGGTACCGAATTTCGCGGCAGTAACAGGCAGCGGCCAAGATAACCGCGTGGAATGGAAACCGGCAATGGAGCTGAAACTCCCGGAAAAGGCAAAAGATTTCGCCTATTCTCTGGATGGCAAGTATGCATTTGTCCTGGCCGAAAGCAACAAGGTTTTGGTTTACGACCAAAAAGGCGAGCTGCAGGGACGTATTCCGGTCGACGCCGGTGTATCGGATATTGCCATCGCCCCGTTGGGACGGCTTCTCTATCTGCTTGACAGCGAGAAGAATATTCTCTCCGCCCTGGCAGTCGATTTTATCCTTGATATCAACACTGCCGGTTCCCCGTTCAAGGGTGCCGCGGATGCGCCTGTTGCTATCGCCGTCTTTTCCGATTTTGAGTGACCCTATTGCGGCAAGTTATTGCCGCTTCTTGAGCAGGTGCTCAAACAGAACCCGACAACTGTAAAAGTCGTTTTTAAAAACCTTCCCTTGCAAAAACATGCCTTGGCCGGACCGGCAGCCATAGCTGCTTTGGCTGCCCAGGAACAAGGAAAGTTTTGGCAATACCATGACCTCCTCTTTGCCGAAACCAAACTCAGCCCTGATTCCTTCGGCAAAATCGCCAAAAAGTTGGGGCTGGACCTTGATCGATTCAATAAGGATAGGGAATCGCCAGTACTTCAAGAAAAACTTTCCAAGGATGTGATCGAGGCAAATACCCTAGGAATTAACGGGACACCGGCCGTTTTTGTGAACGGCAGAAAATTGAATGAGCGTAGTGTAGAGGAGCTGCAACGAATGATAGACGAGACGTTACAAAGCAAGAAAAAGCAATGAAACTTTTATAACAATTCACAATATATGGAGTTTAAAGAATGATCAAAGTAGACAGTATTACAAGAAAATACGGAGATATTGCGGCAGTTGACAATGTCTCGTTTGAGATATTGCCGGGAGAGATTGTCGGCCTTTTGGGACATAACGGGGCCGGCAAGACAACGATCATGAAAATGATCACCGGCTATCTCGAACCGACCAGCGGTACAATCACCGTCAATGGCCGGGACATCGGCAGCGACCGACAAGCCATTCAACAGGAAATCGGCTATCTGCCCGAGAACTGCCCGGTATATCCGGAGATGACGGTTATTGATTATCTCGACTATGCCGCAGCTCTGCACGGTTTATCCGAGGAGGCGAGGGGGCCGTTGATCGCCCTGGCTATTGTTCGAACCGAGCTGCAGGAAAAGGCGGTTCAGCCCATAGCCACCCTTTCCCGCGGCTATCGTCAGCGCACCGGGGTTGCCCAGGCGATCTTCCATAACCCGGCCATCCTCATTCTCGATGAGCCGACCAATGGCCTCGACCCGACGCAGATACAGCATATGCGGGCATTGATTACCATGTTGGCGCAAAACTCGACGATCATTATCTCTACCCACATCCTCCAAGAGGTCCAGGCGATCTGCGACCGGGTTATTATCTTAAAGGATGGAAAAAAGGCCCTTGATACCCGCCTCGACACCCTCAACGATAAGGGTCAACTGGTAATCTCCCTGGATGCACAAGAGGAAGAGGCACTCACCTTTCTGCGGAATTTTGCCTGTGTGAGATCAGCCGTCCCAGTACCTCCGGGTAACCAGTTCGACCACGGCCATACCTTCGCCCTGACCCTCGAAAGCGCGGAAAATCGCCATGAAACAGCGGCATTTCTAGCCCGCGCCGTTCATGACCGGGGCTGGCGCCTCTATTCCATGGGATTTGAATCGCGGAATCTTGAAACAGTCTTCGCCGAAATCAGCGAGCGATAGGGAGGATGGAAACCATGAAGACAATTTTTCGTATCGCCAGAAAGGAATTCGATGCGTTTTTCAGCTCGCCGATCGCCATCATTTTCATTGGTGTTTTTCTTGCGGTGACGCTGTTCATCTTCTTTTGGGTGGAGACTTTTTTTGCCAACAATATCACAGAAGTTCGGCCGCTTTTCAGGTGGATGCCGATTCTCCTCATTTTTCTTACCGCGGCGATAACCATGCGGCTGTGGGCCGAGGAGCGGCGGGCTGGAACCCTGGAATTTTTGCTCACCTCGCCGGTGCCCCCGTATTCGCTGGTGTTTGGTAAATTCCTGGCCTGCCTCGGCCTGGTTGCGGTTTCACTGGTGTTGACCCTGCCCCTGCCGATCACCGTCAGCTTCATGGGTCCGCTTGACTGGGGGCCGGTCTTTGGCGGGTATCTGGCAACTCTGTTTCTTGCCGCAGCGTATATTGCCATCGGTCTTTTCATCAGCGCCAACTCCGTCAATCAGATCGTCAGCCTGATCACTACCGTACTGGTCTGTTCGCTTTTTTATCTGATCGGTTCCGAAACCCTGATTTCTTTTTTCGGCAACCGCGGTTCGGAACTGCTGCAGCTGCTCGGCTCCGGTTCCCGGTTTAATTCCATCACCCGCGGTGTTATTGATCTGCGTGATCTTTATTATTATCTGAGCATTACCGGGATCTTTCTCAGCCTCAATATTTACGGCCTGGAGAAAATCCGCTGGGCGGATAATCCGGCGAATGGCCATCATCGCCGCTGGCAACTGGTCTGCGGTCTGGTTATCGCCAACTTCATGATTGCCAATTTCTGGCTGGCGCCGATCGGCGTTCTTCGTACCGACATGACCAAAGGCAATATCTACTCCATCTCCGAATCGACGAGAAACTACCTGGGGCAGCTGAAGGAACCCCTGCTCATTCGCGGCTATTTTTCCGCCCAGACCCATCCCCTTCTTGCCCCTCTGGTGCCGCGTATCCGTGATTTGCTGCAGGAGTTTGCGGTCGCCGGAGGCGGTAAGGTTCGCGTCGAGTTCATCGATCCCCTGGAGCATCCCGACTTGGAACAGGAGGCAGGACAGAAGTTCGGCATTCGACCGGTACCCTTCCAAACGGCGAGTAAGTATCAGTCAGCGGTGACCAACTCGTATTTTGATATCCTCATTCAGTATGGCGATCAGTTCGAGACCCTTGGTTTTCGCGAGCTGATTGAGGTGAAAGTGGCAAGTGAAAAGGATCTCGATGTCGAGCTTCGCAATCCCGAATATGATATCACCAGGGCCATAAAGAAGGTACTGTACGGTTATCAGAGCGGCGGCGATCTCTTTGCCGGTATCGGTAAAGAAATTCAGTTTACCGGCTACATGTCACCGAACCAGAAGCTGCCTGAGGAACTGGTTTCGCTTAAAAAGGAACTGCAGACAATTCTTGCGGAGATGGAAAAAGAAGGCGGCAAGCTCTTCTCCAGCAGCTTTCTCGATCCCGATGCCGAGAATGGCACGGTTGCCAAAAAGATCGGCAAGGAGTACGGCTTCAGGCCGATGGCCGTAAGCCTCCTGGATCAACGTTCGTTCTGGTACTACATGACCCTGACCAGCGGTGACCAGGTTGTCGAGATTCCGGTACCGGAAGATCTCGCCAAGGAGAGTCTCAAGCGGGCGATTGAAGCGGGCCTCAAACGGTTCGCAGCCGGGTTCTCGAAAACGGTGGCGCTACAAACCCCAAAGGCTATGCCGCCGATGCCGCAATACGGCATGCCGGGACGAGGGATGCAGTTTGATCAACTGAAAGACGTGCTGAGCAAGGAACATCAAGTCACTCCAACCGACTTGACAGCCGGCCAAGTGCCCTCAGAGGCCGATCTGTTGATGGTTGTTGCGCCGGAAGCCGTCAACGAAAAACAGCTTTTCGCAATCGATCAGTTTCTCATGCAGGGCGGCACGGTGATTATTGCCAGCTCGCCGTTCAATGTCGGCTTGGATCGTCAACTCGAAGTCGAGAAGAAGAAGTCCGGTCTTGAAGACTGGTTGAACTTTCAAGGCATAACCATCGGCGAAGAGATGGTCCTTGATCCGCAGAACAGCGCCTTTCCCGTTCCGGTTCAACGGCAGGTTTCCGGGTTTACCGTGCAGGAAACGAAACTGGTTAATTATCCCTATTTTGTCGATATCAGGCCGGATGCCATGAACCAGGAAAGCGGCCTGATGGCCGGGCTGACGCAACTCACCATGAACTGGGCCTCGCCGATAACCGTCAATATCGAAAAGAATAAGGACCGAAAGGTTGTCGAACTGCTGAAAAGCTCGGTCAAGAGTTGGGGTTCTGCCGATACCAAGATTCAACCGAACTTCCGGGCCTACGGGGAAGCAGGTTTTGCCGTTGGCACGGCTTCGGGCAAGAAGCTGCTCGGGGTGGCGGTTGAAGGCAACTTCACTTCCTATTTTAGCGGCAAACAGTCGCCCCTCCTGACTGAACCGCAACAGCCGACAGTCGAAACGCAACCCGCCCCGGCGAAGAAACCCAGCGTGGAAAAAGCCAAGCAGATCATCGCCCGACAACTCGACAAATCTCCCGAGAGTGCCAGGATCATTCTCTTTTCTTCGAACACCTTCCTCAGTGATATCATGTTGGGAATCGGTTCAAGCGTCATGCGGACCAGCAGTCTCGGTCCAGTGCAGCTGATGGCCAACGCCGTGGACTGGTCCCTTGAGGATCGAGGGCTGCTGTCGATTCGCGGCAGAAGTCATTTCGCCAGACCGCTGTTGCCGATGACGAAGGACCTGCAGCTGCTTTTTGAATATGTCAATTACGGGCTGGCCATGTTCGGCTTGATCGTCATCTGGCTTATCAAAAAAATGATCGGCAAGAGGACGAGACAACGGCATGTAGCTCTGCTTCGCCAGAGTATGGGGAGGATATAATTATGCAGAAAATGATTTCAATAACAGCGACCTTGCTTGTCATTCAAATAGGCTTGGCAGTGGTTTTCTATAAGGGCGAGACAGGACAAAAGACCACGGCACCCGACGCCCCCTTTCTTGGGATGAAGTCCGAACAGGTGTCCGCCTTTGAGATTTCCGGGCCGCAAAAAGAGCGTTTAGTCGTGGATAAAATCGGGGCCGAGTGGATTATCAAAAATTCCTTTGGCGCTCCGGCCAATGGCGAACAGGTAAAAACTTTTATAACCAAGCTTTCCGAGCTGAAAAAAGGCTTTGCCGTCGCCACTACCGCAGGAGCAGCCAAACGCTTCAAGGTCGCCGATGATCAGTTCGAGCGCCATGTGGTTCTGCGGGAAAAAGAGCAAATCGTCGGCGAGTTCTATGTCGGCACATCTCCAGGTTTTCGTCAGATCCACGTCAGGAAAGCCGGCACTGAGGAGGTCCTCGCCGTTGCTCTCAGCACTTTTGAGCTGGAAACCGGTGTTGAATCATGGCTCGATAAGAATCTCTTCCAAATCAAAAAAGAGGATATGGCATCGATCTCTTTCCCCGGTTTTGTCCTGGAGAAAAAGGCCGATACCTGGCAGTTGCAAGGACTGGAATCGGGTTGGAAAACCGATGAAAAAAACGTGGCCGATCTGCTGAATAAGGTTGCCGATTTAACGATCCAAACGGTCATGAATCCACAGGAAACCACACCGCTTTTTGCAAAGGCTCCAGCTTTCAAATATTCCGTCACCCGGAGAGATGGGACAACCGCCGAGTTCAGTTTCGTCAAGCCGGAAGGGAATTTTTATGTATTGAAGCAATCCGAACGTGAAACCTATGGCAAGGTGAATTCGCTCCAGGTGGAAGGCCTTCAAAAAATCTCCAGAGATGCGCTCCTGCAAAAAGAAACAACCGAAAAACCGGAGGGGACGGATACGAACACCAAGTAAATGGTGGGTGCGCAACCACTTTTTCTCCTTCGATAAAGTGGTTGCGTTGCCATGTTCGGCGCATTGGTGATGAAGATTGGAGAATCAACCTGTCTTTTCCGATCGGCAAGTGCTATGAATGCTGATAATGAACGAATGATATCTCTACGTCAGAGGAGGGCCGATGATCTATGAAAGTACTAATAGTTGAAGACGACCGGCAGATATCGGATTTCATCAGCAAAGGCCTCATCCAGGCAAATTTTGCTGTGGATCAAGCCGAAGACGGAGATACCGGGCTCTACCTCGCCAGACAAAATCACTATGACGTAGCTATTGTCGATTTGATGCTGCCCATACTCGATGGTTTGAGTTTGATCGAATCTCTGCGTAAGGAAAAAATTAATACACCCGTTTTGATTTTAAGCGCCAAACGAAGTGTCGACGACCGTATAATCGGCTTGGAAAAAGGGGGCGACGATTATCTGGTTAAGCCTTTTATCTTTGGAGAATTGCTGGCACGCGTGCATGCCCTGATCCGCCGTACCAGCGGTATCTTAGAGCCCATCAGCCTGTCGTATGCCGATCTGACCATGGACTTATTGAAAAGGGATGTAGTACGCTCCGGCGAGGTTATCGAGTTGCAGCCCCGAGAATTCGCCCTGCTGGAATATTTGCTGCGCAATGCCGAGCGGGTGCTGTCTAAGACCCTGATTCTTGAGCGTATATGGGATTACCGCTTCGATCCTCAGACCAACGTCATCGATGTTCTGGTCTCACGCCTGCGAAGTAAAATCGATCGGGATTTTCCCACAAAACTCATTCATACCATCCGCGGCATCGGTTATGTCCTTAAAACATCTCCTTAAATCGGCAAAAAGCATCAAGTTCAAATTGACCCTGCTGTATTCAGGGCTTTTTCTTATCAGCTCCCTTTTGCTGTTTGCCGCCATTTATGCCTCCATCGCTTCGACCTTGACGCGTCATGATCGTGAAATGCAGTTGACGGAACTGAGGGAACTGGCGGCCGAATATTCCAGCAATGGTTTGCCGGCCATCGAAAAGATGCTTGAGGTGAAGCGCAAATTTCATCGACAACACCCATTTCTCGTACGTATCGCCGATGCGGGAAATCGTACCGTCGATATATATTTGCCTGCACCGTGGACAGAGTTCAACACTAATAAATTGGAAGAATTAGTCCCCGAGACGCAACCGCGCTGGCTTACTCTCCCGGCCATAGGTGGAGATCACTCTCTCGACCTGGCCTCCATTCGCCTTAATAACGGTTACTGGTTGCAGGTGGGGATGAGCAGTGAAGAAAAGGATAAAAATTTGCTTCGCCTTCGCGCAACATTTGGGATCGTGCTCGGTCCGATGGTGCTGCTCGGCTTCATCTGTGGCTGGATACTTGCTTACAATGTGCTACGTCCCCTGCGTAATCTGCTTTTCGCGGTAAAATCGGTGCAAACCGGCAATATGGATGCCCATGTACCGGTGCGCGGCGCAGGTGATGAATTGGATGAATTAGCCATTCACTTCAACAAGATGTTGCAGAAAATCGCGGCGGTGTTGCAGGCTATGAAGGACTGTGTGGACAATGTCGCCCATGATCTCCGAACTCCGGTGACTCGGTTGCGCAATCTGGCTGAAAATGCCCTGCAGTCACCCGACAACGCAGCCAGCCAACATGCGGCCCTTGCTTCCTGCGCCGAAGAGTCCGAACGTATTAACATTATGCTCAACATCTTACTGGATATCTCGGAGGCCGAATCGGGAGTAATGCAGCTCGATTATCAAAATATCGAAATCTACCGCTTGGTGCAAAACATCGTCGATGCCTATGGCCTGATAGCTGATGACAAGTCTATCCAAATCCAGATAAACGGTGACCACCTGCTGCAGGCCATGATAGATCCGAACCGGATGAGTCAGGCCCTGGCGAATTTGCTTGATAATGCCATAAAATATACCCCTGCCGGTGGTAAGGTGGACATCGATTTTTATAGCGAAAAGGAGCAAGCAATTATTTGTATTAAAGATGACGGGATAGGCATCGACTCCGAAGAATTGCCGCTGATCTGGGATCGCCTTTATCGCGGCAAACAAAATCGGAATCAAAGAGGGCTTGGCCTTGGTTTAAGTCAGGTGAAGGCTATCGTTCTGGCCCACCACGGCAGCATTGATGTTGCCAGTGAGTTCGGCAAGGGATCTGTGTTTAAAATTTCCCTTCCCGTAACAAATTGTTTATGAGGCGTCAGGAAAGAACTTGGCTATTTCAAAACATTTCCTTACGGCTCCTTGTATCGTTCCGAGAGTTTCTTTGGCCCCAAATTTAATCTTTAAAAAAATGTATACAGGAGACAGAGTCTAATGAAATGCCCAACATGTATCACAACCGACTTATTAATGACAGACAGGCAAGGCGTCGAAATTGACTACTGTCCACAATGCCGAGGCGTTTGGCTTGACAAAGGTGAGTTGGACAAAATTATCGAACGTTGTTCTTTTGCACCACCAAAAGCACCTGAACAGCAGTATCGTGCGCCGGAACCACAGTACCGACAACCTGAGCATCATCAATCAAAACATGGGCATGAAAACCCTTTCAAGAGGAAATCTTCACTTAAGGACTTTTTTGATTTTTAAACTGCTACTGCGTCAGGGTGGGTTGAAACTGGTAAATTGAATTACTGGTTTGTGACTCAAGGTGGAGCATTCCTGCAATGCTACCAGAAATAGAAATGCTCCGGCTTTTCTCTTGAAAGCCTTTATAATGGGCTTACCGCAAATTAGCGGCAAGCCTTTTTTATCCCTGTCTCAAACTTGATCCAACCGTGATCCCTTGCATCCCGGCCGTAAGATCTGTGCCTAATATCCACCACCGTACGCAAAAGGATTATAATCATCTGCCACCATAATGATCCATGCTGTTGCGCAAGTGCTGGGAATCGGATTGGCATACCACCCAAAGGGAATCAAATACCGTTTGCTCGCGTAGATATAGGGCCGAGTTTGCCCGATGGGCAGTAATTGGAGGTAATTCTGCGGCTGGTCAGGGAACGGAACCGTTGCATAGGTATCAACTCGCATTTTCTTTATTGCCTCCAGCATCGATTGCTCCTCCAATTTGAGGGTTTCCAGAAACCGCTTCGCCTCCAAATACTGTGAAGATTCAGGCGGAATTGTTTGATAATAGGCTCTCAGGCTGCGCAGCATGATGATTGCACCTGCGGTCCATTCAGTGGAGAGGATACCTTGTCGGTAATTGCCGCTCGTATCAATGCCGTTGCCATCCTGATCCGAGAAACCAACGCCCCAAAGCGTTTTGCCTATACCATACCCACCCCATTGTTTTACCTGTTGCCAGTTTTGATAGGCGGCACCAAAGCCAAACCATGAGTCGATTTGCAGAGGCCCGAGGGCAATGATGCCCCAGGTATTGACATCTACCGCTTTTGTTTGAAGGTTCGGTATCCACTTAATAGTACTGCTCGGGTCATCGGCACGGCCTCCTTGGACAAACTCACCATTCTGCCAGGCCGAATTCTTAAAGAAAGAGAGAAGGCCCGAGGTGGTACGATTTTTATTGAGCACACCGCCGTTGATCATCGCACTACCCAGTTGTAATGCCTCGTTAATCGTCACCTTATCGTTGGCATTTAAATTTTTTTCATGTATTACCGACGCCTGCAGGGTAGCGCGTAGTACTTTTAAACCCGCATACAAGGACAAATTGTTTTCAACCGCCACTTCATAGGGATCGACCAACTGGTCCCCCTGATTGATTACCGTTTCTGCTGGGGCAAAGTACACACCTCCCGATGGAGATTGCATCGCCGCAAAGGTCGGCAATATTTCCAGGGCGCTTTGCACGGCGGGATCGTGCAACGGGACAAAGGCAGATTTCTGATCGATGACGTAATGGATATAAGCGGCTTGCAGCGGTCCCAATAAAAAGGCCCAGGCATTTTCGCCGGTGATCGGCTTCCAGTCACTCCAAGAGACCTTGCCGAGTTGATATTCAGGATTTTGCGTCGGCAAACCTTCGGTTGTAATATAATCAGCATATGAGGTTCCCATAAAGGGGTCAGTCGACAACCAATTCTTGGGCAGCATGCGAAAGGCGTAAGACTGTTTGTGATCGGTGATGACCTCTTGATTATAGGTAAAGAGCTTGCCTGCAGTCACGGCGCGGTTTTCTCCAGCAATAATATTGCTGGAATTACCGTTGTAGCCGTCTCTCAGCAGGTGATTTTGATTGCTGACTAGAGCATAGGTGTCCTGATTGTGCGGTACGGGAAATCGATTGATAACCTGGCCTAGCATTACGGCAATTTGCCAGGTAGCAGCATCGTAGATGTTGGTGCCGTTATGGATGTTGATACGTTCGGTTTGTAGATCGCCTGCAGGCAATTTTTGTGGTGTCAGCGAATAGGTTCGCGGATTGTAGATATCAGTAATAATGCAGGTATTCCCTGGCAATCGACACACATACGCCCCCCAATATTCTGCACTATCGGTAAAACTGAGTGGAAGTCGCCGACCTTGGAGTTTTCCGGCTGTGGCCGTGTAGAGGATGCCGTCAGATTTATCCCGGTCGCTGATGAGAAATCGATAGCTCGATTCCAAGTCAGAGTCGCGAAGTTGAGCCTGCACCAAGGGTGTCACGACCAGCATCGACAAGAAGACGGTGTTGATCGTCCAAATCCTTTTGATGCCGACCTTAAACATAGGCATATGATGAAAGGGCATTGACAAGGAAATGACCCACTTGTCGCAACATTTACAATGAAGAATACGAGTCGTGTACCTCCGGCTTTGCCGGTGGCACACGACAAGCGACCGTTTGTCGTTGATTTATTAAACTAACAATTTGCTTTATTGAGGTGTCTATGTTTTTTTCCTGCTGCAATTTTCTGACCGGAAGTTACTGACTTGAACCCGACTCGGCTCGGATTGCAACCATTCATCTGCATAGCAACGGTTTGTATGGACTGCTTGCGGGAGGTGTAGATGTTCTCCATCCACTGTTTGATCCGGTTTGCATCGCCAACACGAGTCAGCGCGCCTGCTGAATCAAGAAGAACGATGATCACGGGTTTTTCAGCAAGACGCGCCTGCATCACAAGACACTTTCCTGCTTCACTAATATAACCTGTCTTGGAAACCCCCACATCCCAAGCCGGACTCCTCACCAGGGGATTGGTATTGCGATATGCCAGATCCTGACCATCAACCTCAACTTTTGCCTCTGCAGTAGTCGTAAGCTCCCGAATGAGTTGATACTTGTGAGCTGCAGCAACCATCTTGGCCAAGTCAATTGCAGTTGAAACATTGTTGCTGGTAAGGCCGGTCGGATCTTCAAAGCGGGTATTCAACATGCCGAGTTCCTTCGCCTTACTATTCATCGCCGACAAAAAAACGCGCATCCCACCTGGATAATGGCACGCTAGTGCATTAGCTGCTCTGTTCTCCGAAGACATCAGTGCCAAAAGCAGGGCAGTTTTGCGGGAAATGACAGAACCGACAGGCAAACGAGAGCGGCTTCCACGTAAATAATCCACATCGTCATCAGTGATCACAATCGGTGCGTCCAAGATTGGCGAGCTATCCAACACCACCATCGCGGTCATCAGTTTGGTAATAGAGGCAATCGGCACAATCTGGTTGGCATTTTTCTGGAAAAGCGCATCACCACCAGTGTGTTGCTCAATGACTAGCGCCGCCCCTGACTGAACAGATAGTTTGCCGGGGTACCGAACAGATTCCGAAGAAATTGGTGTGGCAATTTTGGCTATTCTGGCTGTCTTTTGCTTCTTCGTATTCATTGCGGTTGACTTGTTCGCAGCAGGTTTCACCGCGTTCTTTCGCGCAACAGATTTATTGACAATGTGTCTTTCGGTAGCACGCACATCACCGAAGAATGAACATCCGCCCCCCATCACAAAAATAATCAACGCAACTTTCAATCCGATATTCATTTGTGTTCCCAGCAGGTGATAGGTGACACGAAACCGCTTTCCTCATGGGTGATTATACAGCTTTCCAATAAAGCGCCACCTGGTAACGTGCATCACAAGCTACTCCATCAAGGCACTTTTCGCAATTACTTGAATTGGTCCAAAGAAATGGCATTTTTGTAGCGACGCCTGCGGTAAAGAATACGAATTTGAAAGAGCATGGGGCACACAGCTGGGTAGGAAAAACTTGGTAAAGCCGGGACAACCGAAAATGAGCGGCTGAATACGCATCGGAAAGATTCCTGAGCTGAGCCTGGGTTGGAAGATTGGAGTATCGGAATCGAGTTTCAATTCTTACAGAATATTACTTTGCAGCCCGACCTGACTGACTCCCGAAGGAGCCAGCCAGACTTTAAACACTGTCGAGCCTTTTGCAAAATGCTCTTTTCGTCCAACCTCTGCGTTATGCTCAAAATTTTATCCTCGAAATATTAGCCATATGCCTGGGGAAAATTTCTCGCATGCCTTGATTTTGAACGAAAATCCTCATTCTTCAAAATGCTCTGTTATTAGGTAATAGTATGGATATTTGCAAGAAATAAGCAAGGTTAACGATGACCGCCGCCACTACCGCCGCCACTACCGCCGCCGTCTCCACCATGACCGCCACCGCTGCCACCGCTGCCACCGCTACCACTACCACCGCCATCACCACCATGGCCACCACCACTACCACCGCTGCCACGGCCGTCACTACTATGACCGCTATCTCCGACGCCGTCCTTACCGTGACCGCCACTCGAACTACCGCCGCTTCCCATGCCATTACTTAAACCAACGGCACCGGACATCATGCCGGTGCTGCCACTGTCATGCATGGCGGACTGCGTACCTGCCACATGACCCTGATCTTTTCCCAAACCCGGATTTCTGGCACTAGCCTCCGCGATATCCTCTGATTTGAACCCCATCATGGAACTCGTGGCGCCACTATCCACCTGCCCGCTGCCCACTTTACCCTGGTGCGTTTCACCCTTTGCATCAGAGTCGGTCAAGTGACCGCTGCCCACTTTACCTTGGTGCGTTTCACCCTTTGCATCGGTGTCGGCCAAGTGACCGCTGCCCACTTTACCCTGGTGCGTTTCACCCTTTGCATCAGAGTCGGTCAAGTGACCGCTGCCCACTTTACCTTGGTGCGTTTCACTTTTTGCATCGGTGTCAGCCAAGTGACCGCTGCCCACTTTACCTTGGTGCGTTTCACCTTTTGCCTCGGTGCCGACCAAGTGACCGCTGCCCACTTTACCTTGGTGCGTTTCACCTTTTGCCTCGGTGCCGACCAAGTGACCACTGCCCACTTTACCCTGGTGCGTTTCACCCTTTGCATCGGTGTCAGCCAAGTGACCGCTGCCCACTTTACCTTGGTGCGTTTCACCTTTTGCCTCGGTGCCGACCAAGTGACCACTGCCCACTTTACCCTGGTGCGTTTCACCCTTTGCATCAATGTTGGTCAGATGGCTATTTCCTGTTTTCTTTTGGCCGTCTTGCGCCATCTTCCCTGTTCTAGCCTGCACCCCCAGTTCAGTAGCGACGTCGGACCAGGAAACTCCGGCTTTATGCATATCGCCGATCTCTTTTTCCGATACCCCCGTTGCTTTCGATAGCATCCCGGTATACTGATGTTCGGCGCTATCAAGAGCCGCTTTGCTCGACATCATCTGGCCTTGATTGTCGGATTTTTTCACCTTTCCCATTTGGGCCTCAGCTTCAATGAGGTTGGCAAGAGCCGCCTGCAGCGACGGATCAGTCGAGTTTGCATCTCGTTTCGCCATACTTGCGGCCTGTTCTGCCTTGGCGGCATTCGAATAACTTGCTTGCGTCCGTTGGTTTTCCTGTGCCCCGGCTAATACCGGCAGGCACATCCCCGTGACAGCAAGGGTTAACATCACATTTTTAAGGTACCGCTTCGTTTTCATGTTTTTTCCTCTCATTGTAACTTAATAGTCAAGACAGGTGCTGAACCTAGTTAACTCAAGCCTCTTTCCAGTCCGTAAGGAAGAACCTAACCGATTGGTCTTTAGCATATGCCTTGCCTCCGTGAATGTCCTTTTCCGGCACGCCAAACCAACTTATCTTGATACGATCCGCAGCGATGGCAGGAACAAGTTCAAGCAAGGTCGTTTTGACCGCCAATGCTCTTTGCCGTGCGAGTTCAGTATCTTTATTTGCGTAAACAACAACCTGGAGCGTCCCTTTATTAAGGTTGGCAAGGATGGCCCCGACCAGACGCAAGGAGGAAATTGAAGAGATATCGACGCTATTCCCCGATGGTGAATACTTAATCTCGGTAAGAGTTATGGTCCGCCTGCCGAAAAAGTGGTTTTCATAAGAAAAATCCCCGAGCGTATTGAGACGATCGGTTGCCTTCTGCGCATATCGTCCGGCAGGGTACCATTTCAGATATTTCAGCCATGCCGCTTTCGCCGAAGTATCCTTTCCTTCGAGGTCCAAACTCAGCGCTCTGTTATAGAGAGCCGTCGCATTCGTCGGCTCTTCCTTCAGCACTGCATCGTAGGCTTTGATCGCCTGCCTGAATTCCCAGTTCTGTAAGCGCAGGTGCCCCAAGTAGAGATTCGCCAGCAGATAGTTACTGTCGATTTTCAAGGTTCGTTCATACTGTACCCTTTCAGCATTGACATCTCCCAGTTTGCCATGGGCGACACCAAGCCAGAATTGATAATCTGCGTTCCCTGAATCAAGGACGGCTGCCTTTTTGAAATACGGTAAAGACTCCGACTCCTTGCCCTGAGCAAGAAGAAAACGGCCCAAATAATATTGAGACACATGATCGTCCGGATTTTTCCTGACAGTCTCTTTAAAGGTTGTTTCCGCCTCACTGTATTCCCCGGTTTTCAAATATCGATCGCCTTTGGTTGTGTTAAGGATGTCGGCAAATCCGCATCCCGAAACAATGGTTGCTAGGAAAACCAGCACCATAAGTTTCCTGTACATCATATTAGTTACCTCAATGAGTTTAAAACGATACGAAGCGTGTGTGTCTATACCTTGTATTGTTAGTCCGGCATCAAATTCCAAAAATCACAAGCCATCATGGCGCTCTTGTTGGAGAACACTCCGGATCTTCCGATAGTCTTCCAGGCTGATAGTGCCGTTGGCTAGCCGTAGGTCGAGAATTGCAAGAGAATCTTTGACATCGTGGTTTTTCGGAGGTGTTGACGAGAAAAATCGGGTCAGCTTATACAGCAAGAAAATCAGGACGAAAAAGATAATCAGATTGATGCCGAGGCCGGTAACCCAATGACTTGAAAACCATTGTCCGTAGCCGCTGCAACATCCATCTCCATGAAACCACATTGTTATTACCTGTTTGAAAATTACGGTGATTCCAGCCGTAAAAAGATTTTTCCACGGCTGGAATGCATACGATCACTTAGCGGCAGCAGCCCATATAGGAATTGTTCATGTGTCCTTCCATGGAACCGTTTATATGTGGTTCCTGCCCATTATGGCCATTGCCATTCATGGCCATATGATGGCCTCCCCCGGAACCCATCACCTGATCGGCGTAGGTACCTGCGACATTTCGCAATTCGTCCTGTGTTTTGCTGATGTTTTCAGCCAAGGATCTAATACGCTTGGAGTCAGGATTTGTTCCCGCCATAAGAGCATTAAACTCCGCCTGGTCTGCGGCAAGAGTCGTCCGGAGAGGAGCGGTTTTCTCATAAAAATCCTGCTGATTGGGTGGATTGATAGTAGTGCCTGTTTCTTTGTTTACGGCATAAGCACTGGTTGAGAGCAGCACAGCCAAGACAATGATTCCGGTGAGTGAGGTAATTTTCTTCATACTGAATGACTCCTTGTTTAAAAAAATCGGATTGTTTGCCCAGGCCACAGCAATCATTTTTCTGCAGTCCATGGTGTTGTACAGCTTATGGCAATTGCTATGCCAGATTATTTTGTTTATATATCACTTGAATATTATTGTATATTTTTCTCATTGTTTCATTTTTCGAATAAAATTCACTTGCGCGCCATATAGAGCAATGCTTAATTATTGCACATACACGACTGCTAATGATTAATTTTTAGACACAACGTATCGTATGGCTATGTCGTACAGAGTCGCTGGAAAATTATTCTGAAAATATGCCATTTCGTGACGCCGATGCTGAAAACCACATTGCTCTTCATCGCCACAGCTTTGGCAGAAATCATCGGCTGCTTCCTGCCCTATTTGTGGTTGCGTAAGGGCGGGACTCTTTGGTTGCTGTTGCCTGCTGCCGTAAGCCTTGTTCTGTTTGTTTGGTTGCTGAGCCTGCATCCTGTTGCCAGCGGTCGGGTGTATGCGGCCTACGGCGGGGTCTATGTGACAACAGCCCTAGTCTGGCTGCGAATGGTTGATGGAGTTGAGTTATCTACTTATGATTGGATTGGTGCAGGTGTCACCTTGCTTGGTATGGCGATTATCGTGGTGGGATGGCGCTCGTAAAGGTTTGCTCGCAATTTTCCCATCCATTGTTCGTGCAGGGGCTCTTCTGAGGGCGTGGGGATAATTGGGGTACCTGTGGAATGCTCGAAGATAAAATAAACCATTGTCGCGAAAGATTGTTCTTTCACGGCAATGGCATATTTGAAAGGCTTTTATAGTTAGTACCTTAGAAATTCATTCTTGTTTTTTAAGAATGAATTTTGTGAAGGTACTTGTGCTCCCTTGTGGGGTGTTAGGTTGAAAGTTTACAAGATCTCAATGATGTCTGCCTCTTGACCTGCTGCTTTGATGCCCACCTCTACTGCTACTGCCCCCGTGATTTCCTCCGTTACTACGTGAACGGTATCCGTATTCAGAATAAGAATCATCCTCCATAGCATTGGTTGAAGTGAAATCTGCGCTCATAAAACCCTGCTGTGTCGCTTGGTTTGATGGATTGGCTGTTCCTGGGGTCGCAGCATAGGCATCAAAAGTAATGATGGCGACTAAGGCAATGATTCCGGTAACTGAAAGAATTTTTTTCATGCTAAATTACTCCTTTTGAAATTTACACTCATGCTCCTGCGGCAACCGATTCGTCGCAGACACTTTTTATATGAACGTGCTTCAGCAATCTCTGTACCACTGTGAGTGGTAATTCGTATTATCTTGTAATTGTAGTAAAAGTTATTTCAACAGAGCAAAATTTGCCGAAATTTCCTTGTGTGGCTCCAAGGCATTGGTTAAAAACTGGACATTTGTTGCTTGCGGTGATTAGTTTTTAGACCTTACGATCGAATAGACCTTCGAACAGAGGAGTGGGTATGGTTTCAGAATGGTTGGCAGGTAGAAAAGTGTATGCACCCTCATGGATGATCATTGGCATCAGTCTGGTGCTCATGGCTGTGGTTATTTTTATGGGAGTCGCCAATTACAACCGGGAAAAAATCCATATGGGCGTAATTCTCAGGGAAAAAGGCGCTGCTCTGATTTGGTCTTTTGAAGCGGGAGCGCAGGCCGGAATGGCGGGAGTGTTCGGCAGCGATGCCCGCTTGCAAACCCTTTTGGAGAAAACTGCGTCCCGGCATGATATCTCCTATATTGCCCTGGTTGACCGAAACGGGGTGATACTCGCGCACAATGATAAAAAAATGATCGGCAAATCAGTAGAAGCTTTTGCCGTTAACGACTCGTTTGCGCCAAAAGACGCTCTCCAATGGCGAACGGTAGCGGGAAAAGACCAGCAAAGGCTTTTCGAGGTGTTTAAAAATTTTCTGCCGACAACCCATCATGAAGAAACCATGGAGGAGGTGCGGACCGAACATGAAATGTCATGTTCTCGAGAGTGGTTAAAAGACATCCCCGAAGACCGGATATTGGACATGACTCACCGGCCAACGGTCATCGTCGGCATGGATATCCAACCCTTCGACGAGGTTATGGTTAAAGATATTCGCAACAGTTTGATCTCTGCGGGGCTGGTCTTTCTTCTCGCCCTGGGCGGAGTGATTTCACTCTTCTGGGCGCAAACCTATTTGAATTCCCGCAAGCTGCTCCAGGATATCCGGGCCTTCGCCTCGGAAATTGTCAGGAACCTGCCGGTGGGAATCCTGGTGGTAAGTAAGGATAACAAGATCAGATATATTAACAGTGTGGCTTGCTCCCTTTTGGCGGTTCGTCCGGAGACGGCTGAAGGAGCTCCGGCTCGGTCCATTCTACCGATAATCGTGTTGGAATTACGCACAAGCATCAGTCGGGAAAAATCCGTCGTGGAGAAAGAATTGAACCTGACTGGTCCGGAAAGTACCAGAATTCCGGTGAATGTCAGTACGACCAACATCGTCGGCGAAGACGGTCAATACATCGGTTACATGTTTGTCCTGAAAGATTTATCGGAACTGCGTCTATTGGAATTAAAGATTCGCCAGCGGGAAAAGCTGGCGGCCATAGGCGACCTTGCCGCCGGTATCGCCCATGAAGTCAGGAACCCGTTAAGTTCGATCAAAGGGTACGTGACATATTCCGGCAGTCTTTTTCCTAAGGACAGTGAAAATCGGAGAACAGCTGAAATTACCGCAGAAGAGGTGGACCGGGTGAATCGGGTGATTTCCGAACTGCTTGAATTCGCCCGCCCGTCGGATCTCAAGTTAAAAACAACGGATATAGTAAAACTGATCGAACATGCAACGGGTATTGTTGCCCAGGAAGCTGCCTTTGCCGGGGTTACCATGGTGAAACAATTCGGCCATAACCCGCCGCCTGTGATGATCGATCCCGACCGGATAACCCAGGTAATTCTCAACCTCCTGATCAATGCCGTCCAGGCTATGGAAAAGGGCGGCCAGCTTACTGTCGAAACACGCCGGGAGAACGAATCGATTGTCATCGACATCTCGGATACCGGACCAGGGATTTCTCCCAAAGATCAGAGCAATGTGTTCAACCCGTATTTTACCACCAAAAAAAAGGGCACCGGATTGGGCTTGGCCATCGTCCATAAAATTGTAGAAGACCATGGCGGGTCAATTCGCATTCACAGCGAAGAAGGCCACGGAACACGTGTTTCGATGAGATTACCATTTCATCCTCACCAGGAAACTTGATCATGAACGGAAAAATTCTGATTGTCGATGATGACGCGGCCCATCTGCACATGCTGCGGACCATCTTGAAAAGCCAGGGTCACGCTGTTGACAGTGCCATGAACGGAGAAGACGCCGTCCGCATGGTCAAAGACACCCCCTGTGACCTTATTTTAATGGATGTGCGCATGGCTAATATGGGCGGCATCGAGGCATTGCGGCAAATCAAGGAGTTCAATCCAGCCATACCGATCATCATCATGACCGCCTATTCATCGGTGGATACCGCCGTGGAGGCTATGAAACTCGGGGCCCATGACTATCTCACTAAACCTTTGAACTTTGAAGAACTGAAGCTCATCATCGATCGGGCCATGGAGCATCTGCAACTTACCCTGGAAAACAAGTCGTTTAAAGAACAGGCCGCAGCCGAAAACCGTTTCTCAGCAATCATCGGCTCCAGCTCTTCCATGAAACGAGTAGTAGACATGGCCAGGGTTGTTGCGCCCACTGAAGCAACCGTGCTGATCACCGGGGAAAGTGGCACCGGCAAGGAATTGTTTGCCAAAGCCATCCATACCAACAGTGAGAGGAAGAATGGTCCACTGGTGACGGTGAATTGCGCGGCACTCACCGAGACTCTTCTTGAATCGGAATTGTTCGGACATGAAAAAGGTGCCTTCACCGGCGCTGACCGACAACGAAACGGCCGGTTTATGCAGGCCGACAAAGGGACAATTTTTCTCGATGAGCTTGGCGAAATCCCCCTGTCGATGCAGGCCAAAATCCTCAGAACCATTCAGGAAAGGGAAATCCAGCGTTTGGGGAGCGACAAAACCTTAAAAGTCGATGTGCGGATTATTGCCGCAACCAACCGAATTCTTGAGGACGATGTCAAAGAAGGAAAATTCCGTGAGGACTTATTCTACCGCCTCAACGTGATGAATCTCCATGTTCCGCCACTGAGAGAGCGACAAGACGATATCTCCCTTTTAGCCATGCACTTTCTCAAGAAGTATGCCCTGAAAAACCGAAAAGACTTGCGGGGCTTCACCCCCATTGCCATGAATGTGCTGGCCAAGAGTGGCTGGCAGGGCAATGTCAGGGAACTGGAAAACGTCATCGAGCGGGCGGTGATCCTTACCATGAGCTCCTACATCTCCGATGCGGATCTGCCTCTGTCCTTGATGGCCACGTACCGCAAAGATCATAAGAACAATGTACCCACCTCCGGTCTCGGTGGCAAAACCCTGGATGAGATCGAAAGCCAGGCCATTCTTGAAACCCTTGAACAAACCCAGGGCAACAAAAGTGAAGCCGCCAAAATGCTGGACATCACGAGAACAACCCTTAACAACAAATTGAAAAAAATAACATCTCGGGGTGATTTGAATGACAACGTTAAGTGAAAACCTGTTCAAGGCTGGTGATGTGCTTAACCAAAAGTGGGTAATTCTCGAATTTATCGGCAAAGGAGGTGTGGGCGAGGTTTATCGGGCACATCAGGTCAGCCTTAATCGGGATGTTGCTATAAAGGTAATGCTGAAAGAATGGCTCGAAGGCCTTGATAAGGATGATGAAGAGGCTGAAACGCTGGCCCAACGGTTCCGGCGGGAAGTCCAAGCCATGGCGCTGATTTGTCACCCCAATGTATTGCAAGTCTTTGATTACGATTCCGTCACCGTGCAAAGGTGCGGTCAAGACACGCCCATTGAGTATATCGCCATGGAGTATGTTTCAGGCGGGACATTACGGACAACCATGTCGGAGGAAGGTTTTTATCCTGACCAAGCCGCTATCGGGAGGTGGATCACAAATTATTTTATCCCTGTGCTGGTGGGAGTTCAGGCCCTGCATGATCTTGAAATTGTGCATCGTGATTTAAAACCTGAAAATATTCTCATGGAGAATACCATCCCGAAGATTGCCGACTTCGGCCTGGCGCGTTCCTGCAGATTAAAGCCGGTAACTCAATCGATCGACGTTAAAGGCTCTCCTCAATATATGTCCCCCGAGCATTATTTTGATTTCAAAAGGGCCGATAAAAGAGCCGACATTTATTCCCTTGGCAAGATTTTATTTGAAGCTGTCGAGGGGAAAATCAAATCGAGTACGATACCGTTCCAAAGGGTCGGGCTAACCAAAACCGAATCCCCATTTCTCCAACAACTGAACCGAATCATTCAAAGCGCCACAGCGGAGAAAAAAGAAGAGAGGACAGAATCCGTTCAAGATTTGCGCGAGCAACTCGAGCAAGTCGTTAAGGCGTTCGAGGCCCAAGGACTCTCCGCGTCTCCTGACAGAAGAAGACCTGTATCCCTGTTTGCCCGGCCCAAATGGCTCTGGGCGGGAATCGTTGTTATTACACTTTTTGCAGTATTCGTAACCATATGGCACTTCATGGGTGAGCCCGGATGGAATTTTACCAAGGCCGGTTTTGAACAAGGCCAGGGCGGGCATGAATCACCAACAAAATCCGATAACGCCGAGGCCACCGCAAACTTGGATACCGTTGACTCTTTGACCGACTCTGAGCATATAGGAAACCAACACCTCATTACGGGTGGAGAGTTAATTATACCGGCGAGCGCCTCTGGGAGTGATAAGCAAACGGTTCAGCTCGAACCCTTCTACATCGATGAATTTTTAGTCACCAATCAGCAATTCGTCGATTTTCTCAATCACAATCTTGCCAAAATCAGTTTAGAAAAAGACGTGGTGACAGGCGATGGCGCAAACTGGTTACTTTTGGGTGAAGTACGTGCAGGTTACGAACCGATTGTATACAAAAATGAAAAATTTCATATAAGTAACCCAGCCTATATATCCAATCCAGCCCTGCGGGTAACCGGCTATGGCGCCACGGCCTTCGCCAATTTTTTTGACAGGCGGTTACTGATGGAGGCAGAGCTGTTGTATGTAATGATCAAGGGCGCGGCGCAATTAAATACGAAAGAGGAACCCCTCCCCAGCGACCGAAGTGCAAACACAAGAATTGAATCACACCTTGACAAGCTGGTCTTTTCGATGGCACTTTTCACTCCGAACACATTGGGTATCCGAGGCTTGAATGAGGGACTCGGTGAGTGGGTATTGAAAAGCTCGACCGCTTCTTCTGAGGATCAAACGAAAATGAGGAAATATGCTGTTATCGGTGGGCTAGAGGGCACACACCCAAATAGCCCCTTGCCGAAAAGTGTAGCTCGTTTTGCCTGGGAGGGGTTCGAAGAAATTGGTTTTAGAACAGCAAAGACCGCTGCTGACAGTGCGTCATTAAGATAAGAGAGACGACAATGCGACTGGCGGTGCTGTCGGATATTCATGGCAATCTGGAGGCATTCTATCGTTGTTTGAACGATATTGAACTTTCCGGTGTCGATCGGATCGTCAACCTGGGGGATAGCATCGGATATGGTCCGCAGCCGGAAGAGGTTCTCAACCTGTTGAAGAAGAGAGGCATTCCAAATATCCTTGGTAACCACGAACTGGCGGCAATCGATATTAATTTCCGCCTCTGGTTAACACCACGAACGCTTGAATCCATCAAGCATACATTGAAATATCTCTCATCCTCGTCTCTGTTATATATCAAAAATCTTCCGACCTGTAGTGTAGTTGAAGGGGCGCTTCTGGTGCATGGCTGTCCTCCTGATTCACCGACAATGTATCTAAACCAAATGAGTTTATCAGAAATCAGAGAGACTTTTGAATCAAACAAGTTCATCATTGCCTTTGCTGGGCATACCCACCGTCTGATGCTCATTCGCTATGACGGAAAAGATCTTGCATTCATACCTTTGAGCAACGACACCATCGTGCTTGAACAGGGGTATCGGTACATCGTAAACGTGGGCAGCGTTGGCCAGCCCCGAGATGACGATCCGCGTGCAAAATATGTGATCTGGGACAACAGTCTCAACACCATCGAGATTCGGCGCATCTCATATGATATTGACAAGACGGCTGCTACAATCATGAAACGAGGTTTTCAGCGCAGGGATGCGGACCGGCTCTTTTTAGGGGAGAGTAAGCAAACCGAAAAATAATTATTCGTTTCCCCTATCGGATCTTCCCATCGAATTGAAGTAAGTGTCACCCTCAAGTTTGAGCTTTGCAATCTTTCTCAATTTTGTGTTTTTGATGTGAACGAAAAAAGCCATTGACACAGAGTACTGCTGGTTCGGTTCAACAAGACCTCAATCAATGCCGTATTCTTTCAATTTCTTATAGAGAGTCTTTCTGTTTATCCCTAAGTTTTTAGCGGTGACGCTTTTATTGCCGCCGCTGTCTTCAAGTGTTGCCAAAATGGCTTCTCTCTCGATTTCTTCCAAAGGACGGATGGCTGCAACCGTCGGTGCCACGGATTGCTCTACCCAATCGCTTTTTTCGGTATAGGCATCGGTGATCGTAGCAGGCAATTCCTTTTCGGTGATATGTGCATCCAACAGAAGAATTACGGCCCGTTCGATGGTGTTTTCCAACTCCCGTACATTACCGGGCCAGGCGTGTTTCAACAGCATATCCATGGCCAACGGTGAAAACCCCTTGACCTGTTTATGGTTTTTGGTTGCGAATTTTTCGAGAAAATATTGGGCGAGGAGTGGTATGTCATCTTGCCGTTCGCAGAGGGGGGGAACTCGAAGAGTAACAACATTCAGCCGGTAGAAAAGATCTTCGCGAAATTTTCCGCTTTTTACCTCCTCTTCCAGGTTTCGATTGGTTGCGGCCAAAATGCGCACATCCACGCTCAACGTCTCTTCCCCGCCAACCCGCTGGATTTCCCTTTCCTGAATGACCCGCAGCAGTTTGGCCTGCATCGCTGCGGAGGTTTCGCCGATTTCATCAAGAAAAATGGTTCCCTTGTCGGCCAGCATGAAGCGACCCTCACGGCGTTTGTCGGCTCCGGTAAACGCCCCTTTCTCATGACCGAAGAGTTCCGATTCGAGCAAGGTCTCGGTAAGCGCTGCACAGTTGACCACCACCAGAGACTGGTCCTTCCGCCGGCTGTTGTGATGGATGGATTTGGCGATCAGCTCTTTCCCCGTTCCGCTTTTCCCGGTGATCAAAACGGTTGCCTCCGAAGGCGCGATCATGGCCAGCATTTCGACCAGTTCCTTCATCGGCTTGCTCTTGCCGATGATATTTTTCAAGTCGTAATCGGCACCCATCTTCGATTTCAACGTTGCATTTTCGGCTTTCAGGCCAGAATGCTCCAAGGTGCGTGACAGACTGAGTTTGAGTACCTCGAAGTCCAGGGGTTTGATCAAATAATCATAAGCCCCGGCTTTCAGTGCCTCGACAGCCGTATCGACCGAAGAGTAGGCGGTCATGATGAGAATCGGAATGGCCGGGTTGTATTGTTTGATGTGTCGAAGTGCTTCGATCCCATTCATCCGGGTCATACGGACATCCATCAGGACCAAATCAAACGGTCGCTCTTTGACTTTTTCAACCGCAACGCTGCCATCGTCGGCCACAGAGACCTGGTAGCCCCAGCTTCTGACTATGGTTTGCAGAATTTTCAAATGGTTCGAATCGTCATCGACGATAAGGACATGCGCGGGTTTTTGTTGTGTACTCATAAAGACCTCATCGAGTTGGCCTTAGCGGCAGAATAATGGAAAACACCGTGCCTTGACCGATAGTGCTGCGCACTTTCACTTGACCCTGGTGGGCTTCGACAATCTTGTGGACAATTGCCAAGCCCAGCCCGGTGCCCTTCGTCTTCGTGGTAAAATACGGGTCGAATATTTTGGTTAAATCATCTGCGGATATTCCCGAACCACTGTCCTTGATGTCGACGGCAAAGCCGCCGTTCCTGATGAAACTGCTGATTATCAGTCGGCCACCATTTTCCATGGCTTGCAGACCATTCAGGTATAAATTTAGAAAACACTGGGTCAGCCGATCCGGATCGGCCAATACCGGCTCCCCTTTTGGGCTGAGGTTCAAGTCAATCTGGATATTTTTGGCGATTGCTTCCTGTTTTACCAGTCGGGCCGAATGTTCCAGGATTTCATTAAGATTGGCCGGTCTCAGGTTCAACTCAGCCGGTCTCGCAAATTCCAGTAATTGGCTGATAACCCGGCCCAAACGATCCACCTCCTCGATCATGACCTCGGCCATCTCTTTATCCTCGCTGCCATCTGTAAATTTGCTTTTGTAATAGGAGGCGATGCCCTTGATGGAACTCAACGGGTTGCGGATTTCGTGGGCCACACCGGCGGCAAGACCACCGATAGCCGCCAGTTTTTCCTTGCGGCGAACTTCCTCCTCCAGCCGGCGGATCTCACCCAGGTCGCGAAGAATCAGCACTTGCCCGACAAATGTCCCTTCTTCATTGACGATGCTCGAAGCACTAATGCTGATCGGGACAATTTTATCCGCGGTGAATTCACACTCCATTTCTTTTTCGGATATGGACTCGCCACGATCCAGATATTCCCTCAAACCGCAAAAATTTGCCGGCATTATACTCGCCGGTTCATTTCCACGGGCATTCTTTAAATCAAGTCCGGTTATCCGCTCGGCGGCCTTGTTGTAAATTGATATTTTTCCATCCTTATCGGTTGCAACCAGCCCCACGGGAAGGCTTTTGACGACCTGATCGGCAATGGCGCTGGTATCCTGAAGCGACCTTTGGGTCGTGCGATAGCTCTGCAGCCAAAACATAGAAATGAAGCCTGCCATCCCCAGCACAATTAAAACGCCTGAAATGATCGCGGTGTTGCGAATATCCTCTCTGGCGGCATCCTGAAAAGGTTTGGGATCCAAGCCAACCAAGATGACTTTCTCTCCTTCACCTTCTCCCCGTGCAGAACACCAATCGTCACACTGCGACATTGTCGCGCTGCTTTGGTGGTGCATCCCACCAGTCTGGCCGGTAATCAATGTGAAGGCCCTGGAAACTTCAAACGATTGCTGCTGGTTGCCGATATCCTTAAATCGCCAGCTGATTGTTTCGGACGGTTGCACACCGGGCACCAAGAGACCGGCAAGGCGGGTCCCGACCAGTTCACGATTGCTGCTCGCCTGAACCAGACCGTCACGGTTTGTCACTGTTATATAGAGCACGCCGGGCAGCTGGGCGGTCTCCTCGATCAATTTCTGGACCTGACTTCCCCCCCACATCATGCCCATCATTCCTGTCCGGGCTCCGGCTTCTACCGCCTTGGCAATTACCGCCCCTTTTTCGGCCAGGATCCGGGACATGTATTGTTTTTCCCGACTGTAATTTTGTGCCGCAAACACCACCACGACAATCAGCAGGATGATCACCGATCCGATGATCGCCCACGGTGATGTGTGCAAGTGCCAACGACCCTTGGGCTTTTGTTTTGGAATCATGACGCCTCCGAAAAATAAATTGCTGGTCTTACCATACGAGCGAATGGGTATTTTGTAAACATTTGTTCCGCCTTGCATTGAAATAATGGGGTCAAAATACCCATCAAAGCATAATGGATGTTTTGCCGACTGATGAATTACCTGGGCAATGCACCGATATTTATAAATATATTTTTTCTTGGCGGCAGATGGCATGGATCTTGGATTAACTCTACCAACAGCAACCAAGGACCATGGGCTTGAAGCTTTTCAACAACCAAGTACCTCAGACAACACAAGGAGACACAACCATGAAAAAATCGATTCTCGCTCTCGCTGCACTTGCTACCATCACCCTGACCGGCACCCAGGTTTTTGCCTGCTATTGGGACGGCTACTGGGGTGGGTCCATGGGTGGGCCGATGGCCATGGTGGGCGGCGGAAACTATCAGGACTTCTATGCTAAAACGGCACAAATTCGCCAGGATCTGGCCGCCAAACAAGGCGAATACAACGCGCTGATGGCCTCCCCTAATCCCGACACCAAGCGCACCGGGGACTTGAACCGGGAGATAACCATCCTGCACGACAAACTGAGCGCCCAGGCCAGTACCCATAATCTTCCGGCGCTCAATGGCGGTCGCCATGGCAATATGAATGGCTACGCCATGGGTGGGGGATGCTGGTAACAACCACACAAAAGAGGCGGGTGGATCTGATACTCATCGGTCGAGCCGCCTTTATTTCAGAGGAGTAAAAATCATGTGGGGTTGCAATTACCTGCCGTTCTTTGGTGAATGACGGAACGGATTTTTTCCAGGCGGGGTTTTTGCCATGCTGATATGCCTTCTGGTAGTTGTCTTTCTGGTATATGGCGCGAGCCGGGTTTTCAGTTCTTTGTCGCGTCATCCCGACATATCATCCAGGGATCGCATTGATTCCCTGGAAATCTTAAAGGCCCGTTTTGCCAATGGGGAGGTTTCTCCGGTAGAATACGCCAAACTAAAAGAGATTCTGTCACGTCTTTAGCAAGGCATGGCTTTAAAAATTTTGACCCGGATTATTACGCCTCAAGCATCGACACGATTCGAAAAGAGGAGCTAAACCGGAACTCTACAATATACCTAGTGGTAATAACGAATAATTTAACGACGGAGTAGTCATGAAAAAGGAAGTAACAGGATGGGATCAGGTCCCATCGCTCCAGGGTCTTGAAGTGGATTGGCAATTCGAACCGGAGAACCCGCTTGGTAAAAGGGTCTGGCCGCGGATTCCCGGCAACGATCTCCATGAGAAATTTAACTTTAAGAATGCTTCCGCAAGGGAGAGTATCCCGGTAAAGGTGGTTGCGAAAGGTTTCGAAGAAACCGGGTACCTCATGGATATAGGCCAGGGTGGGATCGCGGTTTTGATGGATACTAAATTGAGCCAAGGACAATTGTTGAGAGTTGGCCTGTTCCTTGGCAAGTACAAACTGATTGCCCAGGTGGTGACACGAAATGTTCGGAATGTAGACTTCAGGTTTGTTTGTGGTATGGAGTTTTTCGAACTGGACAAGGACTCGAAAGATTATATTGCCGGGATTGTTTCTTCACAGATGTGGGCCTGGTAGCCTAAAATGCACGGCTTTTATGTTTGTGGAATTTTGCAACAGGCTCAATTATGGGCAGAGTTGAGTTTGAGAAGGTGAATAACAGGCGTCGTACAGGGGGCTGCCGAACTGGTCTGACTGGTAAGCTTTTAGGTTGCCATTCGCATTCTCCACTTGTTCCTTAATTCCAGAGTGACTACAGAAATTCTAATGTACTATACATTAGTCAAGCCGGAGAAATCAGCTATGAGCACATGCGGTTCAAAAGGGTGTAGTTGTTCGGCCCTGCCGATAATCCAACCCACGATACCAGTCCAAATGACGATCGAATCGACAGCAGCGGTCTACCGCATCGAGAACATGGATTGCCCGACGGAAGAGGCGTTGATCCGGAGCAAACTGGCCGAAATACCAGGGGTGATCCGGCTCGATTTCAACTTGATGCAACGCACTGTAGCCGTGCACAGTACGAACTCATCACTTTCTCTTGTTGAGCAGGCCCTGGCCACCATTGGCATGCAAGCCGTGCGCATGGATGAGGCATCAGCCGGACAAACGACCAAACTGTCCATCGCTAAGATGGATTGCCCAACCGAAGAGGCGCTGATTCGCAACAAGCTTGGCACCATGGCCGGGATCTCTGGACTGGAATTCAACTTGATCCAGCGCACACTGTCGGTGCGTCATGCCGGCTGCATATTGCCTGATGTGCTTGTGGCGCTGGAAACGCTTGGGCTTGAAGCGCAGGTTCTTGATACAAAAGGCGCTACACCCGCATCGGTTGCCCCTGTAATCTCGCCTACGAACTGGTGGCCGTTGGGCATATCCTTGATTGCCGCATCGGCTGCGGAAGTCGTCTACTGGCTCCATAACGGCAACCATTGGTCGGTTGTTGTGCTAGCGCTCGCCGCCGTTTTCACGGGTGGCCTCTCTACCTACAAAAAGGGCTGGATCGCCCTCAAGAATCGCAATCTCAACATGAATGCCCTGATGTCGATTGCCGTCACAGGTGCCATGCTAATAGGTCATTGGCCCGAAGCAGCAATGGTAATGGTACTTTTCGCGCTCGCCGAGGTGATCGAAACCAAGTCGCTGGATCACGCCCGCAATGCCATCCGTGGCCTGCTCGATCTGGCGCCAGAAAAGGCCACAGTGCTGAAACCGAACGGTTTATGGCATGAGGTAGAAGCCAAACAAGTCGCCATCGGCAGCCGTGTTCGAGTCAAGCCGGGTGAGCGAGTTGCCCTCGACGGCGAAATTCTTGAAGGACACTCCACAATAAATCAGGCACCGATCACAGGTGAAAGCCTTCCGGTTGAAAAAGCCCCTGGCGATTCAGTGTTTGCCGGCACAATTAACGAATCTGGCTCATTCGAGTACCGTGTCACAGCCGTCGCCAACAACTCCACGTTGGCTCGCATCATCCATGCGGTAGAAGCGGCGCAAGGCAGTCGCGCACCCACTCAGCGCTTTGTCGATCAATTCGCACGCTGGTACACGCCCACCGTGTTTGGCGCTGCCATCGCCGTCGCGTTGCTGCCCCCACTATTCGTGGGGGCAGCATGGTTGGACTGGATTTACCGAGCCCTGGTTTTATTGGTTGTCGCCTGCCCGTGCGCACTGGTTATTTCAACGCCGGTCAGCATTGTCAGTGGCTTGGCGACCGCAGCACGCCACGGCATTCTCATCAAGGGTGGCGCTTATCTGGAAACGGGCCGTAACCTGCGCTGGTTGGCACTGGACAAGACCGGTACAATCACCCACGGCAGGCCTGTGCAGACCGATTTTGTGTCGTGGGGCAAGTCGCCGCCCACTTATACCCGCAGCATTGCCGCGAGTCTAGCGGCTCTCTCCGACCATCCGGTATCCAAGGCGGTGGCGCAGGCAGCACATGCTGATGGCATTACCCTGCTTGACGTTGCTCAGTTCACTGCGCTTCCCGGTCGAGGTGTGCGTGGCCAAATCAATTGCGAGACCTATCATATCGGCAACCATCGGATGATCGAAGAAAGTGGGCATTGTACGCCGGAACTGGAACAATATATCGCTAAGTTAGAGACCGAAGGCAAATCCGTAGTGGCACTGGTGGGCGCAAGTGGTGTTCAGGCCCTTATTGCGGTGGCGGACACTATCAAGGACAGCAGTCGAAATGCCATCGGCGAACTGCATGCGCTGGGCATTAATACCATGATGTTGACCGGTGACAACCAACATACAGCGCAGGCCATTGCAACACAAGCTGGCATCGACTGCGCTCTGGGCAACCTGCTGCCGGACGACAAACTGCGCGAGGTCGAAAAATTGGCACTGACTGGCGCTGTGGGCATGGTAGGTGACGGTATCAACGATGCGCCGGCTTTGGCGCGCGCCAACATTGGATTCGCAATGGGGGCCGCTGGCTCGGACACCGCCATCGAGACGGCAGACGTGGCCCTCATGGACGACGATCTCCGTAAGATTCCGATGTTTGTGCGCTTGTCGCGAGCTACGGCGCAGGTGCTCACGCAAAACATCGTGCTCGCCCTCGGCATCAAGATGGTGTTTCTTGTGCTCACTTTTACCGGTTACGCAACCATGTGGATGGCTGTGTTTGCCGACATGGGGGCCAGCCTGCTCGTTGTTGGCAACGGCTTGAGGTTGTTGCGCCGATAAGCTGGAATTGCCTTGTCTGTAACCAGGGTACTGCTTGCCTGGACCTGGCCGTCACGGTTTGTCTCTGTAATATAGAGCACGCCGGGCAGTTGGGCGGTCTCCTCGATCAACGTTTGGACCTGTCGTCTCCCCCACATCATGCCCATCATTCCCGTCCGGGCTCCAGCCTCCACCGCCTTGGCAATGACTGTGCCTTTTTCGGCCAAGATCAAGGACATGTATTGTCTTTCCCGATTGTAATTTTGTACTGCAAACACCACCACGACAATCAGCAGGATGACCACCGAGCCGATGATCGCCCACGGTGATGTACGCAAGCGCCAGTGACCTAAGGGCTTTTGTTTTAGAATCATGACGCCTCCGAAGAATAAATCGATAGCCCTATCGTACGAACGAATGGGTACTTTGTAAACATTTTGTCCCGCCTTTTATTGAAATGTTGGGGCCAAAATACCCATCAGGCCATAATGGATGGTTTGCCGACTGATGAATCATCTTTGCAATACACCGATATTGCATAATATTTTCTGTTTTTCGGCATATGGCATGGATATTGGAATAGCTATATCAACAGCAACCAAAGCCCATGGGCTTTAAGTTTTTCAACAACCAAGCACCTCAAACAACACCAAGGAGACACAGCCATGAAAAAATCGATTCTCGCTCTCGCTGCACTTGCTACCATCACCCTGACCGGCACCCAGGTTTTTGCCTGCTATTGGGACGGCTACTGGGGTGGGTCCATGGGTGGGCCGATGGCCATGGTGGGCGGCGGAAACTATCAGGACTTCTATGCTAAAACGGCACAAATTCGCCAGGATCTGGCCGCCAAACAAGGCGAATACAACGCGCTGATGGCTGCAACCAACCCCGACCCCAAACAGGCTGCGGATCTGAGCCGGGAGATAACCGTCCTCCACGATCAGTTGAGCGCCCAGGCCAAGTCTTTTAATCTGCCGGCCCCAGGCACCGGACACTCTGGCCATATGAACGGATACGCCATGATGGGCGGATGCTGGTAACAACAATGAAGCGAGACGAGACGACCGGATCGTGTCCGGTCGTCTCTTTTGCATAACCGGAGAGTATTGATTATGTGGGGTTGCGACTACTTGTCGTTCTCGGGCGGGTGGGGGAGCGGCATTTTCCCCCTGCTGATATGGCTCCTGATTATAGCGTTGGCGATCTATGCGGCGATGTGGATGTTCTGGACTCGAACACCCAATACAGATGCATGGTCCCAGGACCGCATCGATTCCATGCAAATTTTGAAAGCGAGATTTGCCAACGGAGAGATCACCCAGGAAGAATTCGCCAAAATGAAACACGTTCTTTCCCAGTCATAGGGCATTGCCGGATTTGTCCGAAATTATCCTCAGCTCCTGACTGATGCCCAAATATCCATGACAATAAGACCAAAAATGGCGAGGAGGCCCTGCAAAAGTACGTTCAGTTCAGAATCCCTTCATTACTCCGTAGATCTCATAAAAGATCAAATCAATGTGACGCCCGTCGAACTCATCCGTAGATCTGACGAGAGCATAACAAAAAAGCCCCTTCTGAAAAAACTCACTTCTCGGCCAGGGGCGCAACACAACCATTACAAAATCAAAAACAAAGGAGAAACCTATGCGTTTCCAACATTTCATTGCTTTATTGTGCCTTGTTTTTTTGCTCAACGGCTGTTCGGCAGGAAAGACGATGCAAAACAACTATCAAGGAAACCGATACTTGGAGAATCAAGATTACCGGCAGGGCGAGTTGACCTTTCGCGAAACCGTCACACAAAACCCCAACGATCCCCTTGCCAACTATTATTTAGGCCGTTTTCTTCTTGCCCAAAACAAGGCGCAACCGGCCTTGCCGTACCTAAAAAAGGCTGCGTCGCTGGACCGGAAAAATACCGATTACCTCTTCTGGCAGGGGGTGGCTCAGGGAGAACTTGGCGAGAGCAAGATGGAGCGAGAAAGCTATCGGAAGGTCTTGGCGTTAAATGCAAACCACGTCCAAGCCCTGACCTATCTCGGCCACAATCAATTCAAGGCGAAAGAATATGAAGCCGCTCTTATTACCTACAATAAAGTACTTGGAATCTGGCCGAACAGTCCATCGGCTTTATACAACCGAGCCCTGATCGCCAGAATTCTCAAAGATACCCCCGAGGAGAAAGCCGGCTGGCTGGCCTATTTGAATAGGTACCCCGCCGGGGATTTTGCCATCAAGGCGACCGGCTATCTGAATCGACTGGGCGATTTTTCCTATCAAAATCATGATCTCGGAGGGCGCGCCACGACACTGACCAAAATCTGGTTCGAGCCTCTGACGGATAAACTCGCCCCGATCTCCTCACGGGCACTCAATGTCGTTGGTGCGACTGCAACGAACATGAAAAACGGCAAATTGCAGGTTGTGGTATTTCAGCAAAACAACAAGGACCTAGCCAAGGCTCGGGCAATCAGCATCAGGCAATACCTACTCGGCAAATTCCCTGGATTAACTCCGGAAAGAATCGGCATCAGTTGGTTCGATGAGCCGGAAGAATTTGAGATTCAAGGGAAAAAAATACAGAATCCGGATTCCGTTCGATTCTTTTTCACCGATCTTGACAATGGCGTTCAGTCAACAAAGAAGAAAACGAAGAAAAAGTAGCAGCTCCAGTACAATTTCAGCTCCCACGGCAAAATTAAGACAATCGGATGTGACGATCCCCACCGTCTCCTCGTATAGAAGGATAAGAAAGCATGAATAATGCTAGTGACGAAACCCTGGTGCAACTGGTTCTGAAAGGTGAAACTCAGCTCTTTGCCAAGATTGTCGAACGCTATGAACAACCTGTTTACAATCTGATGTACAGATACTGCCGTTCCGAACAGGAAGCCGACGATTTGACCCAGGACGTATTTCTGCGAGTCTATGACCGGCTCGCATCCTTCAACAGCAACAGGAGATTTTTCCCCTGGCTGTACACTCTGGCGGTCAACAGAGCCAACGACTGGCACAGAAGCAATGCAGTCAAGAGGGCAAAACTGGTTGAACTGACCTGGGATATTCCTGAAACCGAAGCCAGTACGGATCAGGAAGAAAAAATGCTGAGCCAGGAAGAGGCCGGCAACTTGTACAAAGCGCTCGATGAACTACCGGATATAACGCGGGAGATGATCATGTTGCGGTATCAGCAGGAGCTTCCTGTCTTGGAAATTGCCGATATTTTCAAGGCTTCCGAAAGTGCCGTGAAAATGAGGATAGCAAGGGGGCTGGCGAAGATGAAAGATTTTTTGGGAGGTGGCCGCTATGAAGGGATGGAATAACAAATTCTCGCTTGAAGATGGAATTCGTAGATTGCCGGGCAAGAAACCACCAGCCGATTTACGAAAAAGAATAATGCTCGCTCTGCCGGAATACAAGGAACCGTGGTTCAGGCGGGCGCTGCGATGGATCGATACTGGTCCCCTTTTCTATCGTACGGCCGGCGCGATCGTAAGCCTTGCCCTGACGTTCTATGGCGGGATGCAGTATGACCGATTCTTTCCGGGAAATTTGACAGCAGTGGAAGAATCAATAGCCGTCAAGGGGAACATGAACGACGAGGCGTTATTCTATCTCGGTCGAAGTCTGCTCGCCGCAGGCCAGTCGACGGAAGCGTTGGACGCTTTCCGCAAAGCGGAGATATTGAGTCCGGATAATGCCAAATACGCTCTGTGGAAGGGTGCAGCCTACCAAGCTCTTGGGGCCGTTGAAGAAGAGCGTCAAACATACCAGCAACTCGTTGACAAAAGGCCCGATCTGCTGCCGGCCCGCTTAAACCTTGCCAACAACTTATTAAAGGATGGTCAGGCTTTGCAGGCTCAACAACTCTATGAACAGATTCTGGGGAGCGATCCAACGGAGAGGACAGCTCTCTACAACAGGGCAATCGCTTTACGCCTGCAGGGCAAAAAGAAGGAAGAGGCCGACGCCTGGAAAAGCTGTCTCGATTACTATCGGACCGGGGTCTCTGCCAGCCGGGCGATGCAGCATCTCCATGAACTGGGGGACTATAGCTATCGCAATTATCAGCTTGGCGAAAAGTCCGTCATTATCAACCAGGACCGCTTACTTGACCCGCAGGATCAAGAACGGACAAGAGAAATCGATTATCTTGCCCGTCATCTTAACAATCGGTCATTGGAAAAGCTGAATATTGTGGTGTTTGTTCAGGACGATGTCCAGCAGGCAAAATCAATCGCTCATTCTCTGCGCTCGGCGATCGCTGGGCGTGCAGTAGGAATAGAGGGCAACTCAGTCGGCGTCAGCTGGTTTGATGAGGCGGAGCCAATCGAAACCCAGGAGAAGGGCAATATCAATCTATCAAAAGGGGTGCTGATCTTCAGTGCTCCAAAAAACAAACCGAATACGGAGGAGAAAATATGATGAAAAGCAAGAAGTATTACGCGGCGGTACTACTGGCATTATCGGTAGGAATGGTTACGCCGGCAACATTGGTGGTTGCGGCAACTCAAAGTGGGCAGCAGTCGGTTTCGTCGACTACAGCCGATATGGATAACATAAAATCTGAATTTGCAACCCCGGCGGAAGCGTTAAGTGCCGCAAAAAGTGCCAAACAAGCGGCAAACAGCAATAGTGTTACAGCGCAGTCTCCTGCTAATGCAAAGCAGAAGGCGGCAATATCGCAAAACGTTGGGGGAAAACCAGGTGTGAATTCCAAATCTACAAGTTCGGTTTCCGGAATTGGAGAAAATCGGCGGGGAGTCGCTTCATCAGGAAATAAACCAGCCAGCCAGAGCAACACGAGTACCCCCACTACGGCCAGCAACACCAACATGAACATGCATGACAACATGAACATGACCAACGATATGATGGCCAATGACAACATGAACATGCATGACAACATGAACATGACCAACAATATGATGGCCAATGACAACATGAACATGCATGACAACATGAACATGACCAACGATATGATGGCCAATGACAACATGAACATGCATGACAACATGAACATGACCAACAATATGATGGCCAATGACAACATGAACATGCATGACAACATGAACATGACCAACGATATGATGGCCAATGACAACATGAACATGCATGACAACATGAACATGACCAACGATATGATGGCCAATGACAACATGAGTGGAAGCAGCCACGGCGGTAGCATGAGTGGAAGCAGCCGCGGCGACAGCATGAGTGGAAGCAGCCACTCGGGCAATGATGGCGGCGGACATGGTGGCAGTGGCTCGGGTGGCGGCAGCGGCTCAGGTGGCGGCAGTGGCTCAGGCGGAGGCAGCGGCTCAGGTGGCGGCAGTGGCTCAGGCGGAGGCAGCGGCTCAGGTGGTGATGGCGGTGGGCATGGCGGAGGTAGTGGCTCAGGTGGTGATGGCGGTGGGCATGGCGGAGGTAGTGGCTCAGGTGGTGATGGCGGTGGGCATGGCGGAGGTAGTGGCTCAGGCGGCGGCAGCGGCTCAGGCGGCGGACATGGTGGCTGGTAAAGCGGGAAGCCTCTCTTTCATAAGACAAACGGTTGATTGACGAGTAACAAAGAATCCAAAAAAGTTCGCTCCAGCAAATGTAACTTGCATGGATCAGCGACCGCCGGACAGGGGATGCAACATCTTCCCTGTCCGGTTATTTATTCGGCAGCTCTAAAAAATATCCTTTACAAGTCCGACAGGGAATGGTATCTACCACAAAACACATGAACGACTGCTCGAACGATCAATCATTATGCAAAAAGATATCTGCCAAATCGACCATGTTGACCAAGACCGAGTTGCTCGTGCCCAGGCGCGAATGCATGATGCACGGACCATTGCCGAGTTGGCCGAGATTTTTAAAGTGTTGAGCGAACCGACCCGGGTTCGCATCCTGCAAGCCCTTTCGACAGAAGAGCTCTGTGTCTGCGATATTGCTGCCGTGGTCGAGACAACCACTTCCGCTATCTCCCATCAGCTGCGCATTCTACGAACCACCCGTTTGGTCAAGTCACGAAAGGATGGCAAAATGGTCTATTACTCTCTTGATGACGACCATGTCCGCAACCTCTTTGAGGAAGGCATCCGCCACCTGAAAGAAGGCTAATTTTTTTTACTATTATATGTGAACGTATCCTCAATCGTTCACTTTGAGCAGCAATTTCATTGGAGAAAAAGATGAAAAAAGTAGGGAGTTGCGGTTGCCATGGCGACCAATCTTGTGCAGAAAACAACCTCAAAAGGCTTGTCATGGTTGGGAATCCAAATGTGGGCAAAAGCGCCCTCTTCAACCGGCTGACCGGCTCCTACGTCGTCGTTTCCAATTATCCTGGGACAACGGTAGAGGTTGCCCGAGGGAAATGCCGAATAGATACAGAAGAATTCGCTGTCGAAGACACACCGGGGATGTATTCCCTACTGCCAATCACCGAAGAAGAAAGGGTAAGCCGTGACATTCTTCATGCAGGAGGGACGGCTGTGGTGCTGCATGTGATCGATGCCAAAAACCTTACACGGATGGCATCCCTTACCCTGCAATTAATTGAAGCACAGTTGCCCGTGGTGCTGGTCCTCAATATGATCGATGAAGCTGAACGTCTTGGCATACAGATCGACACCGACCTGCTTGAGAAAGAATTTGGTGTACCGGTCGCGGCTATTTCCGCACTGTCCGGGAAGGGGATCGGTGTTCTGAAAGAAAAAATTGCCTCCTACAAGGCTTCAGTGGCCAAACCACAGATTTCTTACGGCGACCCAATCGAGAAAGCCATTAATACCCTGGTGGTGAATATGCCAGAATCCCACGGCTTGTCGCAAAGAGCTTTAGCGCTGCTGCTGATCCAGGGTGATTCCGCCATTGCCCAAGAACAGCAAAAACTGCAAGAAAACTCGATCGATTTTATCCGTACAACCCTTACGGAGTTGGAGGCAAAACTCGAAAATCCAGCCAATTACCTGGTATCGATGAAGCTCCATGAAAGTGCGGTCGGCATCTGTGAAAAAGCCTTCCTGGCCCCGGCCAAGCGGGGTAATACCATCGCCAACCTCCTGGGAAAATGGACCATGAATCCGTTGACCGGTGTGCCCATCCTGTTATTGGTTCTTTATTTCGGTTTATACAAGTTTGTCGGTGAATTCGGGGCGGGGACTATAGTCGGTTTCCTTGAGGAGAACGTTTTCGCAGGCTACATCAATCCCTGGCTCAACGAGCTGCTTACTACTTATGTCCCCTGGGCACCGCTACGCGAATTGATCGGTATGGACTACGGCATCGTCACCTTGGGCTTTCGTTATGCCATTGCAATCATTCTGCCAATCGTCGGTACCTTCTTTATTGCCTTTTCAATCATCGAGGACACCGGCTATCTGCCCCGCCTGGCACTGCTGGTTGACCGAGTGTTCAAAAAGATCGGTCTGAATGGCCGTGCCGTCATTCCCATGACCCTGGGCTTTGGTTGCGACACCATGGCGACCATGGTCACCCGGACCTTGGAGACGAACCGGGAACGGGTCATCGCCACTCTGCTTCTGGCTTTGGCTATTCCTTGCAGCGCTCAACTCGGTGTCGTCATGGGATTGGTCGCAGAAAAACCGGCAGCCATGGCGGTCTGGGCTGGTTTTATGCTGTTCATTTTTCTTTTCATCGGCTTTCTTACCGCCCGTTTGATGCCGGGTGCCCGTCCAAACTTCTACATGGAGATTCCACCGATGCGGTTGCCGCGTCCGGGGGCGGTCTTTATGAAGACCTACACCCGCATGCAGTGGTATTTCATGGAGATTCTGCCCCTCTTTATCGTTGCCAGTGTCCTCATTTGGCTCGGCAACATCACCCGCACCTTCGATATTGTCGTCTCCTGGCTCTCATATGTCATGGGCTGGATCGGCTTACCCAAAGAGGCAGCGATGGCCTTTTTATTCGGGTTTTTCCGCCGCGACTACGGTGCGGCCGGTTTGTACGACCTGCAACAGGCCGGAGCGCTGACTGGCAACCAACTGGCTGTAGCGGTCATTACCTTGACGCTGTTCGTCCCTTGCGTGGCTCAATTTCTGATGATGAAAAAAGAGCGCGGCCTCAAAATGGCTTGCGCCATGGGCTTGTTTATCTTTCCCTTTGCCTTTCTCACCGGGGGATTGGTGAACGGGTTACTCAATCTGCTCGGGGTACAGCTATGATCTGCGTTTATTGTCGAAAGGAATTCGTGGCGAAGGAGGCGGAAAAGCAGTGCCGATCCTGTTCGTCTTTTGGCGGCTGTCAGAAGGTCAAGTGTCCTTTCTGTGGCTATGAATCCCCAAAAGAACCTGAATATATTGCAAGAATAAAGACATTAATAAAGAATATAAGGAGTCACGCGCATGAAAAGCGATGAAAGAATTGAAGAAGCGCTGGAAAAATTGTGGGAAATTCTAGTAGAAGACTCCAGCCTTGGCAACAGCCGCGAAAAGATTCTTGCTCATACCTCCGATATTCCCCTCGAACTGCTTTTGCAAGAGGGCCTGATAGAGGAGGTGGGGGGCTCTCTCGGCTATACGGCCTCAGGAAGATTGGCGGCTCAGTCCGCTATCCGTCGTCATCGACTCTCGGAGCGTTTGTTCCACGATATCATTGAGACCTCCCAAGAAGAAACAATGGAAGAAGCAGCGTGCCAAGTTGAACACATACTCAAAAAAGGGATAGAAGAAGAGGTCTGCCGCCTACTGGGCCATCCGCAGACCTGCCCGCACGGAAAGCCAATTCCTCCCGGAAAGTGCTGTCTTGCTGCCGTTAAAAGCATCGAACAGTTTGTCGCCCCTTTAACTTCCATGAAAAAAGGTGAAAAAGGCATTATTGCCTACATCAAGGCCGGGTCAAAAAAACTGCAAAAGCTTATGGCTATGGGGGTATTACCCGGAAATGCCATCGTACTTGATAGTAACTTTCCCTCCTTTGTTTTTTCGGTCGGCTACAGCCAATATGCCGTCGATGCCGACATGGCGGAATCGATCATTGTAAAAAGAGGTTAAATAGCGACGAGAAATGAACCAATGCGACCTATGTACCCAGGTTGCATTTTCCGCATCAAACACCTGACGACACTCCTGACGCACCAAAAAAAGATATCAAGGGGCCTGATGTTAAAAACCACAATGCTATTTATAGCTACAGCTTTGGCAGAAATCATCGGTTGTTTCCTGCCCTATGTCTGGTTGCGCAAAGGCGGACCGTTTTGGTTGCTGGCGCCGGCCGCAGCAAGTCTGGCGCTGTTCGTTTGGCTGCTGAGCCTGCACCCCGTAGCCAGCGGTCGGGTGTATGCTGCTTATGGTGGGATCTATGTAACAACCGCCCTGGTCTGGCTCCGAGTGGTTGATGGGGTAAAGTTATCAGCTTTTGACTGGATTGGGGCTGGAATCACCTTGCTTGGCATGGTGATTATTGTGGCTGGATGGCGAGCATAATTAGAGACATCCTCCTTTTCCCAAATTATCCATCTCTTTGACATTAATTCCTGGTCCAAACAACAATTCCATTGACACATTGTGGCACATTATTTAATATATGAACAAATGAACATATATTGGAGCAATCACATGATACAACTGCACTATGACACAGACGTTTGCGAAGGGTTATGCGAACACGATCAGGTTGTTTGCATGGCAAAAGCTGAAATGCTTCTCGACGAAGATGCCAGGCAGATTGCCGAAACGTTTAAAATTTTAGGAGATCCCACGAGGATTAAGATTTTGCACGCCCTTTCCAGAAGGGAACTTTGCGTATGCGACATTGCCGCTATCGTTGCTATGGGACAATCGGCAGTGTCGCATCAGCTCCGACTGCTGCGTGGGGCGCGACTGGTGAAATACCGTAAAGAGGGCAAAATGGTTTGGTATTCTCTTGATGATACCCATATCTCTCTGCTTTTGGCGCAGGGGATTGAACATATTCAACATAGGTAAAGATAATGAAAACAGCGAACTTAATCAAACCCACAGAAGGATTGGAAGGACAACTTTGCCAGGGTCCTTGTTGTGCAGGTGTTGGTGAAAAAACCCCGATTGTAAGTTGCGATAGTCAAGACCCTGCAAATGTTGAAGGTCTTTTTGATATAAACAAAATCGGCAATTCCCTCGCTTCACAAAAAAGAGGTACCTGTGATATCTCGGGTCAGTCGCCGCAATCATCACTGACGGATGGCCGGAAAACCGCAGAGCACCTTGCTACTATCCGGGAAGGGTTACAGAAATCAGTTTTTCGCATTTCCGGCATGGACTGTGGCGATTGCGCGGCAAAACTTGAAAGAAGACTTGCTGCTCTCCCGGGGGTGAGATCGGCAGCTGTTAACTTTGGTGCCGGCAAGTTGACGGTCGAGCACAACACAACCGATTCGATCCTCATACAAACGGTGAAACAAGCCGGATATGGGGCAACAAAAGATGGAGTTACTCGTCAGCCAACGCCGGAAACTGTCTGGTGGAAAAACGCCAGGACCCTGGCTACTGCAGCCTCCGGAATAATGCTGGCCATTGCGACCATTCTCGATTGGTCGGGGATGACAGGGGGGATTGTTACCTGGCTGTATGCTCTCACAGCCATTACCGGTGGATTTCATACAGCAAAAAGTGGCTTGTACGGCCTCCGTTCTTTATCGCTCGACATGAATTTTCTGATGACTGTCGCCATAATCGGGGCAGCGGCCATTGGCGAATGGAGCGAGGGTGCTGCGGTTGCTTTTCTGTTTTCTTTCGGCAACACCTTACAGGCCTACACCATGGATAAAACGCGCCAATCCATCCGGTCGCTCATGGAACTTGCTCCACCGGTCGCTTGGGTGCGAAGGGATCACGAGGAAAAACGTTTGCCCGTTGAGGAAATCGTGGTGGGTGATATCGTCATAGTCAAGCCTGGCGAGCGCATCGCTATGGATGGCATTGTCCATAGTGGGATTTCGGCGGTCAATCAAGCTACTATCACCGGTGAATCGATTCCTGTTGAAAAAGCAACAGGCGATACAGTGTATGCCGGGACAGTTAACGAGCACGGTGCCCTGGAGATCAGTGTAACGAAGACTGCCGACAATTCGACTCTGGCCAAGATCTCCCACCTCGTCGAGGAAGCCCAGGCACAGAAGGCCCCCTCGCAGCAGTTTGTCGATGTATTTGCCAAGTATTACACGCCGATTGTCCTTGTTTTGGCTGCTGGAATTATGGTGGTGCCATGGCTGCTCTTCCAACAGCCTTTCGCCCAATGGTTTTATAATGGTTTGGTATTGCTGGTTATCTCCTGTCCTTGTGCGCTGGTGATTTCCACCCCGGTCGCCATCGTCTCGGCTATCGGCAATGCCTCCAGGCGCGGTGTTCTCATCAAAGGCGGCGCATATTTGGAGGTGATGGGCTCTATCAATGCCATTGCCTTTGACAAAACCGGAACCTTAACCCAAGGCAAACCGGTGGTTACCGATATTGTGGTTACCAATGGGTATTCTGAAACCGATTTTTTAGCAATGGCCGCGGGCATTGAAAAATGGTCCGAGCATCCTTTAGCCCGTGCCATTGTTGAGAAGACCAAAGGGCTTGGCCTAAAGACTGCGGTTCAGTTCAAAGCCTTGGTGGGACGTGGGGCGCAGGCGGAGATCGATGGGCAAATGATATACATCGGTAATGTCCGGTTATTTGAAGACCTCGGTTATGATTTGACCGCACATGAGGAAACCCTGGTCGAACTCGAACAGCAAGGCAAGACGGTTATGTTAATGGGAGCAGGAAACCTCATCCTCGGCATGATTGCCGTAGCCGACACCTTGCGGGAAAACAGCAGGGAAGCGATACAAGCACTGCATGCAGCCGGCATGAAGCACATAGCCATGCTCACCGGCGATAACGATCGAGTAGCCGGGGCAATTGCCAAGAAACTTGATCTTGATACCTACTACAGCGGTCTGATGCCTGAGGACAAGGTGACAACAGTAAAGAAAATAGCCAGTGACTACGGAAAGATAGTTATGGTCGGAGATGGTGTCAACGATGCCCCCGCCCTGGCGGCAGCGACGTTAGGCGTGGCCATGGGGGTAGCCGGATCGGATGTGGCGCTGGAAACGGCGGATGTGGCCTTAATGACCGATGACCTTGGCAAACTGGCCTATCTCATCAAATTGAGCCATAAGACTGTGGCGATCATTAAACAGAATATAGTTTTCGCCCTTGCGATCAAGGTCATCTTCCTGTTGTTGCTTGCTCTTGGAATGGGAAATTTGTGGCTTGCCGTCTTGGCCGATATGGGCGCATCGCTTCTGGTAACAATGAATGGCATGCGGCTGATGCGACGTTTACAGTGAGCTGTGATAAGTGTGCGGCTGCAATTCCCTGCTTTCCAACTTTTAAGGAACCCGCGTAGCAGCCGCCCCATAGTTAATGCTCGATTATAAAATGAAATCAGACCTTACTCGGATCCTTCGGCACGGCCACGCAACCCCCACCCTTTCCAGATCAAATAAATCGCCGGATAAATAATCAGTTCAAGGATGGTCGAAGTCACCACCCCGCCGACCATCGGTGCGGCGATGCGCTTCATCACATCCGAACCGGTGCCGTGGCTGAACATGATCGGGATGAGGCCGGCGAGGATGACGCAGACCGTCATGATCTTCGGGCGAATACGCTTGACAGCGCCGAACATGATCGCCTCCTTGAGATCGGGTATCGATTTCAATCTCCCCTCTTTTTGCCACTTGTCGTGGGCCAGTTCCAGATAAAGGAGCATGATGACGCCAGTTTCGGCATCGAGGCCGGCCAGGGCGATGATTCCCACCCACACGGCGATGCTCATGTTATAGCCCAGTAGATGGAGGAACCAGAAGGAACCGACCAGGGAAAAGGGCACTGCCAGGAGAACGATCATCGTCTTGATCGTCGATTTGGTGTTCAGATAAATGAGCACAAAGATGATGAGCAGAGTGAGCGGGATCACCAGCTTCAGCCGCTCAGCAGTCTTTACCATGTATTCGTACTCACCGCTCCACTCCAGCCGGTAGCCTTCCGGAATCTTTAGCGATGCCACCCGCTCTTTCGCCTCCTTGACATAGCCACCGACGTCGCGACCGGAGAAATCGATAAAGACATAGGAGGTGAGCATCCCCTCTTCGCTCTTGATTGCCGTCGGTCCTTTCACCACCCGGATATCGGCAAGCTCGCCCAAGGGAACCTTCAAGAGCGGCGCCGCCCCGGTAAACCTGATCGGGCTGGTAGCGCCCGCCATCCCAGGCGCGGCCGCGGATGCGCCGCCGCCCATCGACACCGGCACAAGAATATTACTGAGGCTATTCAGGTCACTCCTGAAATCGCGGGCATAGCGGATATTTACCGGATAGCGTTCCCGTCCCTCGACGGTAACGGTGAGATTCATGCCGCCGATGGCGGTCTGGATCACCTCGTTCACCGCCTCGACGCTCAGGCCGTAGCGGGCGATCGCCTGGCGCTTGACGGTAATGTCAAGGAAATAGCCGGTGGTCACCCGTTCGGCATAGGCGCTTCTTGTGCCCGGCACGTCGCGCAGATGGTGCTCGATCTCCAGGCCGATCCGTTCCACCTCCTCTAACTTAGGACCCATGACTTTAATACCCACCGGCGTACGAATGCCGGTGGCAAGCATGTCCATCCGCGCCTTGATCGGCATGGTAAAGGAGTTGGCTACCCCGGGGATTGTGAGGATCTCGTTCATCTCGTTCTTCAAGGACTCGACAGTCATGCCCGGTCGCCATTCGGATTCGGGCTTCAGGGTAATGACCGTTTCGAACATCTCCAGCGGTGCCGGATCGGTGGCGGTATCGGCCCTGCCGGCCTTGCCGAAGACCTGCGCCACCTCCGGGATCTGCTTGAGCAACCTATCCTGCAGTTGTAAAAGCTTGGTCACCTCGGAGATCGAGGCGGCGGGTACGGTCACCGGCATGTAGAACAGCGTCCCTTCGTAGAGGGGCGGCATGAACTCGGAACCCAATTTTTTAAAAGGAATGACGGTCGCCCCCATGATTGCCAGGGCAAGGATAATCACCAGCCACTTAAAGCGCAGGGCAAAGCGCGCCACCGGTTCATATAGCCAGTGGAGAAGCATACTGACCGGATGGCGCTCTTCGGGAAAGATTGTGAACAGATATTTGATCAGTGGGATCCTACTCAGCACCGGCACCTTCTCGTGGATGAACATGGTCATCAGCACCGGGGTCATGGTGACAGCAAGGAAGGAGGCAAAAAGCATGGCAAAGGTCTTGGTATAGGCCAAGGGCTTAAAGAGGCGACCGGCCTGGGCCTGAAGAGTAAAGACCGGCAGAAAACCAACGGTGATGACCAACAGCGAGAAAAACAGCGATGGCCCGACCTCCTTGGCCGCCTCGATGACCACATCGATCCGCTGGCCGGGTCGCCCCTCCTGCACCCATTCCTCCAGTTTCTTGTGGGTGTTCTCCACCATGATAATCGAGGCATCGACCATCGCCCCGATGGCAATGGCAATGCCGGAAAGACTCATGATATTCGAAGTAACCCCCAAATAGTACATGCAAATGAACGACATGACGATGGCCAGCGGCAGGGTGAGGATCACCACCAGGGCGCTCGGCAGATGGAAGAGAAAGATCACACAGACGACACTGACGGCAATCGACAACCGGACGATCTCCTCCTTCAGGGTATCGATTGATCGATTGATGAGATCGGAACGGTCATAGGTGGTGACCATCTTCACACCCTTCGGCAGGGACGGGGCAATATCTTTCTCGATCTTTTCCTTCACCCGCTCGATGACCGAGAGGACGTTCTCGCCAAAGCGAATGACCACGATCCCGCCCGCCACCTCACCCTTGCCGTCAAGCTCAACCAACCCCCGACGGATCTCCGGACCTAGCCGGACCTCACCGATATCGCTAATCAAGATGGGGGTGCCGGCACCGTCAGTGCCGACGGCAATCGCCTCAATGTCCCCAATCTCTTTGATGTAACCGCGACCACGGATCATATATTCGATGCCTGAGAATTCGATCACCCTACCCTCGACATCCTGATTGTTCTTCCGGATCGCCTCCATTACCTTTGCTATGGGGATATTGTAGGCGAGCAGCCGGTTTGGGTCGACGGTCACCTGGTATTGCTTGACGAAGCCGCCGATGGAGGCCACCTGCGCCACCCCCTGCACACTCTCAAGAGCCAGTTTGATGTTCCAGTCCTGCAGCGAGCGCAATTCGGCAAGATTGTGCTGGCCGGTCTCGTCCACCAGGGCATAGGAAAATCCCCAGCCGACGCTTGTCGCATCGGGGCCGAGCACCGGATTGACATCGGCCGGCAGCTTGCTCCGAACCGCCTGAAGATATTCAAGAATCCGGCTGCGCGCCCAGTAGATATCGGTCCCTTCCTCGAAAATTGCATAGATGAAGGAGCTGCCCTGGAAGGAAAAACCGCGCACTACCTGGACCTTGGGGGCAGCGAGCAGGGTCGAGGTGATCGGATAGGTGATCTGATCCTCGACCAGGTCGGGGGCCCGACCCATCCACTCGGTGTAAATGATCACCTGCGTTTCGCTCAGATCGGGGATGGCGTCGAGCGGGGTGCGCAGCAGCGACCAGCCGCCCCAGACGGTGAGGAAGAAGACCGCAAGGAAGATGAGAAAACGGTTACGGGCACTGAATTCGATGATTTTTCCGATCATCACTGCACCACACCCTTTAAGCGCGCCTCGGAATCGATGAGGAAATTGGCCTGGGAGGCAACCTTCTCGCCCGGTTCGACGCCTGCGGTAATTTCAATGAGACCCTCGGCGCGAATCCCGGTGGTCACCTCACGCGGCTCGAAAACCCCGTCACCCTTGTCAAGGTAGACCATCCGGCGGTTACCGGTATTGATCACCGTCGCCTCGGGCAAGGCAAGTTTCTTGCCGAGGTCGATGAAAATCTCGACATCGGTGAACATCTGCGGCTTCAATTCTCCTTGCGGGTTGTCAATGGTAAACCGCGCCTTCATCGTCCGGGTTTCACCGGCGAGGAGCGGGTAGAGGTATTCGATGGTCGATTCGAATTTTTTCTCGGAAAAGTAGCTGAGGTTGATCGTCGCCTTCTGGCCGATCTTGACGAAGGGCATATCTCTCTCATAAATATCGGCAACCACCCAGATTTTTGCGAGATCGACGATATCGAGGAGCTTTTCACCGGCCATCACCCGTGTGCCCTGGATTGCCGTCTTCTGGACCACATAGCCGCTGGCAGGGCTGTAGACGGTAAGCGTCCGGATCGGCGTGCCGGTTTTCTCGATCTTGTCGATCTGGCTATCGGTGATGTCCCAGAGTTTCAGGCGCTGCCTGGCGGCCTTAAGCATCGCCGCGGCATCGCGGGCAAGCAGGTCGGGAAAATCCGCCTCCTTGTTGTAGTACAGTTTGCTGGGCGCGTTGCCGGCAGGCTTTTTACCGGTCCAGCCGAGCACATTGAGGAACTCCTGTTGGGTGGCATACAGCTCGGGGCTGTAGATCTCGGCGATCGGCGCGCCTTTTTTTACATAGTCGCCGGTGTAGTTGACGTGGAGCTTTTCTATCCAACCCTCGATCTTGGTATTGATGGTGGTAAGGCCGCGTTCGTCATATTCGATTCGGCCGATGGTGCGGATATTCCGATGCAGCGGGACCACTTCCGCGACTACCGACCGTACGCCGATGAGTTTCTGTTTGTCGGCAGGAATCTCGATGGTTGCCGCATCCTCGCCAAACTCATCGGCCGCGGCGGGAGTGGCGGTTTTCGGTTTCGGTGGTGGAGCCGGCAGGACTTCGCCATGACCGGCATGGCTGCTCGGAGGAGCCGCCGCCTGGGCGATGGCAGGGCCAGGGACTGGTAGTGGGGAGGAACCAAACCATTGCCGGTACGGTACCTGTGTAAGGGCGGCAGCACCGGCAATTCCGGCGATAACAATGAGTAGAAAAGTACTGCATGATAGCTTCTTCATTGGTCTTGGTATCCTTTGTGTGTCGTGCTGCCGGAAAATCAGGTCACTCCTCAACTCCCCCTGCCGCCGCCTCTATTCTGACCATCGCCTTGCCCCGTTCGGTGAACCTCGCCCAATAGAGAAGTTCGAAATCAATAAGCGATTTCAGTCTGTTGATCACCGTGAGTGCCTCCGTTTTGCCGCTGACATAGCCGCTCATCGCCAGATCGAAATCCTGATAGGTCTTCGGGATCAGTCCGTCCTTATAGAGAGCCATGAGCTTCTCGGCGCTGTGCGCCATCGTGTAATTATCCCGGATGGTTGCCGCGAGCATAAGCTTGGTCGCAGCCAGGTCGTGACCGGCCTCGGCAAGTTTGGCCCTGGCCTCGAAAAGCGCAGGTTTCTGCCGGGTTTCAAAATAGATCGGCACATTGACGGTAGTGGTGATACTCCACATATCTTCGAACTCCGAGCCCTTCTCGGCAACAGTCCCAGTGACGGTGAAGTCGGGATAAAACTCCTTCTCGGCCATCTTCACCTTGGCCTCGGCGACCGCGACCATCCGCTCTTTCGCCTTGATTACCGGCGATTTTTCCAAGGCGCGGGTTAAAGCCTCTTCAGTCGTCCAGAGAAGCTGCTTGGCCTCGGGCTTTTCCGGCACCCCGAAGGAGGCGTCGCACTGCTTCCTGCCGACAGCGCTGCACAGCATCGCTTCAATAGCGGCGATTCGCTGCCGAAACATCTCTTCCTTTTCCAGGAGCATATATTTTTCCGTTTGCGCCATCACCACTTCCTGCAGTATACCCATTCCCGAGCCGTAACGGGCGGAGGCGGCGTCCTCGATCCTCGAGAAAAGCGCGGTCTTATCATGGATCACATCGAGATTGATGTACGAAAAGAACAGGTCGTAATACAACTCCTCGATTCGTAGAGCGATATTCAGACGGCTTACGGCGACTGTGGCCTGCTGCCCCTCAGCCTCCTTCTCCGCCATTTCCCCCTTCAGCGCCAGTTTGCCAGGATAGGGCAGCATCTGCGAGACGGACAGCATAAATTGCGAATCAGGCATCTCGGGGTAACTGAGAGTATTGAAGCCTTCATTCTGGTACCCTATCATGACCATCGGGTCGGTCAGGCTGGAGGCCTGCGGCACCCGGTGCCCCGCAGCCGTAGCGCCCGCCGCGAACATCTGGATTTCTGGGCTGTTGCGCAGGGCCTCGTCCAGGAGGTCCTGCAGTCGCAGGGTGGTCTCGGCGGCCGCGCCGGTTCCGATTAGGGTCGGAAACAACACCGCCGCTACCAGGAACCGGATCAACCCACCCGACACCACAGGCAAGGCGGGCATTCCTGCCCCGCCCCTAGCGCGCATCGACATTGAATTTCACCGTCGAGGTCTTGCCCTCGCGCAGGATTTTCACCGCCACATTCCAGGCACCGGACATAGAAAAATCGATGGGGGCGGTAAAAGACTGGCCGTTTGGCGAGGCATCGGTCTTATAGTTCATCGCTGGCATCCCCGGCATGGCCGGCATGGTGTAGTCTACCCGTACCTTGATATCGGAAACCGGCTTGCCGGCATCGTCTTTAACGGCGATGGTCATCACGTTCTTACCGGCGACTGGAGGGTTCTTATCGAGTGTCACCACCACGTCGAAACCATCCACCTTTTTGCTCACCTGATACTCGCCGGCCATGGCGACACCGCTCAATAAAACCAAGATTACCAAAAATGCCGCTGTCTTTACTTGTTGCATATACTTCTCCTTGTAATTGATGGTTTACTATAAGCTCTTTACACTACCTGTATTATGACTCTTCCAAGCATTTTGTTCTTGGCCGATACACTCTTCAACCAAAAGAAAGGAAAACGCTTGTTGAAAGATTTGCAGTTTCCGTGCCAAAGATCACAGAATGCGACAATTTCCCCTAACATATAGCTAATTAATTGAAATTTAACGATTTGCACTCCATCGCGTTACCAAATTTCCATTGAGATTCCTGCCTAATATTTAGACAATTCCCGCTAATGTTGCGCCTAATTCCTCGACACTTCGCGTTCCTTACCGCGCCAGAATAGTATATCGCTGAAAAAATCAACAAAACAAGGAGCGGTCGATAAATACTTTATAGGATGAACAATTGATTCGATTCCTTTTCCAGCAATAAATTCATAAACGAGCAGCCGAACCTAGAAATAACCACACACCTAGCCTTCAAGAGGATATGGTTGGACGGTAACATAAACCTTGTAGTTTCATATACGATAACATTTCTGAGATAAGCTTTAAACAACGTGAAAGTAAAATGTTTTCTGATTACCCACAATCCTCAGCCAATTTCAGCATCCGCTGGGGTGTGGGCGCGGTTCTCACAGCGACGTACCCAAAGCGGGCGACCATTTGTTTCAGGTCGTACCGCCGGTTGAATCGGTAGCAAAACTCAGCAAGGTAGCGCGGAAAATGCTTTTTACTGATTGCATGAAAAGTGCCGTGAAGGGAGTTTTTCACATTGCTAATAATCGTGTTTACCCATTTGAATTCGGGCATTTCAACGCTTTTTGGGCCACCACCGGTGATTATGGCAATATGCTCAGGCCGCTCTCTTGAAAAGCAGTGAAGCATTCAAGACCATCGGTTACCACATTTCTCTTCGGAATCAGATGTTTTCGAGCCCAGTCTTTGATCGCTTCCTTGGAAAATGCACTCACTTGGCTGAAGCGAATAGCGAGCGGATGTCCCTTGTCACCTATAGATACTGCTGCGACGAAGGGAATTTTTCCGGTAGCCCCTCTACCTCGCTTGCCATCACGCTTTTTGCCTCCCCAATAGGCATCGTCGACTTGGATGTAATCAGCATCAAGAGGTTTGCTATCATCACGCTCTTTCATAGCCTGCTGTATTTTATGCTTGAGCAACAGAGCTGTGTTATATGAAATACCTACTATGCGTTTGAGGCTCAGCGCAGATACACTGACCTTTGATTGGGTAATCAGATAGATCGCCAGGAACCAGGTGGTCAGCGAGAGTTTTGTGGAGGCAAAAATGGTTCTTGCTGTGATAGAAATCTGTGCTCGGCACCTGTTGCATTGGAAAAGATCCCTGGCTTTCAACAGGCAACTCACACATCATAACCCCAGTCTCTCACCCTAAGTCACTTTGTCGAGAGTTCATCTTTCTTTCTGTTTGTAACTTGCCGCATCTCCTGTAGCTCCTGAGGCACATAATACTTGAATCTGACCTGCTTGCTCAACTGGCCAGTGAACTCAGAGAAGGCCATGGTTATCTTCCGCGCCTCATCCATGAGGGCAGCTCCTTTTTCATGGGAAATCCCCCCTGGCTCTCCCAATTGTCCCTTGAAATGAGCATACGCCTGGTCGAATTGCCGCAGGACATTGAACATGATGCTGCCCATTGGTGAGTTGATTTTCATGACTCTTGTGCCACGCTCCTTGACCATGGAGATTTTTCTCTCCAGAATTTCTTCCTTGGTAAATCTCTTTTTTTCAGTCGACGTTTCCTGAATTTCTTTCTCCAATTTTTTCTCCCTATAGATTGATAGATTTGATTGATAGTTTTTTAAGACTTACCAGTAATCCTGGCATGGTTGCGTTTGATTTTACTTCTCCGCCACATATCCATTAAAAAAACTATCCCGTAAGGCAGGATGGCGGCCACCATAACAAGCACAGAACACCTGGTGGCTATCGGCATGATATTGGGGAGCATAGTCATATAGCCATAATAGATTGCCTCGGCATTTTTGCCCAAATATTGAGCAAGTTGCCAGACCCTTTCCGGGGTGCTCAATCCGGTGAGCAAGGTGTAGAAAATGTAGATCATAAAACTTTTAAATATCAGTACGAGCATCCTGCCGGTGAAGAAAGCATTGATGGCCTTGCGGGTAACTACACCAATAAAGTATTGACTGATATAGGCGCAAAGGAAGGTGTTGGCGATGACCGGCAGAAAAGGGAAAGAGCCGATCATGGTTTTCAAAAACAAACTTGGTGATTTCAAGACAAAAGGCACCAGATAAAAATCAACCGCTGGAAGAAGCAAGAGGAGGAAGAGTCCTTCTGTCAGACCACTTTTAGCCCCGACACCGAAAAACCCCAGAGAGTTTTCCAGTGTCAAATACTCTGCAGGCAAGGCTTTACCCAATTTTTCAGCCATGCAATAATGCTGAATATCCGAAATTACATTAATGATACTCCGTGGCTTTACATATTGACGAGAGTCTGTATTGATGAATGTGGCATTCGGGCTATATG